>MGPL01000001.1:0-1152 GCA_001797415.1 Deltaproteobacteria bacterium GWA2_55_10
CTGAACGATTAAATGTAAGCATTCAGATGCCAATTAATTCTAAGAAAATAATAGATTGGTAAATGTGCACTCTTAGTTCTTTCACGTCAAGAACTTTTAGTTCTTGAGCGCCTTCAAAAATTAGAAATTTTTGAGGTTTCGTTTAAACACCTCTACAAACCACAACGCCGTTCGGCGTTTAATCCTGTTTAAACGAAATTGCTGGAAATATAAATGGGGCTGGCTCGGTGGTGCTTCGCATAGATAGTCGCCTGTCGGCGATAATGCGATTGATAATAACAAAAAATGAACGAGGGGCACTTTTTCAGATTACTTCTTGGTTATTTTCCAGAGCAAATCAAAATAATTCTTAAAAGATTGACTAAGCTGTTCGCTTTTTGTTAGTGTAGCAACAAGGGGGTCTGACCACATCAATACTACCACATAATCTCCAAAGATAGCAATAGTTGAGGGTTGAGCAAATTCTAATGGAAGAAATTTAATCTCGTTCATTTTATGCATCATTGGTTTTGTTCCTTTTACATACAATAATTTTGCATGAATATTTCTTTTTTGCCTTTCTTTCATATAATTAGATAATTGAAAAGGAAATCTCTTTTCCCATTCTTCCGATGCACCAATTCCGTAGAGGGTTTTTCCTTCTTTAAGTATTTTATATAATATTGATTTGAACCCCTCTTTTCCCTCATAAACTTCAACTATTGGCTTGTTTTTTTGTAATTTTAACTTGTCTTTTAGTTGATTGGTTAAACTTTCCGCTAATTTTTCTTTTTCATTTGCATAATCTACTAATCTATTAGGATCAGAAACCTTGTAATAATTGGTTCCGTTCTTAATTACATAGGTAATCAGACCTTTTTTTATTAAACCATTTAAGGAATCATATATATTGGTTCTATGTTCTTTAGTTATTTTAGCTAGTTCTGTTGCAGTCGTTTCTTTAAAATTATATAATGCTAAATAGGCGTCTGTCTCTCTTTCTGTTAATCCTAATTCTATAAGTTCTTCTTTCATGTAGTGTATATATACACAACTTAAGCTTAAATAGCTTTCCCTTGGCGCTTCTTTATGGCAAACAAGAAGCTTAAAGTTAGTTTGGTCTCTTTGTTAAGTAGTGAGCAATTAAGAGCTCATGCAGAAGGATGGCACACA
>MGPL01000001.1:1215-10800 GCA_001797415.1 Deltaproteobacteria bacterium GWA2_55_10
CAATATCGCCTCAGACGAGGTGAGGGACAAGGTCTCCCGCATACTCTCCGAGCTGCCGCCCGGCACGGACTCGCCCATCATAGAGAAGTTCGACCCGGACTCATCCCCAATCCTGTCGATGGTCGTATCCGGCAAGCGATCGGCGAGGGAAGTCACGGAGATAGCCGACAAGAAGATAAAACGCCAGCTCGAGGCCGTGAAGAACGTCGGCGCTGTCACCCTTGTGGGCGACAGGCGCCGCGAGATACAGGTCGTGATAGACCCGGACAGGCTCCTCGCCTACGGCCTCTCCATCGCACAGGTGCGGGAAGCCATAAGGAAGCAGAACGTCGAGGTCCCCGGCGGCAGGATAACCTGGGAGACCACTGAGCAGGGCCTTCGCACCATGGGCCGCATAGAGAACGTCCGGGATTTCGAAGGCCTCATCGTCGCTGACAGGAAGGGCGCGCCCGTGCGCCTCAAGGACATAGGCTCTGTCCTCGATACCGAGGAGGAGCCGAGGAGCATCTCAAGGCTCGACGGCAAGAACGCCGTCTCTGTCCTCATCAGGAAGCAGTCAGGCACCAATACTGTCGAGGTCATCGACAAGATCAAGGAGAAGGTCGGTGAGATAAAATCGACCCTTCCGTCGGATATAGAGCTCGAGGTCGTAATCGACCAGTCGAGGTTCATAAAGAAGGCCGTAAGCCAGGTCGAAGAGCACCTTGTCATGGGCGCGATACTCGCGAGCCTCATCATACTCCTGTTCATACGCAACTGGAGGAGCGCGCTCATCGCGGCAATAGCCATACCGACTTCCATCATCGGCACCTTCACCTTGATGAAGTACATGGGTTTTACGCTCAACAACATGACACTCCTTGCCCTTTCGGTCTGCACCGGCATAGTCATTGACGACGCCATAATAGTGCTTGAGAACATATTCAGGCACATGGAAGAGGAGGGCAGGACGCCGCTTGAGGCCGCTATAAAGGGCACCAAGGAGATATCCCTCGCGGTCATGGCTACGACCCTATCCCTCGTGGTCATCTTCCTCCCCATAGCGTTCATGCAGGGCACTGTCGGAATGTTCTGGAAGAGCTTCGGCCTTACGGCCACCTTCGCGATAATGATATCCCTTCTCGTGTCGTTCACGCTTACGCCCATGCTCTCGTCGCGCTTTCTTAAGCTCAAAGAGGCAAAGGCGGCGTCGAAAAACTCGAAGATCTATTCAATTGTCGAGGGCTCCTATCTAAAGCTCCTCGGCTGGAGCCTCAGGCACAGGGCCATTGTCATCATAGCGGCGATAGCGATGCTCTTCTCCGTGGTGCCTCTTTCAAAGCTCTCGAAGGCAGAGTTCATCGCCGACGACGACATGAGCGAGTTCGAGGTAATAGTCGAGACTCCGCCGGGGTCGTCCCTTGACAAGAGCTCGGAGATAATCGCAGGGGTCGAGAAGAAGATAGCCGCCATCCCTGAGGTCGAGCACACCTTTACGACCATAGGCGTAAGAGGTCAGTACCTCTCCAACGTGACCGACGCATCGATATATGTCGACCTCAAGCACATGTCCGAGAGGGAGAGGCCGCAGAAGGAGATTATGCAGGAGGTGAGGGTGCTCCTGAAGGACATGCCGGGCCTCAGGGTCAGCGTCCAGCTCATCAACCTCGTCTCAGGCGGCGGCTTCAAGTCCACGCCATTTAACCTTGTTCTCCGCGGCCCTGAGCTTAAAAAGCTCGACGAGTACTCCGGCGAGATAATCACGAGGCTCAAGGCCATACCCGGATTTGTCGACACGGACACGGGACAGGCCCTGAAGCACCCTGAGCTGCAGGTGCACATAGACAGGCAGAAGGCGTCTGATCTGGGCGTGAGCGTCGAGGCCATAGCCGCGAGCCTGCGCACGATGGTCGGCGGCGAGAAAGTATCGCTCTTCAGGGAAAAGGACGAGCAGTACAATGTAAGACTCCGCCTTGCGCAGGACTACAGAAAGGACTCGGGCAGCATCTACACCCTTACGGTTCCCGGCAGCGACGGAATGCTGGTGAAGCTCAACAATGTCGCCGAGCTCACGCCCGGCACAAGCCCCGGACAGATAGACCGCTTTTCACAGGAGAGGCAGATAACGATAATCTCGAACCTGCACAATAAGCCCCTTGGCGAGGCTATGGCGGACGCCGACAAGCTCGTAAAGGAGATGAAGCTGCCGCATGAGTATTCGACATCGTACCTCGGCAGGGGCAAGCTCATGGCAGAGGCCTTCAGGAACTTCATGATAGCCTTTGTGCTGAGCATCATTTTCATCTACATGGTGCTCGCCGCCCAGTTCGAGAGCTTTGTCCATCCGCTCTCGATCATGACATCGATTTTCATAGCAATACCCTTCGGCATATTGAGCCTCATACTCGCCGGGAACACGCTCAATATCTACAGCGTAATGGGCATGTTCATCCTCATAGGAGTCGTAAAGAAGAACGGCATACTCCAGGTGGACTATACAAATACGCTCCGGGCGCGCGGCATGGACAGGTACGAGGCGCAGATGCTCGCCAACAAGGTGAGACTCCGTCCCATACTCATGACAACATTCGCGATCATCGCGGGCATGCTCCCGGTCACGCTCGGCAGGGGCGACGGCTCGGCCGCAAGGGCCTCGCTGGCAGTGGTCATAGTCGGCGGACAGGCCATGTGCCTCCTTGTAACCCTTCTGGTCATTCCGGTAGTCTACTCGGCGCTCGACGACATAAAACTTCCGGCCTTCCTCAAAAGCTTCAGGCTTCCCTGGAAAAAGAGGCCTGCCGAGCAGGCTTGACAATCGTATCCATAGCGGGAAGACTCTAAAAGTCGGCCTCAGGAGGGTTCTTTCGAATAGAAAAAATTCTCCTGAGGCGTTAATCCTTTCCGGAGGTCCCATGAAGCTCCTATTCGTCGGCGATGTCATGCTCGGGCGCCTTGTGAACAGGGAGCTTTCAAGGAGACCGCCTGAGTATCCCTGGGGCAATACTTTGTCGAAGTTCAAAGGGGCGGACGCGAGGATAGCAAACCTTGAGTGCGTCATCTCGGACAAGGGACGGCCCTGGTCAGCCACGCCCAAGGTATTTCACTTCCGGAGCGATTCAAAGAATATCGAATGCCTCAAGATAGCCGGTATCAACGCCGTATCCATCGCCAATAATCACTCGCTCGATTACGAGTATGACGCGCTGTTCGAAATGATCGAGATCCTGGAAAGGGCAGGGATAGCACGCGCGGGCGCGGGCAGGAATCTGGATGAGGCGAGCAGCCCTGCCTACTTCGAGGCCGCGGGAAAAAGGTGCGCCATGTTGGCCTTTACCGACAACGAGCCGCTCTGGGAGGCGAAAAAGGACAGGCCGGGCGTCTATTATGTGCCTGTCGATGTGGATGACCCGAGGGCGCAGGGGCTATTCGACAGGGTAGAACTGGCAAGGAAAGAGACCGGTTTTGTCATCGTCTCGGCCCACTGGGGGCCTAACTGGGGCTACACGCCAGCCGCCTCTCATATACCGTTCGGAAGAAGGCTCATCGAGAGCGGGGCCGATATGGTTTTCGGACACTCCTGCCATGTCTTTCAGGGCATTGAGTTCTACAGGGGAGGGGCCGTCATATACGGCGCGGGAGACTTCATCGACGACTATGCCATAGACGAAGAAGAGAGGAATGACGAGTCTTTCATCTTTATTGCCGAAATAGAAAAAAAGGTAAGGTCGATGCGCCTGGTTCCCACTGTCATCGAGTCGCTCAGCGCGAGGATGGCGGAGTACCCGAGGGCAGAGCTCATCGCGGCAAAGATGAAGAACCTCTGCTCCGAGTTCGGGAGTATGGCTAAATGGGACGAGAAGGAGGGTTTCTTAAGGGTCTTGCCCGGTTAGGCCCCTTGTTTTTTCATGACGAAAATCATATAATATTCAGGTTAAACGCAGTAGATTGATTATTGATAATATATCGCAAGGAGGATGACAATGCCCGAGATAACCGGCCATATGACCACAGGCGAGGTCACTACCAGATGGCCTTCGACAAAAGAGGTCTTCTCAAAGCACTTCGGCTCCGGCTGCTTTACCTGCCCGGCCTTCGGTGGCGAGCCCATTTCAATGGCCTGCGCCATGCACTCGACCGATGTCAATATGTTCGTCGGCGAGCTCATAGAGGCCGCTAAAAAGGACGAAGCGGTTAAAGCTTAAGCCTTTAATAACTACGGGACAGCGGGCCTTTCGGCCCCTGTCCCGTCTTTCATTTCCCTTTCTCCAGCCGTAAGAAGCCCCGAATAGATATTCGCAAGCTCCCTGTTTATCTTCACGCTGTCGTATTTGCCTTCCACGAACTTTCTTCCTGCCTCGCCCATCTTTATCCATATATCAGTATTTTGAGCTAAAAAGCCTATCTTTTCGGCAATGGCAGCCTCGTCGCGTTCCGGACAGAGAAAGCCGGTGACGCCGTCGAGCACGCCCTCAGGTATGCCGTTATGCCAAGTAGAGACTACGGGCAAGCCGGCTGCCTGGGCCTCCTGCAGCACAAGCGCCTGCCCCTCCCTGTCATGGTCCCTGGCTGTGACGCCGTGGAGCAGGAATATGTGGCAGGAATCGTAAAGCACAACTGCTTCCTTGTCGTTTACATCATAGAGGAACTCGACATGCTCTGTTATACCGAGCGAGCGCGCGAGGCTTAAAAGCCTCTCCCGCTCAGGGCCGTCCCCCGCAATGGTGTAACGGACCTTCAAGCCTCTTGAGGCGAGTATCTTCACGGCCTTCAGGGCGTACTCGTGCCCCTTTTTCTCTACAAGCCTGCCTATCGTCAGGAGCCTCAGGGGCTCGCCGGGCATGATTGACCTTTGCCTGAACCCGAACTTGCGGAGGTCAACGCCCACGGGCAGTGTAATGAGCTTCCTTTCATCACAGCCGAGTTCAACGGCCCTCTTTCTCGTGAAAGTAGTATTGGCAATGAAGAGGTCGCCGTGGCGGAAGAGCGTATCGTAGTAGCCCGGAGCGGCCTTGAATGGGAGGCTGTTGACATCATAGCCGTGGAACGAGGTTATGTATCTGCCCTTCACGCCCAGGAGCTTGAGATAGATGGCAAGAGCCCCGTTTATCCCGAAGTGCGAATGAATGATATCGAACCGCTTGCCGAGGAAGGGCGCCAGGAGGTGCAGTATCTTAAGAGAGATGGCCTTTTTGCCGTAGCTCAGGAAGTTTATTGACTTCATCACATCGATCGGCGCCTTGCCTATGTTTGAGGCAAGGAGCTTCATGCCGGATAAGGTGCGCTTGAGCCTCTGCTCCGGCGTAACGAAATGGAAGGTCTTCTCCCGAAGACCGTACCGCTCAACATCCGTATGGACCTTCTCCTCCTTGCCCCTGTACTCGGCGAATATGGTCACGCTGTGCCCCATATCGATAAGGCCGGTTATCTGGTTGAGGATAAATGTCTCGGAAAGCTTCGGAAAGGTGCTGACTATCAGTGCTATGTTCATTTATACCCCCTTTTTCAAGTATTGTTTAAAAATCGTAGATGTCAATGTTTCAACAGCGGGCATTGTTTCAATTTTGAAATGCTCTCGGAATCGCCTGATTTATTTGGTTTTTTTCAAAAATCGTTTCATGGCGTTTCAATTTTGAACATTTCGGGAGTGACGATGCCAATCGCGGAAAATTACTATATCAATAAAATCAATGAGTTATGGTCTTGGATATGGTTTGGCACGGAACTTGAAAAGAATAGGGCGTAATTGCAGCTGATTGAGAGATGCAGATGAAGACAGAGACGATACCGTTGTACTACATTGCATTTGTTTTTGGGCTTTCGGCGCTTGTATTGCTCGCGCTGGAGAGCGCAGGAAGGGGGGTCTTCTGATGACAAGGATGGTAAAGCTGATAAAGGCCTGGACCCTTCTGGAAGTGATCGCGCACATAGCGGTCATCTTCACCATCATCTCAATGGCTACCGGCCTGTGGGAGAGCAATATGCCCTGATGAGGAGGTAACCAATGAACAAGGCACATATCTTTGAAGCGATACTCTTTATGACCCTATTAATGTTCGCCATGACGATTGCCCTGAGCTGAAGGCTCCACGGGCGTGAAGACATACCGGATAACCCCCAAAACCCGCAACCAAACCCGCCAAACCCTCACAAGTCCCTGCCAGGCTCTCCGGTGAGCCTGGCAGGGACCCGCTGCTCCCCCACGGAGGTGGGTTCCAGCAAAGAAGGATTGAAAAGGTCCGAGGCGGGGCTTATAATCACAGGTAAGGAGCGCAGAACTTGACTGACAACGCCCTGAAAATATCATCCGACCCCCAGTCGGTCCATAAGTACCTGGAGCTCAACAGCGACGCCATCCTGAACAGCATCGCGGACGGCGTTGTAGTCCTCGGGCTCAACCACCGCATACTCTTCATAAACCGCGCGGCAAAGGAGATCCTCGGCAAGGTCGGCGCGGAGGATTTCTTCAAGAGCGGCAAGTGCAGCGAGATAATCGGCCACACCGGCTGCTCGTTCGACTGCCTCATTAACAGGACGATAAAGAGCAGGGAACACCTCTACAATTACGAGGTGACGCTCGAGCGCGGGGACAAGTTGCTCACGCTCAGCATCAATACCTCTCTTCTCAAGGACGAGTCAGGCAGCATAATAGGTGGCATCGAGATCTTCCGGGACGTCTCGCTCATAAAGGAACTCAAGGACGAGATAAAGGGCAAGTACTCCTTCAATAACATAGTAGGCAAGAACTACAGGATGCACGAAGTCTATGAGCTGCTGAAAGAGGTCGCGCCCACGCGAGCAACGGTACTTATCGAGGGCGAGACCGGCACCGGCAAGGAGCTCATTGCCAACGCAATACACCACAACTCTCCGCGCGCGGAAGGCCCTTTCATAAAGGTAAACTGCGCCGCCCTCTCCGAAGGGCTTCTTGAAAGCGAGCTCTTCGGCCATGTAAAAGGCGCATTCACCGGCGCGATAAACGACAGGGCCGGAAGGTTCGAGCTGGCTGGAGGAGGCACGCTCTTCCTGGACGAGGTGGGCGACACACTCCGCATACACAAGTAAAGCTCCTGCGCGTCCTGCAAGAGGGGGAGTTCGAGAGGGTAGGAGGCATCAAGACCATCAAGGTCGATGTGAGGGTAATAACCGCCACGAACAAGGACCTCAAAGCCCTCGTGGACAGGGGTGCGTTCAGGGAGGACCTCTTCTACAGGCTCAAAGTCGTCCCCATTCGCCTTCCGGCCCTCCGTGAGCGCAAGGACGACATACCGCTTCTCGTAAGGCATTTCATAGACAAGTTCAACCGCGAGATGTCCATGGAGGTCCGCCATATCTCGCCAGCCGCAATGGAACTCCTGATGGAGTACGAATATCCCGGCAACATCAGGGAGCTCGAGCACATAATCGAGCACGCGTTCGTGCGCTGCCAGGGCAACACCGTAAGCCCTGAGCACCTGCCCAAGGACCTGCAGGCAAAGGCCGCCGTCGAGCGCGTGCTCAATGCCGATGAGCCGCTCAAATCCCTTGAACGGGAGATGATCTTGAAATCCCTGCACGAGACCAAATGGAAGTACAACGAGACGGCCCGCATGCTCAAGATGAGCAGGACCACGCTCTGGCGCCGCATGAAAGACTTGCGTATTGAGAAGCCAAGGTAATTTCTTCGCTCAAAACCCTCTCTAATACTCCTCTAATCTGAAATCCTTAAAATTAACAGTAGAGCCGTAGAACGGCGTTTTTTTCAGTCCGCAGGATTGTTCCAGGAGAACGCTCATCTTGAAGAGCAGGTCCTTGATATTCGAACTGATCGCCCATATCCTGACTTACCTGGCGGTCCTTATAACACTGGCCCTTATGGGCCTGTTATCCGGAGTAGCATGAAAGAATTGGTAATCGCTGCCGCCCGGTTACTGGCCGTATTTGCCGCGCTGTTGATAGCCGTATTCCACTGAGCCGATTCGCGGCGGCTTGACATATCAGTCCTCAGGCACAAGAATCATACAGATACGGGGGACGATATGAAAATGGCCGTTTTCGAGGTCGAGGAATGGGAGAGGGCGGCTTTTGACAGGATCGATTCCGGCCATGAGATAAGGTTTCTGAGCGACCATCTTACGGCCGGGAACGCAGGGCCATATACAGACGTGGACGTCATATCGACCTTCATCTACTCCGAACTCGACAGGGCAGCCCTGAGCCGCTTCCGGAACCTCAAGCTTATCGCCACCCGTTCTACAGGCTTTGACCACATCGACATCGAATACTGCAGGGAGCGCGGGATAAGCGTATCGAATGTGCCCACATATGGCGACAACACTGTCGCTGAGCACGTCTTTGGCCTTCTGCTTACGATCAGCCATAACATGATAGAAGCCATCGAACGCACCCGAAGGGGCGATTTTTCCCTGCAGGGCTTGCGGGGTTTCGATCTCCGCGGAAAGACTCTCGGCGTGCTCGGCACCGGCAGCATCGGCAGGTATGTCATAGACATAGCGAAAGGCTTCCACATGGAGGTCCTTGCCTATGACCTTTTCCCGAAAGAGGAGCTTGCAAAGAATCACGGCTTCAGGTATGTCTCACTTGAAGAGGTCTTGAGGAAGTCAGACATCATAACGCTTCATATCCCTGCCACAGCCGAGACGCACAACTTCCTCTCCGAGAGGGAGTTCGGGATGATGAAGGACGGTGTGGTCATAATAAATACCGCGAGAGGCACGCTCATCGACGTGCAGGCACTACTCCGGGCCATTACGACAGGCAAGGTCGCGGCAGTCGGGCTTGACGTCCTCCCGGAGGAGCCGACCATCCGGGAAGAGGCGGAGCTGCTGCGTTCGATAGTCCAGAAAAAGCCCCTCGACGTGCTCCTGGCAGGGCACATATTACTGCGCCTGCGCAATGTCATCATAACCCCGCACAGCGCATTCAACACAAGGGAGGCGGTCCAGAGAATACTCGATACTACTGTCGAGAACATCTCGGCGTTTGCCAGGGGCGAGCCTAAGAACAGGGTGATTTAGCGATTCCTATTCCCATCTGCCTTCGAAGAGCGGCATTGTCGGGTGTTGCTCCTTTTCGCCTCTTTCGAGTACCTGTGACGAGATAGCCATTCAGAATACCCCCTTTCTCATTCTACTAAGTCTTGCTGCGGGAGACGGCGAGTCAAGTTGCCGGCCTCAGGCCTTTTGAGCCGATTTTTTGAGTTTTTATGCAAGAATTTTGGGTTGACAGGCAGGTTTTTTTTTGAGACAATCTTTTGATTCTGCAGCGGATGCGCGCCAAACATGCGCATTTTGATTGAAAATGCAAAGATTTACCTCAAAGCCCCCGTAGCTCAGGTGGATAGAGCAACGGATTCCTAATCCGTGTGCCGGACGTTCGAATCGTCTCGGGGGCGCCAAATAAAATAGCGGTAGAAACGCATAAATACAGCGTTCTACCGCTTTTTCTTTCTCGAAAAATCTCTTGATAGCATGCCCATTCTTGACTATTATTCCCAATAATTTCCAATTGTGATAAAAAGTAACTCACAAATTACTCACTTTAGTGGTCACTTAAAACCCGCCACATAGGGTCGAATCAAATCACGCCATTTTTGAGAGGTGATATTGT
>MGPL01000002.1:0-4689 GCA_001797415.1 Deltaproteobacteria bacterium GWA2_55_10
TCCTTTACATACCTCCACTCGTTGCCTGAGATCTCCGGCTTTGAAAGCGGTATGAAGCCCTCAAACGTTATAGGCATTCCACTTGTATCTGACGCTACCCTCATCCCTCATCCACCCTATTGTCTTTTGAAGCCCCTCTTCCAACTCGATAGAAGGGCTCCAGCCTGTAAGCTTTTTTATCAGACTGTTATCGCACAGTAGCCTTTCGACCTCGCTCTTTGCGGGCCGTTCCCTGCCGGTCTCGGTCATTATTCTTGCGCCGGGCCTCACGATATTTATGAGCCCTTCCGCAAGCTCCTGCATGGATATCTCCCGGCCGGAGCCGATGTTCACGGTCATGCCGACCGCCTTATCGCACTCTGCCAGGGCAATCATCCCCCTTGCGATATCTTCCACATAATTGAAATCCCTCCTGGGGTGCAGTGACCCGAGCCTCACCTCGGCGCCGTTCAGTAACTGGGAGATTATCGTGGGTATGACCGCCCTTGCGGATTGGCGCGGCCCGTATGCGTTGAAGGGGCGCGCAATGACAACTGGCAATCCGAACGACCTGTGGAAGCTCTCGGCAAGACCGTCTGCCGCTATCTTCGTTGCCGAGTACGGCGACTGCGGGCTCAGCGGGTGCGCCTCGTCAATGGGAACATACCTGGCCGAGCCGTAGACCTCTGAGGTGGATGTGACGAGAACGCGTTCCAGTCCGTGCGCCCTGGCAGAGAGCAGCACGTTCAAAGTCCCGGTGACGTTCGTAGACACATACGACTCTGGCGAATGATAGGAGTAGGGTATGCCTATGAGCGCCGCGAGATGGAATAC
The DNA here is from genome assembly GCA_001797415.1 of Deltaproteobacteria bacterium GWA2_55_10. Lineage (GTDB taxonomy): Bacteria > Desulfobacterota > GWC2-55-46 > GWC2-55-46 > GWC2-55-46 > UBA5799. Next base: position 814 of record MGPL01000002.1, read on the forward strand.
GGCGTCCATGCCCTGGAGGGCCGCATGAACCCTGCCCTGGTCCCTTATGTCGCCCGCGAAGACCTCGATGGAGTCGAGACGCTCTGGAGGGAGCGCCTCCAGCCAGCCCCAGGAGTTGAACGAGTTGTAGCAGACAAAGGCCCTGACAACCGCGCCTTCATCGACGAGTTTTTCCACGAGGTGGCTTCCGATGAAGCCGTCCGAGCCTGTTACAAGGACTTTTTTGTTCTTAAGGCGCATGTGGTCTCTTTAGCGGCAGATGGCCGCATTCTGTTAGATGGAGCAGGCGAAGTGCTTGTCCTGATGCGCTGAGGGATTCCAAGGTGAGGACTGTCTGGAAAAAAATCAGAAGGCTACTATGATTACTCCGGCTGTTACGGCTATCTGATAGAGTATCTGGGTTATATCCTTGAATTCCTTGAGCCAGGCGGTCTTCTCCAATTTTTCAGGAACAACTATGGTATCCCCGGGATCGAGCACATATGAGCCCACGCCGCTTGCCCATCCTTTATTTTCTCTGTCCCATCTGAGCCATGACCTGTTGATCGACTTTTTGCTTACGGCAGTGCCGTCGGCCTTGAGTATATATACTTCGTCATCGGCCGCGTTCTTGTCCATTCCGCCTGCAAGCTCTATATATCGTGAAATCGGGAAACTATCGTCGTATATGAAAGCGGCCTGGTTGTAGACCGAACCCATGACCTGCACCTGCGCAGGCCTGTGCGGCACAATCAGTACGTCTCCGTCCTCAAGTTCTATATCGTATTGCGAACCCTTCAGTCGCTCGACGCTCTCAAGCCTTATGGAAATCCTTCCAGTAGCGCGGACGCTCCTCATCTTTTCCATAAGCGCCTTGCTCTGCTCCGCCGAGAGCCCGTACTGCTTCGCCTCCTCGGGCGTAAGCGCCCCCTCCATCTTCATGGCGGATTTCGAGAGCATCTCCTTTTCAAGTTTGTCTATGGACTCCTCGAGCTTTTTCTGCTGCAATGCCCTTACGGAGGGCCTTGTGAAGACCGCGCCCTTTAGATACGCCTTTTCCGTAAAGCCTCCGGCCCGTTCAAGGACCATGCTCAACTTCTCGTCTTTTTTGAGCCGGTATTTGCCGGGAAAGGCCACCTCGCCGGAAAGCGTTACATACTTCTCATCCATCCATCCGAGAATGCGTTTTATGAAAAGGCTGTCATAGGCCTTGAGAGCGATATCATGAGCGGGGTCACCGGCAAGCGCCCTGCTCAAATCTATCTTCCTGCCGCTTGTTGAAAATATGCCGTTCTCATCCGGAGCGCCGGAGGTAAGCTCAGCCTCGGCGATATGGGCCGACTCCAGGAGATTTCCTGCCGTGAATAGAAGGTCCTTTACTGTCATGCCCTGGGCGAGCTGATACTGGCCTGGTTTGTTCACATCGCCGGATATGGTCACGAACTGCCTTGGCTGGACCTCTCTTATTGAATGTATTATCAGCCTGTCGTCCTGCTGGAGGAATATCGGGGGAACGCCCTCGATTGCTTTCGAGAGGTCCGGCCTCAAAAGCTTGATCTCTCTTGTGGCCGGGTCTGTCCTGTAGATCTCGAAGTCGCCGTAAGAGGCCTCTGCCGTAAGGCCGCCTGCCATGAAGAGAATATCCTTAACAGTCATCTTTTCGACAAGTTCAAAGCTGCAGGCTTTCCGTTCTTGCTTACCTTTTTCATCATTTCCTTTTTCATGTCCATCTGAGCCGGACCCGGAGAGATCATCTTCGTTCTTTTCGTCTTTTTTCCGCTCGTTATCCTTTCCCTTTGACTGTGTTTCCCGTCCCTGCCTGCCCGGTTCCGTCTTTTCCAGCGCGATTTCCGAGCACCTGACCTCTCCTTGTATGTGCACCAGCGGCCTTTGCCTGAAAGACCATTTCGAGAAGACATGGACGGTGTCCCCTGGCATAAGATCGGGGTTGTCTGCGTCAGAGCCGCTGAAGAGTCCTTCGACGCTGAAGCGCTCTATGGTCTCATTCCTGCCGGGGGAGGCCTTTCTTTTCACGAATCCGTAGTTCATGTATGTATCTTTCAAGAGGCCGGATTCGTCCTGTATCAGATCCTTGAGCCGCATGCCCCTTTTGAGCTCATACTTGCCCGGCCTCTTCACATTGCCTTCAAGATAGACTGCATTTTTCTCTTCCGCCGATATCGGAAAGACCTTGATCAGGTCGCCGTCCCGGAGCTCGAATGATCGGGCCTTTTCGTCCCTGGCGTTAAGGTCGACGACTATCTTCCTGTCATTGCCCTCTATCCTCGTTACCTGCACCTGCTGCGTGTACGCGACCGGCATGACGCCGCCTGCGATCTCAAGCGCCTTGTCGAGGCTGGCAGGCCCCGCAAGCTCGTAGACCGCCGGCCTCTTCACGTTTCCCGCTATGGCCACGAGCGGCCCGACAACCGGCACGAATATTACGTCCCCGTTCTGAAGCCTCTGGTCCTTTGACCTGTCGCCGCGGAGCAGGAGGTCGTAGAAATCCAGTTTTGACGCCGCCCCGTTCGTCCTCTTGACCTCTATCATCCTGAGGGAACCTATCTCCGTCGGCCCGCCGGACGCCATCAGCGCGGCGGTGGCCGTCGACATTGCGCTCACATTGTATGCGCCCGGCCGCTTCACCTCGCCGAGGACAAATACCTGGATGCCGCGGAGCCTGCCCATAGTGACGCTCATCTCTGTGCCGATTATTTTATTGGACTGGCTCATGAGATACTTTCTCATATCCGAAAAAGTCATGCCGCCGACCGTAAGCGGCCCTGCATATGGGAACTGAATAGCGCCTTCCCTGCCTACGGTCAGGTTATAGCGGCCGTTGACCCTTCCCCAAAGAAGAAGGTCGATCTCGTCTCCCGGGCCTACCACATAATCGGACGCGACAGGCAGGTCCTGGCTCGCTGCCGGGGCGGCCTCGCTAAAGAGGTCGTACCCGAAAGGCGCGAGCTTGAGCGATATCTCCTGGGCGCCTGGCTCTGCCACGTATCTTTCAAAGAGGGTCTTCGGCGCGCTCTCTTTTAATGCCTTCTCCTCTCTCTTTTCGCCTGCCTTATCCGGCGCGGCCTTCTCTATTTTCCCCGCAGTTTCTTTTTTTGCCTTTGCCTCATTGAGCTTGAGAAGCTCAGGGTCGCTTTTCAGCGCCTCGAGCGCCTCCGGGGGAATGCCCCCGTGAGAAATGCATGCCGCGTCCCCGGGCAGGCATTCATCGGCATTCGCCATACCAGAGGGCAAAAGCATGCAAATAAACAGAAATAATAATCCGATTATTCTTGAAATCCCCTGCAAACCCCGGCTCCTTTAGATTTCTTTACCCGCTTCCAATGACTTGATACGGATATATTCCAGAATAAACGCCAGCATCACGGCCGCGGCAAGAGAGACAAAAAAGCTCATTGCGAGCATCTTGACCCTTTTGGGCCCGGTCTTCCTGTCAGGCACCCTGGGCGGGTCTATTATCTTGAAGGCGTAGTTCTCCTTCACCTCCGCCATCAAGGACGTCTCGACCTGCTCGGCTATCATGTTGTATATCTTCTGCCTTATCAGCGGGTCGCTGGTCGCGCTTAGCTGCCTTTCAAGGTGTCCGATGTTGGCGAGCGCGACACGCTTTGCCTCTCCGGTCATCTGCTCAGTGAGCGCATTGAGAAAGTGATCCACTATCCTGGCCGCTTCCCGGGGATCATGGAACTCTGCCGTGATGCTTATCGTGTTATCCTCGGCGCTGCTGGATACCCTGACGATTGCATCGAGCGCCCGCAGCGCGTCCCAGAGCCTTAGGCCCTCATCCCCTCCGGCAGCCCTTGCGTCATCTTCCCCGACGAGGACGGGCAGCAGGGCGTATTTTTTTATTATCTTTTCTCTGAGAATCAGCGAGTTGAG
>MGPL01000002.1:4739-7256 GCA_001797415.1 Deltaproteobacteria bacterium GWA2_55_10
CCACGCCGCCGAGCTGCTGCGAAAAGAGAGAGAGCCCCTTGCTGCCCTTATCCTTTGAGCCGACAGGCGTTATGACTGCGCTCGATTCATAAAGGTTGGGCAGGCGGAGCGTATAGACCGCGGTCGAGATGACGCTCGCGGCCACGGTAAGGGCCACGAGGTAGCGCCTCTTCCAGACTATCCTCATCCAGACAAACAGGTTCAGTTCGTCCTCATATCTTCTCTGCATCGATTTTGACTCTTGATTGAAAAGTTCAGTCTGGCTCAGCCGTGATAACGGCAAGTGCAAATCAAAACGGGAGTCTTTTGACGGGATGAGAAGTCATGATGGGAGCCGGGCAAACCAAAAACCTTAATGGCTATGCCCATTATTTGATGCTGTGACGAGTTGGATGTCTTCGATGGGGAGTAAACGAGCTGACTGCGGGACCGGCTGCCGAATTGTAAATAGTATTTATCCGAAATTTAAATTTTTGTCAAGGGGTCTGAAACCGTAATGGCATTTTTGTTAAGAAAATTTGTACTTCGAGAGCCACATTGATGAGAGGCCGCTTATTTTTTTCTTTTTTAGGGTCTTTCCAAATAGACGAACTGTAATCTGCCAACCTTCTCCACAAATGTACTTCGATTCAACTTTAAAATAATTCCAATCTCATTGAGCAGACCCATGATATCGGTTAACAAAATCGAAATCCGATATTTTTTGATTTAGGGGCAAAATGTCTTGACAGGCCCCGATCTACTTTGATTTAATAATGACATTAAACTGGAAAATCAGATGCTTAGAATCTCAAAGAGACTACTGACTGTCTTTGGGGTCTTGTCCTTTTTATGTCTGGCAGCGTTCGTCTGCATGACAGAAGCTGCTGAACCTAAGATAGATAGCCGTAAAGCTACAGGAAAATGGAATCTGGTCCTTGGCAACATCGAGCAGAAACTTGACTCGTGCGTTGCGGCCTATTCCGCCGGGGCACCTGGCCAGGCGGAAGCCTACCTGAACGAAGCCTTTCTCAATTCATTCGAAATCGGCGGCCTGGAACGCCGCATAAGATCCCGGATCTCCAGTGACAGGGCCTTTGAGCTGGAGATGATGTTCACGGACTTAAGAAAGGCAGTTGCTTCAGGGCAGCCTGTTCCTCTCGTCAAGGAGAGGGTAGATAACCTGAAAAAGTCGCTGCGGGCTGACGTCGAGAGCATGGCTGTCTGCAAGAACCCCGGCACCAGCGGCAATCTCATGCTGTTCCTCAAATCGCTCTTTATAATCCTGAGAGCGGGGTTCGAATCGATCCTCGTTATAAGCGCGCTTTGCGCCTATCTGAAGAAGACCGGGCAGGATAATAAAGTAGGCTTCATTTACTTCGGAGCGCTTATGGCCGTGCTGGCGAGCATTGCCACTATCGGCGCCATCCAGCTCCTTTTCACGAGGTCTGGCGAGGCAAGGGTGGCGCTCGAAGGCTTCACGATGCTCTTTGCATCGGTATTACTGCTTTATGTAAGCTTCTGGTTCATTCGAAAATCGGGGCCGGCCGGATTAGGCGACTATTTCAGCCAGAAGCTGGTCTCAGCTGGCAATACGAATATGCTCGCCCTTTCCGCGACGTCCTTTCTTACCGTTTACAGGGAGGGGGCCGAGACGGTGCTCTTTTACCAGGCTCTCCGCTCAACTGCCCAGGCAGAGCCTGATATGATAATAATAGGCTTTTTTGCGGGCCTGGCCGCTCTCGGGTTCCTTTTTGTCGCGTTGAGGTTCACGGTCCTCAGGGTCCCTTCAGGCGCCCTCTTCGCAGTTTCAGCGCTCGTCCTGTACTTCATGGCATTCGTCTTTGCCGGCAAGGGCGTCATGGAATTACAGGAAGCCGGCCTCCTGAGCGCGAGCCACGTCAAGTTTCCCCTAATCGAATTCCTCGGCATCTATCCGACATACGAGGGGCTATCCGCCCAGGGCCTCTTCATCCTGGTTTCCTTGTTCTCTCTTTACTTCATCCTCAAAAAACGCAAAAAAGAAAATCTATCCTCTTAAGAGACGCCTCTTTTTATAACGGCGTGGCCCCGGGGGCGTTATCGGCCCCCGGGGCTTTCTTGTGAGTGGAGCAAAACGGCGGTTTACGGACAGGCGGGAGTGTGTCAGATCTGCAGGCGGAAAATCCTTGTGACCAGTTGGGTGCGGTTTTTGACGCCGAGCCTGGCATAGATATTATGAAGGTGGTCTTTCACGGTCTGTTCGGTAACATGTATAGCCGACGCTATCTCGCGGTTCGAAAAGCCTCTGACGACATTCGTCAGGATCTCCTGCTGCCGAGGCGTAAGCTTCAACCAGTCCTCGTGCACCTCATGGCTGTTCACGAAAACCCTCGTCCCTGTAGAGCTGTCCCCCATGCGCGTCCATGCCCTTCCGCCGCTGATATTACATTTCGATAACGATTTGCGATATTGTATTTAGTTAACGCGCGGCTGTCAAGCGAAAACAGGGCGCGGCCGGGGCAGGTACGGCGGCGGATATCGCCCTCTGCCGCGCAA
>MGPL01000002.1:7316-8190 GCA_001797415.1 Deltaproteobacteria bacterium GWA2_55_10
GACTAAGGGAGGGTGATGTATTGCTCGATCGCGCGCGGATTCCCGTTCAATAAAAAAAGCGGGCCTTTCGGCCCGCTTTTTTTTTGGATCGATTATGCTTAAGACTGACTTACTTGGCGTGGCAGGTCCTGCATACGCCGGAACCGGTGTTGCCGCCGACCCTTCTAAGGAACATACCGTCGGTCGACTCGGCGTTGGTGCCGCTCCAAATCGACTCGGTCTCGTCCCAGGACAGGTTCTTGAAATGGGGGTCATGGCAGCTGGTGCACTCGACCTTGCCGCCCCTGAGCAGGTCAGATATGGAGGCGGAGGAGGAGAGGAATCCGTTTACGGCCCATACGTTCTGGGCCAGGTTGTTGCCATAGGCGGTGCTGGCGCTAGACGCGAGGTCTGCGGTGAGGTCGACCGTTGAAATGGTCGTGTTCGTGGGCCTCAAGCTGGCCTTTGTGTCGTTATAGGTGATCGATACAGGGTGGTCATTCGAGAGGCCGGCGCTGTTGGAACCGCCGATGTTCAGCCTGCTTGAGGTGGTGTTGCCTATCTCGTCGTTGCCAGGCTCGGCAGTCTGGAGGGTGGTGTTGTTCTTATAGAATGACCAGCCTGCATCTGCGGTCGAACCGATGCCGCCGCTGCCCAGGCCTGCTTTACCGGGCTTGTTCGCGAGGTTGTCAAAGGTGGTTACGCCGTCGTGGCAGCTAAGGCAGGCGAGCGTCGCTCCGCCCTGGTTGGCGTCAGTGGGGGTGCCGCCGATGGTGGTGCCATAAGATGTGAAAGAGGTGGTGCTGATTCCCCTGTTCCACAGCGGCGCGCCGCTGGCGGTGGCAGTGTGGTGAGGCGTGTGACAGAATACGCATATCTCGGTTGTGGCGTTGGT
>MGPL01000002.1:8203-12351 GCA_001797415.1 Deltaproteobacteria bacterium GWA2_55_10
TCGTTGTTCGGGTTGCCAAAAGCACCAAGGTTATGCCTTGATGCACCGATGCCGCCGGCGTATTGGCCTGCGGCGTAATCGCCAATGACTACTCCTGCGCCGGTGCCCGGCCCGTCTACTGCTGAGGCGGTGCCTGCTGCAATGAAGCCCGCTGAAACTGCTATAAGGGAGGCGTATATAAGCCTTTTCATTATCGTTCTCCTTTGAAATCCGTTGAGTTTTTTTGTCCGTCTGTTCGCGTACTATACCCGTCCATGTTCCTGAAATGAACCTTACAACCGATCATTCGGTCATTCATGAACATCTTTTGCGTGGCCGCGTCCTGTACCGCCATCAGCACAAGACTCAATCCAGGCAACGCATGCACTATTTGCTTGCGTTTTTCCGGCAGCTACCGGGGCGGGAGCCCCGGCTAAGCCGTCATCAGCTCAGGCCGGATATAGAGAGGAGCGCTCTGTTGATGCCTTGCGATACCTGTCATCGATATCGCTTAACGATATCGTATTACAAAACTAACCTGCCTGTCAACAGAAATGTGAGTGCCTGAAGAAACTTTTTTCAGGCATCGCCATCTCAAAAACACGATAGCACGCAGGTAACTGCCTGGTAAATCCAGCGCAGGTTGGAAATCAGCACTACTAAAGTTGGGTTGCTTCGGAAAAGCGGGGCTCCGGCCCGCATTGCGGGGCGGCTTGTGAAATGATTTGATTTTATTGGGTTTTCAAGAAGAATGTTCGGATTGGATAAGGCCTCAGTTCGCGTTCAGGCCGACTTCGTTTATGAGCTCGATGATCTTCTCCCTGACCTGATCCATTGCCTTCACGCCGCCAGGGGTAGTCTTGTAGTACTTCCTGATCTTCCCTTCGACGACCTCGGGGTATGATTTCAGGAGCTTTTCTTTTTCGAGCTTATGGAGGATGGGGTACAGGGTGCCGGGACTGACCTCATATCCGTGATGGCCGAGTTCTTCGATCAGCCAGAGGCCGTAGACGCCCTTCCTGTTGGCGTGATAAAGGATGTGTATTTTTATGACTCCGAGAAAAAAATCCCGGAGCATCTTTGTATTGGCGCCTTTCATGGAAGAACAGCTTACCCCTTGAGAAAACTATGAAAAACCATGTGAATTTTGCCATATCTGGGAAAATTTTACAATAGTTATTTACGAAGGATTAATACATCGAGTGGCTTGATTGCATCTGGCTCTTTATTCTATCGGGAATATTGGCGGTAATCAGGCCTGAGGCACGGCAAGTTGGGTCTAAAAAAAGGCCAGGCTTCGCTCGATGGATCAAACGAAGCCTGGCCTGAAGCCTTCAAAATCAGATATCGGGAGACTTGCCGGTCTATTATGACTTCTTCTGTCTCTTCCTGGCGTAATATCCAAGCCCGGCGAGCCCTGTGCCGAGGAGGATTATCGTGGACGGCTCAGGAACCGGATTGTTCTGATTAGTGGGGTTCGTACCCACATCCTGTCCGCTCGTAAATCTGAAATTGCTGATATAAACGGTGCTGTCCCAGTATGCGTCCCCGGCGTCGGCTATGCCGAACATGAGAGAATATGTATTGCCGACAGTGAGACCGCCGACAACCGTGGAAAGGAGGACTGTAGCGCCGTCAAGCTCGGTCCCGGTAGGACTGCTCATCCAGGCCGAATTTATCGTGATAGGGTTCACAAACTGGTCGTAGGTCACGTTTGTGCCGCCAACACCGCCGAAAAAGGCGCCGAAGACGTCATTAAATTGTGAGCCGACATATTCCGGATATTCCTCTGAGCCGAATACGAAGTCAAAGCTGAACTGGGTGTCCCCGGCAACAAAATCAAAGAGCAGCAGGGCTGCGTCATAGGTCGTATTTCCTGCCAGCGACGCAAGGTCAGCCTGCCCGGAAGTGCCGTACGCAGTGCTGTTATTGACGAGCGTGTTCGGCCCGTCATTATAATGGTTTACATCGCCAGTTGAGAGGACTACGCCGTTTCCTATGCCCCAGAGCCCGGAAGAGTTGGTGAATGTGCCGAACTGGTTGGCGTCGCCGGAAACCGCTGTCACTGTAACCCCGCCAAGCGCGGCCCCAAGTACGGAGGCGCTGTTGGTCTGGGTTATGCTTATCGCACCTGCCTCGCTTGCTGCGGTAAGGGCAAGAGCCATTGCAGACAACATAAGGAATCTCTTCATTTTCGATCTCCTGTTTTCAGTGTTGCTCTTATAAGTAAGCAAATACTGTGCCGGAGAACGCCTGTGCGCCAAATATGCTGAAATCACTGAGTTTTTTGAATTCATAAAAAGGCGACACCCTGCCCGCGCCTGATGCATGTAATAAAAATCGACAGACCATGTGAATGCCCTTTGGGAGGAATTTTGAGTTAAATCGAGGGTTTGAGCTTGAAAGACGGCAGTGCCGGAAAAGACGAATGTTGTCTGGTTTTCCTTACAGTTTCCGAGAGGGGGATTCGAAGCCGGTCTATGATGGTGATTTAAAATCTTTTACTTTTCCTGACCTCATAATTGAACCGGCTTATTTGGCCTAACCGTGGGCATTTCGGAAACTCCTCTTTCTGTCTTGGATATTAAAGAACTACGCCAACCGGGGGATAGAATCCTGGATACTCACGGAGATTCGGCAAGTATCGCTATCGCCTGCTATAACATGGGATTTGATTTGGATTTGTACGAAATCGACAAGGACTATTACGAGGCGGCGGTTAAGAGGCTTGAAGACCACAAGAGGCAGGGTGTGCTCTTTACCCCTCAAGAGCTATGCCTCTAAGACCCTTACCAGATGACTGGTGTCCGTTGCCCTCAGACCTGCCTGAGGGCTGGTATGCACCTGTGACCCATTTACCAGATAACTATTTTATCCGACGCATAAAAGAGAAAAGAAGGCGCGGGAATTATCATATTGCCGACGCTATTTATTCTGGGCACAATCTATACACTTAATCATATCAATGATGTCATGGTGCAATTTGAACCGAAATATTTTATACCCATTTTTTATAGCTACAGCATCTTTATGTAAATCAGTTTTTTTCTGTCGTTTTTCTTCTAGATGGTGTGGCTCGTCAAATTCGATAAGGACATTTGAACAACAAAAATCGTATACGCAATCCATTACTTTAAACTGAAAAGCATAAGGGAGCTTTTTATATGTACAGTATTTTTGCAATAGGCTTAATATCGCCGTTTCGTTCCGTGTTGAATATGACTTTCCCAATTTGTAGGAAAGAGACAATCTTTTTACGAGATTTACTGCATCACTATCTAATAGGTAATCTTTAATGATTCGGCGCGCACCCATTCCAATGAGTGCTGAATATTTGGTTTCTTTTATTATTCCTGGCTCGAGCCCGTTATTTATTAAATTACTGGCTCTTGATATGAGCGACTCAAACCGTCGCCATTGAATATAACCAAATTCGTGCTGTAACTTGCGCGCATTTATCATAAAAAGAATATAGTATACTGCTACCTATTTGTCAATAAAACATTAGTCCGGCAAAATGATAGAGCAGAATAGCTGAATTCGAGGAGTTGAGGGTGGCGGATAAAAACTTCACTTTTCCCTTACAAATAAACCAAAGGCGTGTTCTTGGAATATCGAGCCCATGCTGTGAAGGGTTGAGACAGATACCGCGATAGGACAGACAACTTCGATTATCAACTTATTCGTTGCGCTCTTTGGAGTTATGGCAAGCGTCATATACTCATCACCCTCTGTAGCCGGCAAAATGATACCTACAGGCAAGGGTGCTGTTCGTGATGTAGAAGATTATCATCTTTCCCGCTTTGCCTGTTATTTAATAGCCCAGAACGGCGACCCCAGAAAACAGGAAATTGCGAACGCTCAAAAGTATTTTGCTGTCCAGGCCCGAAGGCAGGAGCTATCAGATGAATTTGCAGCCGATATGGAACGCCTTGAGATTAGAAAGCAGACAGCTGAAGAATTTAAAGCGCTATCAGGCGCTGCCCGAAATGCTGGCGTTAACGATAAGATGTTTGGCATATTTCATGATGCTGGATACAAGGGAATGTATGGCGGCATGGGTCGTGATCAGATAAAAAATTATAAAGAAATTCCTGATAAAGAGAATTTATTAGACCGTATGGGAACAACCGAGCTTGCGGCAAACCAGTTCCGCATGACCCAGACCC
>MGPL01000003.1:0-10194 GCA_001797415.1 Deltaproteobacteria bacterium GWA2_55_10
GGCTTAAAGAGCGTTGACAGGGGCGGCACCGTCATACTCTTTGCCCCCAAGGAGCCCGGGGCGACTTTTCCCATGCCCCTGTTCGATCTATGGAGGGACAACATCACCATAATCAACTCCTATGCCTCGCCCCCGTACGATACGCAGGTCGCGCTCGACCTTATTGCCTCGGGCAGGGTGGCGGTGACAGATATGGTCTCGCACAGGCTCGGCCTTGGCGAGGCGGCCACTGGTTTCAGGCTCGTTGCAGAGGCGAGAGAGTCGATAAAGGTAATAATAGAGCCGCAGAGGTGAAACCGAAAAGAATTGGCGGAGGAAGATTGAAAAGGTTCGGCCTAATAGTAAAGGTCAGCAACCCCGAAGCGATAAAGCTCGCCGGAAGGATTGCCGAGTGGGCGGCTGAAAGGGGCGGCAAGGTCTTTACTGACGAGGGCCTTGCCCTGATGATAGAGAACGTCCAGGCCGCGAAGATAAAGGATCTCCCGGACAACATCGATGTCATGATAGTCCTGGGCGGCGACGGCACCATGCTCCACGCGGCCAGGCTCATCGCCGGCAGGAAGATACCCATACTTGGCGTCAACATGGGGAGCCTCGGCTTCCTTACGGCGATTACCGTCAAAGAGGTCTTCCCGCTCATCGAGAGGATAGCGAAAGACGACTACATCATCGAAGAGAGGATGCTCCTTTCCGTCGAGCACACGAGGGCAGGGGAGAGCCTCTTCGCTCAGAAGGTATTGAACGACGCTGTCATAAAGGGCGAGAGCGCCAGGCTGGTTCGCCTTGAGACCCGCATAAACAAGGAATACGTAAACACTTACAGGGCCGACGGCCTTATCGTAGCCACGCCGACCGGCTCTACCGCATATTCGCTTTCCGCAAACGGCCCCATACTCTATCCGACAATACATTCCATAATCGTCGCGCCGATATGTCCCTTCAACCTCACGAACAGGCCGGTTGTCATACCGGACTGGATGACGGTCGATGTCACCGTGAGCCCGGAGCAGGAGTGGGTGGACCTGATACTCGACGGACAGGTGCACTATGAGCTCAAAAGCGGCGACGTCGTAAAGATAAAGAGGGCCGAAGAGAGCGTCTATCTCGTCAAGTACGAAGGCAAGAGCTACTTTGACATACTTAGAGAAAGGCTGATGTGGGAGGTGAAGACTGTACGGGACTAGCGGTTTTGCCTTCGACAGGCAGGCATGAAATAAGTCCATCTGCTTTGTTGGCTTCAGAAGCTCGTCGCTGCGACGTACATGAAGAGTACGATTCACTCATCAAACGGCGAGAATTGCCTTGCATATGGAGCTTTTTGAGCAGCCTGTATCAGAACGGAGTTCAGTAATCTAATATATGCTGCTAGAACTTAGCATAAAAGACTTTGCGATTATCGAGTCCCTCTCCATCGGTTTCGGACCCGGTCTCAATATATTCACGGGTGAGACCGGAGCCGGGAAGAGCATCATATTGGACGCAATCGCCCTCATTTTGGGCGACAGGGCTTCAAATGAGCTCATAAGGGAAGGCCGCGAAGAGGCCCAGGTCCAGGCGCTCTTCGATATATCAGGCCAGAGAAAGAGTATCAATGGCGTCCTGTCTGAGGCCGGGATAGAGCCGGCAGACGAGCTTATAATAAAGAGGGTCGTACAGAGGGCTGGAAGGAACAGGATATATATAAACGGCAGCCTCGCAACCCTCGTTACGCTAACCGAGATAGGCAGGAGGCTCATAGACATATACGGCCAGAGCGAGCATACTTCGCTTACCAGGCCTGAAGAGCACATAGAGGTGCTCGATTCTTTCGGCGGCTTCCCGGCGCTGCGCTCGTACATGGCACAAACCTGTAAAGAGTACGGGGCAGCGAGGAAAGAGCTGGATACTCTTTTATCAGAGGCGAGAAGCGCGAGCGAAAAGAAAGATTATCTCTCTTTTCAGCTCAACGAGCTTACAGAGGCCGACCTCAAGCCGGGTGAGGAAGAGGCGTTAAAGAAAGGCAAAGAGAAGCTTGCGGCATCGGGCAAGCTGAGGTCAGCCGCTGAAGAGGCGCACGAGGCCATATACTCCAGCGCAGGCTCTGTTACCGAAAGGCTCGGCTCGACCGCGAGGTCGTTGAAGGAGCTTTCGGCAATCGATCCGAAGCTCTCGGATGTCGCCGGCAGGATAGAGGCAAGCCTTTTTGATATGGAAGACGCAGGGGTGTTTCTTCGCGATTATGCCTCATCTATTGAGGCAGACCCGGAGGCGTTGGAGGCCGCCGCAGACAGGCTCGACTTCATAGGGCGGCTCAGGAAGAAGTACGGCGGCACGATAGAAGAGATAATAGAGAGGAAAGATAAGCTCGAAAAGGAGCTTTCGATAATAGAGAACCTCGATTTCAGGCAGGCCGAGCTTGAGGCCAGGGTAAAGGCCAGCCATGACAAGGCGCTTAAGGCGGCTGAGGGCCTGACAGACGCAAGGAAAGCGGCATCCAGGGAGCTTGAGTCGAGGATAGACGAAGAGCTCTCTACGCTTGGAATGAAAGGCGCGGCATTCGAGGTCTCGATTGAACCTGAGCTCTTCCCTGACGGCACGGCGAGGCTCACTGAAAAAGGGGCCGAGAGGGTCAGCTTCATGATAGCGACCAACAAGGGAGAGGGGTTAAAGCCCCTTGCGCGCATCGCCTCAGGAGGCGAGCTCTCTAGGATAATGCTCGCCATGAAGAGCATCATCGCCTCCGGCAGGGTGCCGACGATGATATTCGACGAGATAGACACAGGCGTAAGCGGGTCTATTGCGCAGGTAGTCGGATTGAAGCTCAAGGAAGTATCAAGGACAAACCAGGTGCTCTGCATCACGCACCTTCCGCAGGTGGCGGCCTTTGCGGACAGGCATTTTGCCGTTTCAAAGACCCAGCAGGGCGGCAGGACGACAACCAGTGTCGCCGAGATTGCTGGCGACGAGAGGGTCGGGCACATTTCATTGATGCTCGGCGGGCTTAAAGTGACTGACACTACAAGGAAGCACGCGAGCGAGCTCATCGAGGCTGCAGGCAGCCTCTCCAAAAAGAAGTCGCAGCCCCAGACAAAAAAACAGGCGCAGACCGTCAGGGAGGGAATAAAATAGAGTTGGTAAGGAAGGCCCATCTTTCAGACGTACAGGCCATCTGTGAGATCGTCGAGACTTTCGCCAAGAGAGGGGAGATGCTCCACAGGTCTGCTTCCGACATCTGCGGCGCATTGAGGGATTTTTTCGTATACGAGGAGAACGGGAAGATAGTCGGCACGTGCGCGCTCCAGATATCGTCGCCTGAAATCGGCGAGGTGAGGTCTCTCGCGGTAAGGAGCGGCCACACCGGACGGGGCATTGGCAGAAAACTCGTTGCCGCGTGCCTTGAAGAGGCAACGGAATTAGGCATAAGGAAAGTCTTCGCGCTTACATACAAGCCGGGTTTTTTCAAGAAGCTCGACTTTCGCTGCGTCAGCAAGGAAGTCCTTCCGCACAAGATATGGGGAGACTGCATAAAATGCGTAAAGTTCCCCAACTGCGACGAGAACGCCGTCATAATCGAGCTCAGCGGGAAGAGCGAACCTAAAGGGAGGCCGGTATGAAAGATATCCTCAAAGATGCTGGCTGTGACGAGACCGTAGGGCGGCTTGGGAAGCTCCTGAAAGGCAAGGTCGACTCGTACGAGATATATTTCTCAGTGAACAAGGGCTTCAGCGCAGAGGCAAAGGACGGCGCAATCGACGCGCTAAAGGTCCGTTCGAGCGCCGGGGTGGGGCTTCGCACCATAAAGGGCCGCAGGTCCGGCTTCGGGTTCTCGAGCGTGTTGTCCGTTGAGGCCCTTCGCGATATGGCGGAGAATGCCGTTGCCGGCAGCAGGGCTGTCGCCGAAGACGAGTACCTTAAATTCCCCGCGCCCGGGAAGGGCCTGTCCGAAAACGGGCTCGATTTAATCGATGAGTCCTTCGGCAAGGTCGCCGAAGAGGAAATGATAAAAACCGCCATAGAGATAGAGGCTGCCGCGCGCTCGCATGACGAGAGGGTCAAGAGGGTGCGGAAGGCCTCTTTCTCTGAATCACTCGCGGCAGACCGGGTCGTCAACTCGAACGGCGTGGACATAACCCACGCGGCTACTTATTACAGCGGAAGTGTCACCGCGGTCGCCGAAGAGAATGGTGTCTCTGAGATGGGCTGGGAGATGGGCATGGGCCACCATAGAGGGGCTGTCCGCAGCTCTGAGATAGGCAGGAAGGCTGCCCTGAACGCGGTAAGCCGTCTCGGCGCCCGCGCCATGAAGACCATAAAATGCGGCGCGGTGATAGAGAACATAGTTGCCTGCGAGCTCCTCGAAGCCCTTGCCTCGTCTTTCCTCGGAGATAACGTAATCAAGGGCAAATCCATGCTCATCGGCAAGAAGGGGCAGAAGATCGCGTCAGGCGTGCTTAATATCCGGGACGATGGTATAATGACTGGCGGCTGGGCTACATCGGCATTCGACGCGGAGGGCACCGCGTCGAGGAAGACCGCCCTTGTGCTCGAAGGCTTGTGCCAGGGATACCTCTATGATACTTATTGGGCCGGCAGGGCAGGGACCTCGTCCACCGGCAACGCCTCAAGGGGCGGCTTCAAGTCAACGCCCGGCATAGGAATAACCAACCTCTATATAGAAAAAGGCGCGAAGGGGTTTGACGAAGTCATAAGGGAGCTTGGAGACGGGCTTTTCATAACCGAGCTGTTAGGCGTACATACGATCAATACCGTGAGCGGGGACTTCTCGCTCGGGGCAGCCGGGTTCCGGGTCGAAGGCGGGAAGATCGCCTATCCGGTGCGCGGCATGGCCATAGCGGGCAACCTGCTTGGGCTTTTCTCAAACGTGGCAGAGTGCGCAACGGACCTCAGGTTCATAGGGTCTATAGGCGCGCCGAGCCTCCTCATCCATGAAATAGAGGCGAGCGGAACATGACGGAAATAAAGGAAGACGCTAAGAAAATAGAAGAGGGACTCTCCCGAAACCCGCTCTTCAACGGGCTCGAGGACTTCTATCTCAAGGACATCATCGCCAGGGCAGAGGTCAGGACCTGGCCTGACCGCATACAGATAATAACCGAGGGCGAGGCCGGCGACGCCGTCTATTTCATACTCTCCGGCAGGGTCAAGGTCACGCTTTACGGCGAGGAGGGGCGCGAGATAGTCCTTGCGGTCTTGAAAGAGGGGGACATGTTCGGCGAGCTCTCCATAATAGATGACAAGCCGAGGTCCGCGAACGTCGAGGCCATAGCAGACCTGCAGTGCCTGGTAGTCAGCAAGAGCGCATTTCTCGAATACCTCTCCCGCCATCACAAGGTCTACATGAGGTTCTTCGCCTATCTCACCGGAAGGCTCCGTGAGGCGACCAGGAAGATAGGCGGGCTTGCGCTCCTCGACGTCTGCGGCCGCATAGCCCATACGCTCATGGGCATGGCAAAGGTGGGCGAGGACACCAATGAGAAGGTCATCTCGATAGAACGCCCCACCCACGAGGAACTCGCGGCCATGATAGGCTCTTCCAGGGAGGTCGTAAGCCGCGCGCTCAAAAAGATGACTCAGGAAGGCTACATAAAGATAGAAAAGGACAGGATACTGCTTTATCTTACCGAGTGACCGCCGTCACTGCCATTATACCCTGCCTGAATTATACTCTCCCCAACATGAGGGGCTTGCATCGCTGCCCTCGAACAACCGGCTCTTAATTTGTTTTTCTTTGCCTACTTTCTTTTTTAAAAAGAAAGTAGGTCTTGACTCAAGGCCCGGCCTTGTGTTAATCAGTAAAGCCCTGAAAAAAGAAGCCTGCTCCAAGGCTTTCCAAGGACTTGAACGCTGTTTCAAGTTTTCCACTGCCGCTCCGATATGATATGTCGGAACCCAGCGGCCCTGCCGTGAACGGCAGGACAGGACCACCCGGAGCGGAACAAAAGTTCCGCGGCATCAACAGGGGCTGCTCATGCCGGCCCCAGGCAATCGGAAGAGATTTTAGACAGAATACTCACGGGAAGGAGGAAACTCACTTTGGACAGGCGTTTTCTTACCCTCTTCGTACTTACAAACGACACCGCAAAGCCCAGGCAGCTCAAGATCCCCTTCAGGATCCTCAAGATAGCCGGAGTAGCATCCGCTGTCTTTACCCTTGTCATGGGCGTCATGCTATTCGATTACGCAAGGCTCAAGATGAACAGTTTCGCGTTCGGCTCCTATGCCGACCAGAAGCTCGCGCTCCAGGGCTTTGCCGAAAAGATAAAGGAGCTCGATAGCCAGGTCGCGAGGCTTAACCTGTTTGACAGGAAGCTCCGCATAATCGCCAATATAGAAGGCGAGCCCAAGCCGGCCGGGGCGCCTGAGCAGGTGCTCGGCATCGGCGGCGACTCCCTTGTGGATGATGACCTCTTCTCCAAGCCAGGCGCAAAGGTCGAGGAACTGGTGGATGAGATGCGCTCGGACCTCCTCAATCTCGAGCACCAGGCATCAGGGCAGGAAGAGAGCTTCAAGGAGCTTACGAGCTTCCTTGTGAACAAGTCCGTGAAGCTCGCCTCAACGCCATCCGTCTGGCCCGCCAGGGGCTGGGTTACTTCGAGGTTCGGGGGCAGGATTTCTCCCTTTACCGGACATCCCCAGCACCATTCGGGCATCGACATCGCGAACCGCATAGGAACGCCTGTGGCGGCCCCGGCGGCCGGGGTAGTAGTCAAGGCCGGCAGGGACTCAGGCCTCGGCAATATGATCGAGATATCCCACGGCTACGGTATAAAGACCACCTTCGGCCACCTCGAGCAGACCTTCGTCAGGGTAGGCCAGAGGATAAAGAGGGGCGAGAAGATAGGCGCGATGGGCAATACGGGGCGCTCCACCGGGCCGCACCTGCACTACTCGGTTGCCGTCAACGGCGTCTCTGTAAATCCCGAAAAATACATACTGGATTGAGCAGCACGGCACTTGACCCCCAAGGCCCCCGGAGCGCTCCGCGGGGCTTTTTTATTTTCCGGTTGAAACCGGCCTTTTCAACGGCATCTAAAAAGATTCCTTAGGGTATGGAAATACCTGTATTATTATGCTATCATAAATGTTTACTAAACCATCAGGCGCCGTACAATCCGGCCGATAAACCCACGAAAGGACTGCAAAATACAGTTCACAGATGATAAATAATTTGCTTAAAAAGGTATTTGGCTCCAAGAACGACCGCGATATAAAGCGGATACTGCCGATAGTCGAGGAGATAAACGCGCTTGAGCCTGAGATGAAGGCATTGAGCGACGAGGGTTTCAAGGAGCTTACGGCCAGGTTAAAGGAAGAGCTCTCCGGCGGAAAGACGCTCGAAGACATACTGCCCAGGGCCTTTGCCGCCGTGAGGGAAGTGGCGTGGAGGAAGGTCAAGATGCGCCACTTCGACGTCCAGCTCATTGGCGGGTACGTCCTGAACCAGGGCAGGATATCCGAGATGAAGACAGGCGAGGGCAAGACCCTCGTCGCAACGCTTCCCCTTTACCTGAACGCGCTCACCGGCAAGGGCGCGCACCTGGTCACCGTGAACGACTACCTGGCCAGGAGGGACAGCCACTGGATGGGCGCGGTATATAACGCGCTCGGCCTTACTGTCGGCGTCATCCAGCACGAGGCGAGCTATCTCTACGACCCTACCTATACCGAGGGGGCGGGCAGCTTCATCCACTTCCGTCCCATCACGCGCAAAGAGGCCTACAACGCCGATATAACATACGGCACCAACAACGAGTACGGATTCGATTATCTGCGCGACAACATGAAGTTCTCTCTCGAGGAGTATGTGCAGAGGGAACACCACTTCGCCATAGTGGACGAGGTCGACTCCATCCTCATAGACGAGGCGAGGACGCCGCTCATCATCTCCGGCCCGACCGAAGACTCGATCGACAAATACTACACAATCGACCGCATCATGCCGGGCCTCAAGAAGGAAGAGCATTATACCGTCGACGAGAAGGCAAAGCAGGCGATGCTTACCGAAGAGGGCGTCAACAAGGTCGAAGAGCTCTTGAAGCTAGACAACCTCTACGACCCGGCCCATATAGAGACGCTCCATCACGTGAACCAGGCGCTCCACGCGCACGCCTTGAAGCACAGGGACGTGGATTATGTCGTCAAGGACGACCAGGTAATCATAGTTGACGAGTTCACGGGCCGCCTCATGCCCGGAAGGCGCTGGAGCGACGGACTCCATCAGGCGGTCGAGGCAAAGGAAAAGGTCAAGATAGAGAGCGAGAACCAGACCCTTGCGACCATCACCTTCCAGAACTATTTCAGGATGTACGAGAAGCTCGCCGGCATGACAGGCACCGCCGACACAGAGGCCGCCGAGTTCAGGAACATATACAACCTTGACGTGATCATTATCCCCACGAACAAGCCCCTTGCCAGGGTAGACAACACCGACCTGGTCTATAAGACAAAGAAGGAGAAGTTCAAGGCCGTAATAAAGGACATCGAGGACTGCCACCAGCTCGGCAGGCCCGTGCTCGTCGGCACTATTTCCATCGATGACTCCGAGCGTCTCGCCAAGATGCTCGTAAGCCACAATATCCCTCACCATGTATTGAACGCCAAGCAGCACGAGCGCGAGGCTGAGATCGTCGCGCAGGCCGGAAGGCTCCGCGCGATCACCATATCGACCAACATGGCCGGAAGAGGAACTGACATACTCCTCGGCGGCAACCCCGAGTACCTTGCGGCTGCGCGCGCGGGCAAGGACGACTCCAGCGAGCCGTACCACGCGGCCCTTGAGAAGGCCAGGGCGCTCTGCGAGGAGGAGAAGCAGAAGGTCCTCGCGCTGGGCGGCCTCTACATTCTCGGAACCGAGAGGCACGAGTCCAGGCGAATAGACAACCAGCTCCGCGGACGTTCGGGCCGCCAGGGAGACCCCGGCGTCTCAAGGTTCTATCTCTCTCTCGAGGACGACCTGCTCCGCATATTCGGCTCAGACAGGATAGCCTCCATAATGGGGAGGATAGGCATGCAGGAGGACGAGCCGATCGAGCACGGCCTCGTGTCAAAGGCCATTGAGAACGCGCAGAAGAAGGTCGAGGGCCACAACTTCGAGATAAGGAAGCACCTCCTTGAGTACGACGACGTCATGAACCAGCAGAGGGAGGTCATCTACGGGTACAGGAAGCAGATACTCGGGCAGACGGGCCTTCGCGATATGGTCAAGGAGTTCTCCGCAGAGGCCGCGAACGAGCTTGTGGGGACCCATGTCGACGAGAAGGGCCATCACGAGGACTGGAACCTGAAGGCCGTTAACGACGCCACGATGGCCCAGTTCGGCGTATCTTTCGGTGGATCCGACATGGATGGCGTTAACACCCGCGAAGCCCTTGCCGCGGCCATTGCCGGGAAGGCATGGGCATCCTATCAGGAGAAGATAGGCCTTGTCGGCGACGAGCCGTTCCTGCAGTTCGAAAAGGTCATCATGCTCCATACGCTCGATACCCTCTGGAAGGACCATCTCCTTTCGATGGACCACCTGAAGGGCGGCATCGGCCTCAGGGGATACGGACAGAAGAACCCGCTCCAGGAGTACAAGAGAGAGGGCTTCGATATGTTCGCCGGCCTCATCGGCAGGCTCAGGAGCGAGGTCTGCGAGCGCCTCTTCAAGGTCCAGATAAAAAGGAACGACGAGGAAGAGGCAGCCCAGAGCGCGCCTCCTCCCCAGCAGACGCAGAGGGCGCAGAAGGTAAGGTACTCGCGCGGCGAGGAAGCGGAGCCTGAGAAGGAGCAGCCGGTTACCAGGGCCGGGGACAAGGTCGGAAGAAACGACCCGTGCCCGTGCGGCAGCGGGCTTAAATACAAGAGGTGCTGCGGCATGACAGCCGCAAGATAAGACAAGCTCAGGGAAGAAGGGTAAATGGCGGATCTCACAAAGCCCGGCAGACAGTTCGAGCTCCGGGTGCCTGGTTTCAGGGCAGCGGGCATAGCCTGCGGAATCAAAAAGAACGGAAAGAAAGACCTTGCCGTAATAGTGAGCGACACTCCGGCATCCGTTGCGGGCGTCTTCACCACCAACAAGGTCAAGGCAGCCCCCGTGCTCCTCGATATGAAGAGGATAAGGAAGGGGGTCGCAAGCGGCGTCATCGTGAACAGCGGCAACGCCAACGCCTGCACCGGAGCCGAAGGCATGAAGGCCGCCGAGGCAATGGCCAA
>MGPL01000003.1:10203-38781 GCA_001797415.1 Deltaproteobacteria bacterium GWA2_55_10
AAAGGCCCTTGGTCTCAAGAAGGGCAGCATCTTTGTCTCATCCACCGGCGTCATAGGCGTGCCGCTCCCGGTGGGCAAGGTCGAAGCCGGTATGCCGAACATCGTGAAGACGCTCGGGTACGACGGCCTGCATGCCGTATCCGAGGCCATAATGACCACCGACGCATTCCCGAAGAAGGCTGTGGCCAGGCTCAAGATAAACGGCAATGAGGTGACCATGGCGGGCATAGCCAAGGGCGCGGGAATGATCTGCCCCAACATGGCGACCATGCTCGCCTTCTTTCTAACCGACGCCAACATCAAAAAGGCCGCACTTTCAAAGGCCCTGAAGGCAGCGGTGGACAATTCCTTCAACAGCATCATCGTGGACAACGACACATCGACCAACGACACGGTCCTTGTCTTCGCCAACGGCAAGGATACGGACGAGATAAAGGAAGGCACAAAGGAGTTCGTCGCCTTTACCGGGCTTCTTACCTCTCTTGCGACGGAGCTTGCTCACCTCATCGTTAAGGACGGCGAGGGCGCGACCAGGTTCGTCGAAATAGAGATCTCAGGCGCGGCGAGCGCGGCAGAGGCGAAGAGGGCCGCGAGGACCGTCGCTGAATCGTTCCTCTGCAAGACCGCTTTCTTCGGCGGCGACCCGAACTGGGGGCGCGTCATAGCCGCTATCGGCAGGGCAGGAGTCAAACTGAACGAAGCGAAGGCCTCGATATCCTTCAACGGCGTCGAGATGGTCTCAAAGGGCCTCGATACAGGCAGGGAAAAAGAGGCCGCGCGCGCGATGAAGGCGAGGGAATTGAAGGTGCTCGTCGGACTCGGAGCCGGAAAGCACGCGTCGCGCGTCTGGACATCGGACCTTACCTACGAGTACGTCAGGATAAACTCAGCATACAGGACATAAGGAGGACTCCATGGACCCATTTCTCAAAGAGGCGGAAAGATGGCTCAGGCAGGCTGAGTACGACCTCAGGGCAGCCGAATGGAACCAGCAGGGCGGGTTTCACGCGCAGGCCACTTTTTTTGCGCAGCAGTCTGCGGCCAAGTCGCTCCGCTCCTTCCTGTTCCTGAACAAGGAGGACGCGAGAGAGACCCGCTCCGTGGTAGAGCTGCTCGACAGGGTCATAACCTATGAAGAGGAATTCAGGGACTTCGTCGGCTCTTCAAGGAGCCTGGACATCTACTATAAGACCTCGCGCTTCCCCGACGCCATACCGGGCGGCATACCGGCCGAGATAATATCGCAGAAGGAATCGGTAGAGGCGATAAGACAGGCAGCCGACATCATCGCCATAGTCGAAAAGAAACGGAAGGCCTACCTTCCGGAGAGCCTATAAGCAGCGGCCCGCTTTTGCGGGGCGCTTTACGCCGGGTGTCTTTAGCTAAATGCCATTAGACCTCATACTGATCATCCCCTTTGTCTTCGGGGCTGTAGTCGGCAGTTTCCTCAATGTCTGCATCTACAGGATCCCCAAGGGGCTCTCAATAGTTTCTCCCCCTTCAAGCTGTCCCAATTGCGGTTCAAGAATACCCTTTTATTTAAATGTGCCGATACTTGCATATCTCGTCCTCAGGGGCAGGTGCTCGAAGTGTTCAGAGCCTTTCTCGGCGAGGTACCCCATTGTAGAGGCGCTCACCGGCGTCTTCGCCGTGTTCACCTTTATCCGGTTCGGCCCTTCGATAGAGACGCTTGTCTATTTCGCGTTCCTCTCAGCCCTCATAGTCATCACCTTCATAGACCTGGATCTCAAGATAATACCCGATGTCATAAGCCTGCCGGGCATCGTCGTCGGGCTCGCCGTCTCGTTCTTTCTGCCCTATCCGGGAGTAGTCGATTCGTTAATCGGCGCTGTGGCCGGCGGCGGGATACTCCTCCTGGTCGCGTGGGGATACCTGTTGGCGACCGGGCACGAGGGCATGGGCATGGGAGACGTCAAGCTGCTTGCCATGATAGGCGCGTTCTTAGGCTGGAAGGGCGTCGTCGTCACGCTCCTCTTCGGTTCGTTCATAGGCGCGCTCCTGGGCGCCGTCCTTATAATCGCGTTCGGCAAAGGCGGCAGGTATGCCATCCCCTTCGGGCCGTTCCTGGCCCTTGGCGCCATAGTGCATCTCTTTTTCGGAGAGGCAATGATAGCATGGTACATAGCGAAGGCAACGGGCGTATAGCATGAGGAGAAGCGGCCTGGGCATAAGGTTCCAGCTCACGGCAGCCATCGTCATAATGACCCTGGCGGGCATCGGGCTCATCGGCCTTTTGAGCGTCAAGATAGTCGAGAGGAGCGCCCTTTTCTGGAAGACGAGCCAGGCCTCTGACATGGCGGCGGTCGTGAGGGCCGCGCTCAAGATGGAGAAGGACAGCGCCTTTGCCGCGGCCTTTGCGGGCGCGGCCTTGAAGGAAGCCGGGATAACCGATTTCACGCTTATTGGCCCTGCCGGGAATATTGTCCTCAAATCCGGCTCTCTGCCCGCCGGCCCAGGAGAGAGGTTCGCTTCAGCCGACGGCATCGAATCATTTACATACGGCGGCGGCTGGTTCAACGGCGCGGGCGAAAAGCTCCGTATAAGCGCGCCGGTCGAATGGCCCTCCGGAGCGGGCTCTCTGGATTTCGTACTCAGCCTCGATGAGATAGGCCAGGACATGCTGGGCGCGAAGAGGTTCCTCCTCTTCTACGCCCTCATCGATTCGGCCATCATTATTGCCTTTGGCCAGCTTTTCCTTTCCCGCTCGGTAGTGAGCCCCTTGAGGCGGCTTGAAGAGGCCGCGACCAGGATAGCCGGAGGCAAGCTCTTTGAGAGGGCAAAGGTCGATATCGATAACGAGATCGGGAGCCTCGCGGCATCTTTCAACACAATGGCCGCCCGCCTCGAAGATGAGATAAGGAGCCTCGAGAGGGTCAACGTCGATCTCATGACAGCGCAGGAGGAACTGCTGCGTTCTTCCACTCTGGCTGCCGTTGGAAGGCTCGCGGCGGGCATTGCCCACGAGATAGGAAACCCGCTCGGAGCATTGAGGGGATATATCGACATCCTCGGAAGCGACAGGCTCGATGATGGCGAGGGGAAGGAGATAGTCGAGCGGGCATCGCGGGAGGTCACGAGGATAGATTCGATCGTACGGGAGTTCCTCGACGTTGCCAGGCCCTCGAAGAAGGCGCTTGCGCCCGTGGATGTAAATTCGCTTTTGCGGGATACCGTGGCAACCCTCTCCGTGCGGGACGACTTGAAGGAAATAGAGATCAAGCTCATTGCCAATGAGGCCATCCAGGAGGTCATGGCGGACGAAGGGAAGCTGAGACAGGTATTCGCCAACCTCCTTATAAACGCCGCCCACTCGATGGAGGGCTCTCCTATAAAGTCAATAGAGGTGGCGACGGCTGTTGAAAAGAGGCCGTCGCCCATAATGGCAAGGAGGCGCAAGGACGATCCGCCTCTTGCCGGAGAGCTGCCCGAAAGGGAGTTCGTCTGCGTAAGCTTCTCTGACACGGGCGCGGGGGTATCAGTTGAGGACGCGCCCAGTATATTCGAGCCGTTTTTTACTACGAAAGAGGCAGGCAGGGGGACAGGTCTTGGCCTGTTCGTATCGGATTCAATCATAAAGGCATTCGGCGGCGAGATAACTCTTAAGAGCGCGCCGGGCGAGGGATCGGTCTTCACGGTAGCCTTGCCCGCCGGGGTGAGGCATTGAGGATACTCATAATAGACGACGAAGAATCGATGCGCCACATGCTCTCGGTCATCCTCCGCAAAGAGGGATATGATACGCTCTCTTTTGGAGATGCCGCGAAGGCGATCGCGAGTCTCGAAGGCGAGGACTTCGATTTCATACTCTGCGACATCCGCATGCCGGGCATGGACGGGATGGCGTTTCTCAGGGCGCTCCGTGAGCGGGACGCAGAGCGCACGGTCATAATGATGAGCGCGTACGGCTCGATGGACTCTGCCATCGAGTGCATGAAGCTCGGCGCGTACGACTACATATCGAAGCCCTTCAAGGCGGACGAGATAATCCTCACGGTAAAGAAGGCGGAGGAGAGGGAGAGGCTCAGGAAGGAGAACCGGAGGCTCAAGGACGAGGCCGCCGAGGAGTACGACATATCGGGCATCAGGACCCAGGACCCGAATATGCTCGAGATATTAAAGCTCGTCAGAAAGATCGCGGACTACTCTACTTCCATCCTCATAACCGGCGAGAGCGGCACCGGCAAGGAGCTTGTAGCCCGAGCCATACACTACAGCGGAGGAAGGGCAGGAGGGCCGTTCGTCGTCGTCAATTGCGGAGCCATTCCAGGCCCGCTCCTCGAGAGCGAGCTCTTCGGCCATGTGAAGGGGGCCTTTACAGACGCGCACAGGACAAAGACAGGGCTATTCCAGGAGGCCAGCGGCGGCACCATTTTTCTTGATGAAGTCGGCGAGCTCCCGCTCGAGCTGCAGGTAAAGCTTCTCAGGGTGCTCCAGGAAGGCGAGGTGCGCAAAATCGGCGACAACAAGTCCGTCAAAATAGACACCCGGGTCGTGACGGCGACCTTGAGGGACCTCAAGGAAGAGTCTCAGAAGGGGAGCTTCAGGGATGATCTCTACTACAGGATCAACGTAATAGAGATAAAGCTACCTCCTTTAAGGGAACGGCCCGCGGATATACCCCTTCTTGCCGCGCATTTCGTGGGCAAGTATGCCCGCAAGTTCGGGAAGCAGCCAAAGACGATATCGGATGATGCCAGTGCCGCCCTTTTGGCATATAGCTGGCCCGGGAACATAAGGGAGCTTGAGAATGTCATAGAACGGGCCATGATACTCGAAGAGACCGGGACCATAAGGACCTCAACGCTGCCGCTTTTTGACTCTTCTGCTCAAGAGCCCCAGCCACAGGGCCTCTCCATCAAGCAGGCAGAGGAGGCTATTGAAAAAGAGCTTATAAAAAAGGCGCTTGAGAAGACGAACAACAACCGCACAAAGGCCGCTGCCCTCCTTGAAATAAGCCACAGGGCGCTCCTTTATAAGATAAAAAGTTATGGACTATGAAAAAAGTGCATAGTTTCATGACACCCCTCCAATTCTGACCTTAATAAAATCAACAACTTAGCTTTTGGCATGGGTTTTGCTACTTTTAGGGACAAAGTCTCTGAAGGGATGTCCATGCTGAAAACAAGAAGGTCCACAAAAGGTTTTTCCCTGGTCGAGCTCCTTATAGTCATAGCCCTCATGGGCATCCTTGTGGCCATAGGGACCCCTTACATCGTCTCGCAGCTCTCCCATGTAAGGCTCAGCAGGTCCGTGAGGGACGCCGCCATCGAGCTCAACGCCGCAAGGATGAAGGCGATAGCGCAGAATATGCCAATGAAGGTGGATTTCAGCGGTGGAAATACCTTTAATCTCGCAATGTACACCGGCGGCGCCTGGGCCGATCATCCGACCAGGGGCGCTGGAACGCTTGAAGCCGGTATCTCCATAACCTCTCCGGGCGCTGCTTTTTCGGTGCAGTTCTATCCGAACGGGTCGGCTACTTCCACCACCATCTGCATCAATAACCCTCAAATATCAGGCGACAGGATGCGGATAGTCATTACCGGTCTGGGCATGATAACAGTCGTTAACGGGTGTTGATAAATGAGACTGCGGACTAAAGACGGCTTCACGCTCGTAGAGGTACTCATCGCGGTGACCATCCTTTCAATAGGGATACTCGGCATCGCGGGCCTGGCAGGCACTGCCATCAAGAACTCGGGGTACAGCCAGGCGGTATCCAGCGCCAACAATCTCGCGCAGGAGAGGATCGAGGCGCTCCTCGCCGTCCCGTACGCGAACATCCAGGTTACGGATACGGTCACGGCGCGCACAGACCTGAGAAGGACCTGCGTCCAGACAGACGCAACGGCGAGTAAGCCGGTTTTCAGCTGCACGCCTTCGACAGTGACGATACCCATAGGCAACAGGAACTTCGATTGGTCTTACACTGTGACGTTCATCGACCTCTCCGGCGACGGCGTTGCCCACGCGACCCTTGACGGGCTCAAGGAGGTCTCCGTTACAGTCTCATGGGCAGACCAACTATTCAGGGCCACAAAGAGCATCACACTTGTAACCATGAGGGCGAGGAGTTAGGACGATGGCTGGAAAATCCGTATCAGCAACGAAGAAGCGGCGCAGGGGCGAAGGGGGCTTCTCGCTTGTAGAGGTGCTAATCGCCATAGCGGTAACGGCGGTCGTAGCTGCCGCCGTATACTCGGTGTACAACAACTTCTTCAGGCAGTCCACCAGCCAGGACATTACGGTCGAGGCGCAGCAGAACGCCAGGGCGGCCATCAACATGATGGAAAGGGAGCTCGTGAACGCGGGCTACGCGGCGGCAACGGCTGACGTTATCACCGAAGCGACCGCTAACTCGGTGGAGTTCATCTACACCGACCCTGAGACCGACACAACGCTCTCCGCCACGGCCGGCGACAGGCTCAAAGTCAAGTACTGGCTCCAGACCACAGGCGGAATACAGTACCTCGTCAGAAAGGCTGACAACCTCTCGGACGGCGGAGTCGGCCCTACGGAAGAGGTAGCCCCTTATGTCAACAGCCTTGCCGTCACCTACTACGATATCAACGGAAGCCAGGTCGCCGACACCTCGACGCAGGCTAACAGGAACACGGTCAAATTCCTGACAATAAACCTCGTTACCCAGACCAGGATGGATATCCCCGGCACCACCGCGCCCGGCACCTTCATGCTGGAGACCCATGTGCGCCTGCGCAACATCGGCGTCGGGCAGGTATCGAACGACACTGACGCGCCTTCCTCGCCGATGGCCGTCCAGGTAAGGGACCCGGGCCTGTGCGGGCGGCTCAAGGTAAAATGGACCAAGAACACCGAAGGCGACGTCTCCGGCTACAAGATCTATTACGGCGTGGCTTCAGGCACCTACGAAGGCGTGATCAATGTCTCGAACAACATCCTCACCGGGAGCAATTACTCCTGCTCGGACACGGGATCCGCTTACGAATGCACGATTATACCGACCCTGCCGACGCTTGCCTACACTCCGTCTGACGGCAGCTCGACTACCATTTATTACCTCGCGGTGAAGGCTTATGACAACGCCCTCAACCACAGCAATTTTTCGACAGAGGTGAGCGGCAACCCTGCCACGAGCAACTCCGCCTTCGACAGCGGCACTGATGATTCTACCCTGAACCCCGTGAAGCCTTCCGCTGTTGCCGGGTTTTCCGGCTCGGACGGCGCGACAGACGGGCAGGTGAGCTTGAGCTGGACCGCTTACAATACCTCCACTGACCCGGACGTCACGGGCTTCAGGATCTACAGGTCGACCTCCCCGTTTTCAACCTATCCCGTCGACCCGTTGCAGGCAGGCGTTGACTGGATAGCCGGAGAGCCGGGCAGCGGCAAGCCCGAGGTCGCAGTGGGAGCGACGAGCTATACGGACCCGGGCCCGGACCTCAAGGGCTGCTACGTATACTATTACGCGATAGCCCCGGTAAAATGCGACGCTACGCTCATATCCGACGCGGGCGGCGATTCAAATGACAAGAAATACGTGCAGGCGGACTATGATGCGACATGCGGAGACGGCTCCACGGCCTGTTCCGCCGGAACCGGCTTCGGCTCATCGACAGGCTCTGATACGGCGCCGGCAAAGAGCGCCTCCCCTGCCGCGCCGACCATAGACGCCAGGGCGGGATGGAAGAGGGTCGCGCTTTCGCTTACCCAGCCCTCTGACCAGGACCTTTCGCGCACCTGCGTTTACGTGAACGAAAGCGCGACATATCCCGAACTCCTGACAGACACGGGGAGCTACCCCCTGGTAAGCACCTGTTACCAGGTGAACCTCGGCTCGACACCTGACGCGAGGCTCATACCTGACTCCAACGGCAGCTTCACCGCGGCAGAGATCGCGCCTGCCCAGTCCACCTCTTTCTGGCACGATTCTCTTACTGAAGAGGACCCGGCAGCCCCGGCTCTCGCCGATACCGGCACCTATTCATACAGGGCCGTCTCGTTCAACCTCTGCGGCAACGGATCGAACATATCGGCGGCCCAGGCAACGACAGTTCTTTGCGGCGAAGACCCGGCCTCAGGCGAGAAGCCGCCGGCTGTGACCGACGCGTCAGCTTCGTGCTGCTCATCTCCCGTGACGCTCTCGTGGACGCCTGTGCCCAGCAACACGGCATTCCCGTCGAGTATTTCCAACCCATACGACCTTGCCGGCTACAGGATTTTCAGGTCTACGAGCGTGGACTTCTCGGCCTCGACCCTGGTGTCAGGCGCGGCGCCTTTCTGGGGTTCCTCGTACAGCGACAATACCGTGGCCGAAGGCACGACCTATTACTACAAGATAGTATCGACGGACTGCCCGTACGAGAGGACAAACCCCAATGAAGGCACCCTGCGCGCAGATATGATCTCGGGATACCTCAACTCCGTCACGATAGGCCCCGTGCGTCCCGGACGCATTGACAGGGACGAGAAGTGCCCTGGCGCGGGCGGCTGCACAAAGGATGCCCACAGGGAAGCGCTTACGGGCGTGGATATTGACAGCTCGTCCGGCAACGGCAACGGATCGAGCTCTGTCGTATCGACCCAGAGGCACAATTCAGTTACCATGTTCTTCCATAACACCAGCTCGGGCACCCTGACCATAACAGGGGCTACCGTATATTGGGTGAACTCCGCGGCCTACCTGAGGGAGGTCAAGATAGGCGGCGGCAGGAGCGGCATGGGTACCATTACCACGAGCCTGGCCGCGGGCCTTACGGCAGCCACCGGAAATTCGCCTTACACGAGGGTGGTCTCCAACGCCTCCCTTGCCTCATCGACCGTACCGGCGGGCGCAAGATACGTGCCCATTACGTTCACATTCAAGAATGCCAGCGATAACCCGGTAGATATGAGGGATGACCAGTTCCTCGTTACCCTTCAGGTGACGAACGATTCGACCTCGACTACGGGCTGCGAATCGTATCTGACCGTCTCAATGTCCTCCGAGGGCATAAGCGTCCCGTTCGGCCCGAGCATATCCGCAACACAGCAGAACCAGCCGGCGAGCCCGACTTTCGGATACCCGGTGCCTGGGTCAACGGGGCTCAACACCGTGCCCTCCGGCTCAAACGGGTCCATAGTCGTGGACGGCGGCGCCACTGTCACGATCACCGCGAACATAGCTGGCAACACCACGGATGCCTCGACGGGCACCAAAGTGGCCGTCTCCTCGGCGACGCTCTATTACATTGCGACCGCAAAGACGACCACGACTGCGCCCGCCGCAGGCTATACGGCGGTCTCCATGACCAACCCCGGCGGCAATACCTGGACTGCGGCAATACCGGCCAATGATGACCTGCGTGTCTGGTACTACATAATCGCTGCCGACAACGACGGCAACTGGGACCGCGACCCCGAGGCTGAGCACGGCGCGTATGTCTATGACCAGAAGCTCTTTAATATCTGCGACGCCACTCCGAGCGCGCCCACAGGCGTCACGGTCGTGGCTACCGGAAGCGACGTGGCCGTCAACTGGAGCGCGGTGACGACCTATACCAGCGGCGGAACGGTCGACGCCACGGACACGATAAAGTACAGGATATACAGGAACGGCGTGCAGATAGGCGCTGACCAGGCAGGTCTGTCCTATTCGGATACCGGACTCGCCACCAGCGTTTACAGCTATTATATCAAGGCTATAAACGCATGCGCGAGCCCAGGGCCAAACGTCAGCGTCGCTTCACAGACCGCCGCGACCTGCGTGGGCAGCAGCAGCCAGGCATTACTCAGCGTATCGCCTGCCTCCATATACAGGGGCGGAAGCTTCACGGCCACCATAACCGACTGCCTTGCGATGAGGAGCGATTCGCCTTATACCTATAACACAACGGTAGAGACCATAAACTCATCAGCGGGCTTTACCGGATTCTACACCTCCAGCACTGCCCCGGATACCTTCGCGCCTACCATAGCGGAGACCGGCGCCGCTACAGGCACCTTTACGAAGGTGATAGGCACGACCGATGACGTGACCGATTCTACCAAGCTACTGACGCTCCCTGCGGATACGGTAACGGTCTACTATCCGTACGCTTCGCCGACCACAAAGACCGTAAGCGTGGTCGTGGACCCGTGCACCAATACGCCAAAGGCGCCGACCGGCTTCACGGGGTCTGCAACGGGCTCGAACATGACCCTGTCCTGGAGCGCTGTTACCCAGAATACCGACAACTCTGCAATTACGGACCTTGCCGGGTACAAGGTATACGAGAAGGTCTGCGCCAAGAACAAGCCCAACTGCACGGGCGGCGACATAGTGGCCGACTGGTACCTGCGCACTACGACGACAGGCGCTTCGGTCACGGTGAGCGCCGACCAGGGCAACCTGAACCAGAGGATATACTACTTCAAGGCGACCGCTTACGATACCTGCGGCACGCCTGAGGAGAGCGGGTACTCAAATGAGTGGAATGAGACGAACTGATATGACGCCTAATAAGGACGAGTCGGGCTTCATACTGATACTGGCGCTTGTGACCATGCTCGCCATGACCATAATTGGTCTCAGCATGGTGATGAACATGTCCACCGACGTCCAGCTCTCAAGGAACGAGCGCGACGCGAAGACCGCGTTCCAGCTCGCAGAGGCCGGGGTGAACGAGGCGATGGCGAGGCTCAAGCTCGCGTCCGGCAATGCCAGGTACATAGGAGAGATAACCGGAGATGCGGGCGGGCCGCCGAACAGGAACAATACGTGGAACAGCGGCGGGACCAAGGACTTCGGCTTCGGCATGGGCGGCGTAAGGGAGAGCGCAGACGGCCTCAACTACACGGTCGCAATACGCTACCTTGACGAGACCAACCCAGAGGGCTTCTGCGACAGCAATAATAATACGCAGCCGAACGTCGATGCAAACGCCGACACCTTCGGCGACCCGGCCTGGCCTTGCGTGGCCGGCGACCAGGAGGTCGTGATGTTCGGCAGGGATTTCAAGCTGGCCGATACGCTCACTTTTACGAGCTTCGGCAGGCATCCGGTTTACGAGGTGACCTCTATCGGCACCTCGAACGGCACGACCAGGACCATAGTGGCCTATGTCGGCGCGACCTCCCTCAACACTGATACGGAGGCGGGCATCAACACGAACTCGACGATCGGATGGAACGGCGGCAGCTGCAACGCTTCAGTAACGCCGTCAGGCAGCTGCATGGAGTCGCAGGGAAATAACTATAATACGCACCTTGGCGAGCAAATAAGTTCGATCAAGGAAATGGCCAATGAGAAGCACCAGTGCTCTACCAACACCTGCAACGGCGCAGGCGACGACATCCCGTCAAACGGCGGACTGGAAGGCGTGGTGCAGGACTGGGGCGATTACGCGGGTGACGGCTGGTCGACTATGATATACATAGCCAACGCGAGCCCCGGCAGGGCCGTAAGCGTGAACGGGCTGGAGGGCAGGGGCATACTGGTGATCGAGGGGGACCTGGAGCTTGCCGGAAATGTGGACTATGAAGGGCTGATATACGTCCTCGGCACTTTGACCATAAGCGGCGGCGGCTCGTCGACCAAGAATATCACGGGCGGAATAATGGCCCAGAACGTGGTGACTCTCAACGGAAGCAATCTTACGATAAATTACGACCAGGCTACGCTTGAAGAGGTCGCGAAGCAGAACAGCAAGCCGGCGCTTGTCTTATGGAAGCGGCTCTAAGACATTAAATAAGTCCATCTGCTTTGTTGTCATCGACGCGGCAGAAGCGGCGTACGAGAAGAGTACGCCTCATTCCTCGCTCCCCGATTTAACCGGGGCCTCGCATATGGAGTTTTTTGAGCAGTCTTACACAAGGTTTTCTCAAACTATTATGGTATGCAGGCGGCCTGCCGGGGGGCGGACCGGAATCAAGCAAGAAAAAAATCCTAAACTAATTTTTTTTTGAGCCGATATTATATCTAATTATATGTGAATTATGAGAAATGTATTGACAATTATGGATCAATGTCATAGATTTCATGTTAATTCCTGCATAGATTGCAATAAAATCAATACTTTCAGGCGTAACATAAAACCTTAGGAAAGTTGTGACTTATGTGCTTGTGCCATGACTAGAAATCATCTAAAAAAGATAAGAGAGGGCATGCTTCTAAGCAAATCCGAGCTTGCCAGGAAAGCCGGCGTATCCCCGCTTACCATCGACAGGATAGAGAGGGGATATCCATGCAGGCTGGAGACCAAGCGCAAGATAATCCAGGCGCTGGGCTTCAAGGTAACCGAGAAGGGCAAGATATTCCTGGATTGACGGGGGTGAAATGAATCTTTCGATGTTTTCAAGGAAGAAGGAAGCCGTAGCGTTCGACATCGGCTCTAATTCCATTAAGCTTGTTCAGATGAACCAGACCAAGAGGGGCTGGGAGCTCGTGAAGATGGGCATGGCTGAGCTTCCGCCCGAGGCGATAGTGGACGGCTCCATCATCGACTCCATGACCGTCACGAACACCCTGAAGGACCTGGTAAAGGAGCACGGCGTCAAGGTAAAGGATGCCGTATCGTCTTTGACCGGCCATTCCGTCATCATAAAGAAGGTCAGCTTCCCGGCCATGACCGAGGAGGAGCTGGCCGACTCCATCCAGTGGGAAGCCGAGCAGTACATCCCGTTCCCGATAACAGACGTCAACATCGATTTCCAGATACTCGGCGCGGACACCGACGGCAGGGGCCAGATGGACGTGATGCTCGTCGCAGTCAAGAAGGACGTCATCAACGACTACACCAACGTCATTAAAGAGGCGGGACTGAACCCTGTAGTGATAGACGTGGATTCGTTCGCGCTCGAGAACATGATGGAGATAAACTATCCGATTGCGCCGGGCGAGAATATCGCGATGGTCAACATCGGCGCGTCCATCACGAGCATAAGCGTAATCTTCGGCGGGCTCACCATATTCACCAGGTCGATACCCATGGGCGGCAACCAGTTCACCGAGGAGATACAGAGGCAATTGAGCATCAGCTTCAGGGACGCCGAGGACCTCAAGAGCGGCAGGAAGCACTCTGCCGAGCACTCCGGCGATCTTGCCGGCGCGATGGATTCGGTCGCCACCAACCTGACCTTCGAGGTCAAGAGGTCGCTGGATTTCTTCCTTGGCGGAGCCCAGGGTTCGTACGTAAGCAAGATATACCTCTCTGGCGGCGGCTCCAAGGTCGCCGGGCTTCAGAACATGATGCAGGAGAAGACCTCCATTCCGGTCGAAGTAATCAATCCATTCAAGAGCATCGAGGCCAATCAGAAGCAGTTCGATAGCGAGAGGCTCAAGGATGCCGCGCCTTTCTTCGGCGTTGCGGTCGGCCTTGCAACAAGGAGGTTTGCCGACAGATGATTCGCATAAACCTGCTGCCCGTAAGGGCAGCCAAGAAAAAAGAGTCCATAAGGTTCCAGCTCACCGTAGCCGGCCTGGCGACGTTTTTTGTCTTCGCGGTCTCTGCCGCGGCCTTCCTGATAGTCCGGAGCGAGGCAGGAAGCATCTCCGACCAGATAACATCCGGCAACCAGGAGCTTGTCGAGCTCCAGAAGAAGGTAGGCGAGCTCTCGAAGATTAAAGAACAGAAGAAGATAGTCGAAGAGAAGCTGAGGATAATAACCCAACTCGAGGCTGACAGGACGGGTCCGGCCAAGCTCTTCAGGAGCATCGGCACGGCGATACCGGCAAGGGCGTGGCTCAAGAGCATAAAGGACGAGGAATCCGTGATAATCCTCGAAGGCTATGCCTCCGATGACGAGGTCGTAGCCGAGTTCATGAGGGGCCTGGAGAGGGCTGCCATAGGCGCGGCTGTCGAGCTCGAAGTCGCCCAGAGGCTCGTGGAGCAGGAGTCCGCGATGGAGGTCGTGAACTTCATCGTGCGCATAGAGAAGCGAAGACCGGTCCGCCAGGATAAGCCGGCTAATCAGAAACCGGCGGCAGGGGGGAAAAAATAATGGCCCTTCCGAAGATAAACCTTGACGCAGTACTGAAGCTTCCCCTCTCGAAGAGGATACTTATAGTCGCCGCGGTGAACCTGGTCCTTGTCGGCCTCATGTACACGTTCCTCATCGGCCCCAAGTACGACGAGATAAAGGCCCTCGGAGCCGAGCTCGAAGCTCTCAGCGTGAAGCTGAACGAGAGCAGGCTCATAGCCGCTGACATACCGAAATTCCTCAAGGAAAAGGAAGAAATGGAGATGAAGCTCGCGGCTGCCATCGCCCAGCTTCCCAATGCCAAGGAGATACCGGACCTTATCGACGGAATCAGCAAGTCCGGCGAGAAGGCCGGGCTGAAGATACTCATTTTCAGGCCCGGCAAAGAGGTTGCAAAAGGCTTCTATGCCGAGGTCCCGGTCAAGATGACAGTCGAAGGCAAGTACGAGAGCTTCTATGACTTCAGCTTGAAGATAGCCGGCCTGCCCAGGATAGTCAACCTTGGGGGCATGGACGTAAAGTCCCAGGGCCATAGGAACCGGGTGCCTGTGCTGAAGGCCGATTTTGTGGCCACCACGTTCAGGTTCATACCCGCTCAGGAAGAAGGGGAGCAGAAGAAATAATGTCACGGATCATTTTGACCATCATAGCGCTATCGCTCGTCCCGGCGCTTGCATCGTGCGGAAAGAAAGATGCCGGGCAGACCGAGACTGTAACGGCAGTAAAGAGGCCTCCTGCCGCCCAGGTTCAGTCCCCCATAGAGACATCGGCGTCCATAGCCTCCACTGTCGATGTCAAGCTCAGGAACCCGTTCCAGAGCCACCTGATAGTAATGAGAGGACTTGAGACCGGAAAGAAGATCCGCGGGCCTCTGGAGTGCTGCGATCTCAGCACCTTCAAGCTCCTTGCGGTCGTGGTGGGCAGTTCCGATAGCGAGGGCTTCGGGCTCCTGCAGGCGCAGGACGGAAAGAGGTATATAGTAAGGCGCGGGGACTCGATAGGCTCCAGGGAGGGCAAGGTCGTTAAGCTCACCTCCAGGAGCATTGTAATCCGCGAGGTCCAGAAGGACGACGAAGGCAAGATCAAATCAAGCGAAGATATAGAGCTCCGGCTACCTGAAAAAAGCAAGCAGTAAGCGGAAGAAGTTTTAGAGCCCATTAAAGCGGCAATGAGTCATAACGGAGGTCTTTATGAGTTTGAATGATGTTCGGTTGAGGCAGGCCCTCTTCGGTGTGGTGCTCGGAGGCGCGCTGGCCGTTACAGGCTGCGCTTCGACCGGTCCGAAGCCCGTTCAGGAGGACCCGGCCAAGGCGGCCCAGGCAGCGCCGGACGCACCCGCGGAGGCCAGGCAGACCTCTGTTGAGTACATAAACGTCGTAGGCGACGGGGACAGGGTCCTCATAGGCACGACGGGCCCGGTAAAGTACACGGTCTTTAAGCTCTCGGACCCTGCGAGACTGATAGTGGACATGCCCGGCATAAGCCTTGAGAATGTCGCGCCGTCCATCGCGGTTGGCAACGACTTCCTCGGCGAGATAAACTCCGTGAGCTACGGAGAGGACAAGGACATCGGCCGGATTATAATAGGCATCAGGGAAGGCGTCGACCACGAGGTCAAGGCGGGCGAGAACAGCATACTCGTGAGCCTGAAGAAATCCGACGGTGAAGAGGCCGCCTCGGTCGTGAAGGCGTCGAGCGAGACGGTAACTGAAGAGCCGATCGAGAACCAGGCCCCGGCCGAAGAGGCTCAGGTACAGGCGGAGCCGGAAGATAAACCGGCCCTTGCTGTCCAGGCCCGGGATAAAAAGCCGGCTGCATCTGCCACAAAGGTGACCGGCATAGAGTCCTCTACCGAAGGCGGGAACACGGTAATAAGGGTTCTCACCGATGGATTGGCAGGCAACCTTACATCGTTTACGCTCGCCAAGCCCTCCAGGATAGTCGTCGACGTCTGGGGTGTCGCCAACTCGACAGGCAAGGGCGCGGCGCGCCTCAAGGATAAATACATAAAGGGCGTAAGGATAGGCAGCTACGCCGATAAGGCCAGGCTCGTATTCGACGCAGGCGCTTCAAAGCTGCCGCCCCATTCGATAACGGCCGAGAACGGCGCTATCGTCATAACCATCGGCCCCAATGTGGTCGCGTCGGTCTCAAAGCCTCCGGTTGCCGCGGCCCAGCCCGCGCCAGAGGCAAAATCGGCTGAAAACGTTATAGTCGCCGCACCGGCGGCCCCGGCGCTCGTGGCAGCCAAAGGCATCGATATAGAGGCGGTCGACTTCAAGAAGGTAGGCGACAAGGGCAGGCTCACCATAAACAGCTCTTCAAAGATCGAGTACGCCGTAAAGGAGAGCAAGGACGGAATGACCCTTGCGATGGACCTTAAGGGCGCGGTGCTCCCGGATTCGCTCGTGCGCACTTTGGAGGCCTCGAAGCTCGCGACCCCGGTTGCAACCGTCAGCTCTTACCAGGATTCAGTGAGCCCCAGCTCGGTGAGGATCCTCGTGAAGCTCAAGGAGAAGGCGGCCTACAGCGTGCAGGAGTCCGGCAATTCGCTGGTGGTCGACTTCGCGAAGGCCCCTGCCGTTGAAAAGGATGACGCTGCGGCGGCCAAGGGCGACGGCATTATCACCGACAAGAACGTTACTGTCCCCGACAAGAGTTATGCCGGCAAGAAGGTCGACCTCGACATGATGGACGCGAATATCACCGATGTGCTGCGCCTGCTTGCCGAGATAAGCAACATAAACATCATAGCCTCCGACGAGGTCAAGGGAACAATCTCCCTGAGGCTCAAGAACGTGCCGTGGGACCAGGCCTTTGAAATCATCATGAAGACAAAGAACCTCGACAGCATCCAGGAGGGCAATGTCATAAGGGTGGCCCCTGAGCTGAAGATCCGACAGGAGCGCGAAGCAAAGCTTGCGTCAAAAAAGGCCGAAGAGAAGCTCGAAGACCTTGAGCTCGAGTTCGTGTCGATCAACTATGCCATTGCAGAGGACCTTACAAAGCAGGTCAAGAGCGTGCTCTCTGAAAGAGGGGACGTCACGACAGACAAGCGGACCAATACGCTGGTCATAAAGGACATAAAGAAGAACATAGTGGCTGCAAAGAACGTTGTCTCGAAGCTCGATACCCCCGTGCCCCAGGTGCTCATAGAAGCCAGGATAGTCGAGGCCTCGTCGAGCTTTGCGCGCGACCTCGGCGTTCAGTGGGGCATCGACTACAGGACCGGCGGCAACACTCATAGCAGCCTCTTTGGGTCGAGTTCCCAGATCGGCTCGGCTGCCGCGGACCCCAGCCAGCAAAGAGCCGTGGCCACGGGTGATAACGTCGCTTTCCCCATGCAAAAAACGGAATTCACGTCAGACGTAGGCGTCACCAACTACGCCGTGAACCTGCCGGCGACCGGCACCGCTGGAACCCTCGGCGCGCTCGGCTTCATATTCGGCAAGATGGGCGACCCGATGATACTGGACCTGAGGCTCTCGGCTGGAGAATCCGCCGGTCAGCTCAAGACCATATCCAGGCCGAAGATCACGACCCTCGATAACAAAGAGGCCAAGATAGAGCAGGGCGAATCGATACCCTTTGAGACTACCTCGGCGTCCGGGACGGCCACTACGTTCGTTGACGCAAACTTAAGCCTCACCGTCACGCCGCACATCACGCCGGACGGCGCGGTACTTATGACGATAAAGGCATCGAGGAACTCAATAGGCACCTTCAGGACCTCGGGCGGCCAGCCTTCCATCAACAAGAAAGAGGCGACCACCGACGTGCTCGTCAGGAACGGCGAGACCACGGTCATCGGCGGCATAGTCATAACCGACAGGAACGATACGGAAAGAGGCATCCCGTTCCTCAAGGACATCCCGGTGCTGGGCTGGCTCTTCAAGAGCAAGTCGCTCTCCGACTCGCAGACCGAGCTCCTTATCTTCATAACCCCGAAGATAATGGACAAGACCGTAGGCTGAGTAAGCTCCGGACCTCAAAACAAAAAATGCACCCTTTGGGGTGCATTTTTTTATTTATGGCAGGGCTGAAAAAGGATATAAATATGACAAACCAAGTAGGACGGAGACCATGCTGAGATACCTGACTGCCGGAGAATCCCACGGGCCGCTCCTTACGGCCATAATCGATGGCCTGCCCGCCGGAGTGCGCGTTGCGGCCCAGGACGTGAACGCTGACCTCAAAAGGAGGCAGGGCGGCTACGGCAGGGGCGGCAGGATGAAGATAGAGTCCGATGCCGTCGAGATAGCTTCCGGCATCAGGCACGGCTATACGCTGGGCTCCCCGGTAACGCTCATCGTGAGGAACAGGGACTGGGAGAACTGGGACGAGATAATGTCCGCTGACGAATCAGCCGCGTTGAAGGGCGCTGCCAGGAAGGTCACGAGGCCGCGGCCCGGCCACGCCGACCTCACCGGCGGGCTCAAGTACGGACACAGGGACCTCCGTAACATACTGGAGCGTTCAAGCGCGCGCGAGACCACGATGAGGGTCGCGGCTGGCGCTCTCGCAAAAAGGCTCCTCGATTCGTTCGGCATAAGCGTCCTCAGCTGGGTCATCGAGATAGGCGGCGTGCACGCGGGGCTTGTTGAGGAGAATCCCGAAGTCCTCTTCAAAAAGGCTGAAGGCTCACAGGTAAGATGCCCTGACGAAAAGGCCTCGAAGGCCATGATGAAGCGCATAGACGCGGCCAAAGCCGCTGGCGACAGCCTGGGCGGCGCTTTCGAGGTCGTTGTCACTGGCGTTCCTCCGGGGCTCGGCAGCTACGCCCAGTGGGACAGGAAGCTCGACGCGAGGCTCTCGTTCGCGCTCATGTCCATTCAGGCTATAAAGGGCGTTGAGACTGGCATGGGCTTTGAGGCGGCCTCGCGCCCCGGCTCAGAGGTCCATGACGAGATATTCTACAAGGGCGGCAAAGCCAGGGCGGCCCGGCCAGCCCTGTCCGACTGGTGGCCTCAACAGCCGCGTTTTTACCGTAAGACCAACAACGCCGGAGGCATGGAGGGCGGCATGTCGAACGGAGAGCCGATTGTCATGAGGGCCGCGATGAAGCCGATACCGACCCTGTACAAGCCTCTCAGGTCAATCGACATAAGCTCGAAGATGCCCTTTGAGGCGAGCGTTGAAAGGTCTGACGTCACGGCAGTGCCGGCTGCCGCCGTGATAGCCGAATCGGTAACCGCAATCGAGATAGCGAACGCCTTCCTTGAGAAGTTCGGCGGGGATTCGATAAAGGAAATAGCCCGCAACTATAAAGGTTATCTGAAGGATATTGCCGGTTATTAGCAGGCTGCTGAAAAAGTCCATCTGCTGCGTTGGCCTCAAAGCTCGTCACTGCGACGTACATGAAGAGTACGCCTCATTCCTCGCTCCTCGATTTAGCCGGGGCCTCGCATATGGAGCTTTTTGAGCAGCCTGAACAGAGTATCTATGAATCGCATAAACATCGTCCTTACCGGGTTCATGGGCACCGGAAAATCCACTGTCGGCCGTCTCCTTTCCCGACGGCTACGGTTGAAGTTCGTCGACATCGACGAGCTCATCGAGGCAGAGGCGGACATGACCATTGCCGCAATATTCAGATCAAAGGGCGAAGCGGCCTTCAGGGAAATGGAGGCCCTCATGGTAAAGAGGCTTGCCTCCGGGGAGTTTGGGGCCGGCCTGGTGGTATCGACCGGCGGCGGCGTTGTGATGCTTCCAGAGAACCGGGCGCTTCTCAAGGGATGGGGTGCGCTGGTCTGCCTCCATGCCTCTGTCGAAGAGATACTCAAAAGGGTAGGGGAGAGGACGGACAGGCCGCTCCTTGCCAGGCCTGACAGGAAAGAGGCGATCAGATCCCTTCTCAATGATAGGGCAGAGGCATACAGGGACTGCGATATCGAGATCGACACCACCGGCAGGACTGTCGAGGATGTCGCCGGGATGATAGAAAGACTCGTCGCGGATAAAGAAAATCGCTGAAATAACAAGCCCTTTGTGATATAAACTAAAGGAAAATTTGAGCTAAAAATATGGAGTTCCGATTTATTCAGGCTGCTCAAAAAGCTCCATATGCGAGGCCCCGGCTAAATCGGGGAGCGAGGAGCGAGTCGTACTCATCATGTACGTCGCAGCGACGAAGATAGCGCAGCAGATGGACTTTTTCAGCAGCCTGTAAGGAAAAGATGAGCAAGATAAGAGTAGACCTGGCCGAAAGGTCATACGATATACATATTGAAAGAGGGCTCCTCAGGGAGATAGGCCCCAGGATGAAGGCGCTTGGCCTCAAGGGCCC
The DNA here is from genome assembly GCA_001797415.1 of Deltaproteobacteria bacterium GWA2_55_10. GTDB lineage: Bacteria > Desulfobacterota > GWC2-55-46 > GWC2-55-46 > GWC2-55-46 > UBA5799. Next base: position 30,428 of record MGPL01000003.1, read on the forward strand.
TGCCGCCGTCATCACCAACCCGACGGTCGACGCCCTGTACGGCAAGTCCGTTACGGACAGTCTCTCCGCATCTGGCTTTACTCCATTCGTCATAAATGTCCCTGACGGCGAGGAGTACAAGAGCCTCTCCGAGGCCTCGAAGGTCTTTGACATACTTATCGAGAACAGGTTCGAGAGGAAATCCCCGATAGTCGCGCTCGGCGGCGGAGTAATAGGCGACCTCTCCGGGTTTATCGCCGCGACTTACCTCCGTGGAGTTCCTTATATACAGGCGCCCACGACCCTCCTTTCACAGGTTGACAGCTCTGTCGGCGGCAAGACAGCCGTAAACCACCCAAAGGGCAAGAACCTCATCGGCGCCTTCTATCAGCCGAGGGCGGTTTTCATAGACCCTGACGTGCTCAAGACCCTTGATGAGAGGGAGATAAAGGCCGGCCTCGCTGAGGTGATAAAATACGGCATCATTCGCGACCTGGAATTCTTCAGCTTTCTCGAAGAGAACGCCAAAAAGCTGCTTGGGCCCGGTGATGAGATAATAAGGTGTATCGAGAGGTCCTGCGAGATAAAGGCCGAGATAGTAGGCAAGGACGAAAAGGAAGAGAATCTCCGCGCCATACTGAATTTCGGCCATACCTTCGGACACGCCATAGAGGCATTATCAGGCTACGGCTCCTACAGGCACGGCGAGGCGGTGGCGATAGGCATGGCAATGGCAGCCGCGCTCTCGGCCAGGCTCGGCCTGTGCACTGAGTGCGGCACGAGGATAACGGCGCTGCTTTCCAGCTTCGGAATGCCATTCTCTCCTCCGGAGATCAAACCCAAAGATTTCATCGACGCCATGAGGCTCGACAAGAAGGTCTCTGGCGCGGCAATAAGGTTCGTACTGGTTGAGAGGATGGGCGAGGTAATAGTAAGGGAAGTGGGGGAGGAGGTCCTGCTGGAACTCCTGGCCTCTTACGCGCGTTCCTGAGGTATTTCAAGGGGTTATGTTTTACTCCTTGACTTGAAGTGCTTTCTTTAATAATTTAAGGGATTAAACCGGGGCTTGAGCGAGATGGGCAACATAAAGGCTGGAGATGACATGTTTTTTACAGCCACCATGGCTGAGGTCCTGGAGAAGCAGGGCCTCTATGAGGACGCCCTGATGATTTATAAGATACTGGCCGATACCTCTCCGTGGGACCAGTCCCTTAACTTCAGGATAGAGAAGCTCAAGGGGCTGGCGGAGCGCGGCAGGAAAAAGCCCAGGCCAGGCGGGGTCAATTGACAATGGCGGCTTCTTTCCGTGAGATATTGATGGGCCTTGTCGAAGGGGTAGAGGGCGGCGCAGCTGCCACGCTCATGGGCATGGACGGCATCTCGGTCGAGCAGTACATGAAGGCCGGGGGCTATGACGTCGAGACCGTAGGCGTAGAATACGGCAAGGTCATAGACGAGATAAGGAAGGCCTCGTCGCTCCTCGACCTCGGAAGCGTGGAAGAGGTCATGGTCGCGACGGCCGCGAGCGACCTTCTTCTCAGGATGGCCACGCAGGACTATTACATAGCGTTTGTACTCAGCCATGGCTCCAATATGGGGAAGGCCAGGTATCTCATGAGGAAGGCCGCTGAGGCGGCTTCAGTCGAGCTTGTCTGAAAAGGGGAACGGCGTGGCCGCAAGCGTCAGAACAGAGTCAAAGGCAAGGCTCAAGGCCTTAAGGGGCGCGTTAGCCAAAGAGAAGGCAGATGCCCTTCTGGTTACGGACTTGAAGAACGCGAGATACCTCACAGGGTTCACAGGCTCGAACGCGTTCGTCATCGTAACGGAGAGCAAGGCCTTTCTCCTCACTGATTCGAGATACGCGACCCAGGCCTCTCTTGAGGTCAAGGGCTACGGTATAAAGATAATAACAAAGGCCATTGACGCGATAGCAGGGCTGGTCGCGAGCCTGAAGATCAAGACCCTCGCCTTCGAGGCGGCAAATGTGACCTGCTCCACGCATTCGAAGCTCGGAGAGGCTTTGCCCAAGGTGAAGCTCAAGCCCACGACGGGCATTGTCGGCAGGCTCAGGGTCAAAAAGGACTCTGGAGAGATAGAGCGCCTGAGGGCCTCTGCACGGCTCCTCGATACCGGTTACCGCGACGCGATGAGGCTCATAAGGCCGGGCGTCGTTGAAAGGGACGCCGCCCTTTCCATAGAGATGGCATTAAGGAGGAGGGGCGCAGACGGCCTCGCCTTCGATACTATTATCGCATCAGGCCCGAGAGGCGCGCTTCCTCACGGCAAGGCCTCTCATAAGTTGATAAAAAAGGGCGAGTTCGTGGTAGTGGACATGGGCGTGCTCATGGACGGCTACAACTCCGATGAGACCCGGACGTTCGTGGTCGGCAAGGCTACGGTAAGGCACAAAGAGATCTACGGCATTGTAAAGGGCGCGCAGGCAAAGGCGCTGGAAGCCGTAAAGCCCGGCATAAAGGCAGGCGCGGTTGATGCCGCGGCCAGGGACCATATAAAGAAGGCGGGGTACGGAAAGTATTTCGGCCACGGCACAGGCCACGGGGTCGGCCTCGATATTCATGAGGGGCCTTCGATCGCGCCGGGCAATGAAGAGATACTGGAAGAGGGAATGGTATTGACCGTCGAGCCGGGGATTTATATGCCCGGCTGGGGCGGCGTAAGGATAGAGGACATGGCCCTTGTAACAAAGGGCGGTTACGAACTGCTTACAAATACCGGGAAAGATTTGATAGCGCTTTAGGGGATTTCTGAAACTCAGTTTTTGTTCAGGCTTCAAATAAGCTCCATATGCGAGAAATGACGCAGATGGGCCTTTTTCAGCAGCCTGCCATGGAGGATTGATGGACATTAAGGACATAAAGAACATATACAAGTTCCTGAGGGAGACCGACATAGTCGAGTTCGAGCTCGAGGGGCCTGACGGCAAGGTCAGGCTCAAGAGGGGGAGCGCGTACCAGATAAAGGAAGTCTCTACTGCCGAGCAGGGAGAGGCAAAGTCCGAGCCGCAGAAGGAAGAGCCTGCCGCAGCCAGGGCCGACAATATAAAGGTCGTAACCTCTCCGATGGTCGGGACCTTCTACAGGTCGTCCGCGCCGGACGCCGCGGCCTTTGTCGAGGTCGGCAGCGTTGTGAAGAAATCCCAGACGCTCTGCATTATAGAGGCGATGAAGCTAATGAACGAGGTCGAATGCGAGTTCAACGGCAAGGTGGTATCCATCCTTGTCGAGAACGGCCAGCCGGTCGAGTACGGGGAGCCGCTCTTCCATATCGAGGTATCGAAATAATTAAGCTATTAAGCACTAATAAAGTTGGTGCAACCCTATTTTTTCAGGCTTCAAATAAGCTCCATATGCGAGAAATGAAGCAGATGGACTTTTTCAGCAGCCTTTAAGGAAAAAATGTTTAATAAGATACTGATCGCAAACAGGGGCGAGATAGCCATAAGGATAATAAGGGCATGCCGCGAGATGGGGATAAAGACCCTCGCGGTATATTCCGAGGCCGACAGGGAGGCCCTGCACACGAGGTTTGCGGACGGCGCCATCTGCATCGGCCCTGCCAAGAGCAAGGACAGCTATCTCAATATAACCTCGCTCATAAGCGCGATGGAAGTCGCGGATGCAGAGGCAGTGCACCCTGGTTACGGCTTTCTGGCCGAGAATTCTGGCTTTGCCGAGGCCTGCGAAAAATGCGGCATAAAATTCATAGGGCCTACGTCCAATACCATGCGCCTCATGGGAAACAAGGTCGAGGCAAAAAAGATCGCCGAAGACTTGAAGGTCCCGGTCCTCCCGTGGAGTAACCGCGCCCTCGCTGACGAGAAGGATGCCATCGAGGTCTCCAAGAAGATCGGCTTTCCGGTGCTCATAAAGGCTGCTTCAGGCGGCGGCGGCAGGGGCATGAAGCTCGTGCACACTCAGGCGAGCCTGGGCAGCGCGTTCAACACCGCGAAAGCAGAGGCGTTGGCGGCGTTCGGAGACGGAGAGGTCTTCATTGAACGCTTCTGCGAGCTCCCCAGGCACATAGAGATACAGGTCATGGCAGACGAGCACGGCAATATCATACACCTTGGCGAGAGGGAGTGCTCGATACAGAGAAGGCACCAGAAGATACTCGAAGAGTGCCCTTCGCCTGTGCTCGATGCAAGGCTCAGGCAGAAGATGGGCGAGGCGGCAGTGAGGCTCGCAAAGGGTATCGGCTACACCAACATCGGCACAGTCGAGTTCCTGCTGGATAAGAACAAGAACTTCTACTTCATGGAGATGAACACGAGGGTGCAGGTCGAGCACCCGGTGACCGAGATGGTCACCGGGGTGGACCTCGTCAAGTCCCAGATAAACATAGCCCTCGGGCAGAAGCTCCAACTCAAACAGAAAAACGTATCATTTACGGGACATTCCATCGAGTGCAGGATAAACGCAGAGGACCACAAGACCTTCATGCCCTGCCCTGGCAAGATAACCGAGCTCATCATTCCGGGCGGCCTTGGCGTAAGGGTCGATTCAGCCATATACTGCGGCTATAACGTGCCGCCGCACTATGACAACCTCCTTGCCAAGCTCATCGTGCATGCCGCTACCAGGGAAGAGGCCATTGCGAGGATGACGAGGGCCCTTGAGGAGTTCTGGATAGGCGGCATAAAGACCAACATACCGCTCCACCTCAAGATAATGAGGGACCACGACTTCATAGCCGGAAAGACCAATATTGATTTTCTGTCTCGATTCACCTGACAGACATGAAATAAGGCCCATCTGCTTTGTTGGCATCAAACACTCGTCACTGCGGCGTACGGAAAGAGTACGCCGCATTCCTCGCTCCCCGATTTAGCCGGGGCCTCGCATCCGGACCTTTATGAGCAGCCTGAAATGCGTTGATAAAATTTTAACCCGCAACTTTCATTGCCTGCTAAAATCTTTTTCAGAAACCCACGACCCAAGCCGGAGGCCTTAATGGATTGGAGGCTCATACTGGACGAGGACCTGCCAGGGCACTTGAACATGGCAAGGGACACCGCCATCCTGCGCGCCCTTGAAGAGGGCTGGGGCGCTCCCACGCTAAGGCTCTACGGCTGGGAGAGGCCGACCATATCCATCGGGCATGCGCAGGACGCCGCGCCCTTTCTCACTTCCGGACTGCCTGTCGTGCGCAGGACCACCGGGGGCAGGGCGGTCGTCCACTGGCGCGAGATAACATATTCAGTCGCGGGCCTCTGCGAAGACCCGCTCTTCTCAGGCGGCATACTCGGCACATATTCGGTCATAAGCGGCTGCATAACGGCGGCCCTGCGGGACGCGGGGGTGGACGCGGCCCTTTTCAGGGGCAGCGCCGGCGCGGGGAAGAGCGCGGCCTGCTTCCAAACGCCCTCGAGGTTCGAGATCCTTGCCGATGGAAGAAAGCTCGTGGGCAGCGCCCAGCGGCGCTTTAGACGGGCATTCCTCCAGCACGGCTCCATTTTGATGTCCCATGACACAGAGCTGAACACGGCTGTCTTTGGCCGGAAACTCATCGGCAAGATGGCCTCCGTCGGCGAGTTCAGCGATGTGAGCCGCCAGAAACTCAGGGAAATGCTTGTAAAAAGATTTTCTGAAGGCTTATGTGCAGCTTTTCTCCTATCCGACCTCACGGAACAGGAGAAGGGCCTCTCGGAAAGATTGGCTGCGGGCTGTCTCGTTCAAGGCGGAGCAGGGGATGAGGACGGACATGACAGAATCAGCCGAAGTGATTGTTTTTCTTAGGAATTAGTGTTTTGTGGTATAATCCTGCTGAGTTTCTGTTAAAATTTTCAAGCGGTCTGCCGATATACTGAACCTGGGGGTGTATGGCTCTTAAGGAAAAACTCATAGACAAGGCCCAGAAGCTCGTTGCAAAGGGCTACTATGACAAGGCTGTGGCCGAGTACAGGGCCGCTGCCGATGCAGACCCGAGGGATATTTCCATCCGCCTGCGCATAGGGGACCTCTATGTCAAGATGGGAAAGAAGCCCGAGGCCATAAAGGAATATACCGAGGCTGCCAGGGCCAATGCCCAGAGGGGCTTCTACCTCAAGGCCATCGCCGTCTACAAGCAGATATTGAAGCTCGACGACAGCCTCGATGTCCATAACAAGCTTGCCGAGCTTTATACAAAGCAGAGGCTTATCGCGGACGCGATAAGCGAGTACAGTTACATCGTCACCTGGTTCGAGCGCCGCGGCAAGACCAGCGAGGTGCTCGATCTCCTCAAAAAGATGGTCGAGGTCGACCCTGACAACATCGGCGTCAGGCTCAAGCTCGCCGAGCTCTACCAGCGCCTCTCATTCGAAAAAGACTCCCTCTCGGAATACTATTTCATATTCGACAGGCTCTTGTCGCAGGGGAAACTCGACAAGGCCGAGAAGATATATCTTGGCCTTTACGCCGCCTACCCGTCTGACGAGCGCATAATTAAAGGCCTTTGCGACCTGTATAAGGCCAAGGGCGACGGCATTCAGCAGGTAAGATATCTGAAGGCGCTCCTCGACTGTTACAGGAATTCCGACAGGACAGAGGACGCCAGGAGCGCCGCTCTTCTGATAGAGGAGCTCAAGCCCAATGACCCTGACGCCGTCTCTTTCCTCAAGAAGTTCAGGAAAGAGGAGGCAGAAAAGCCTCTCAAGAAGGCGGCAGCCCCTGAGCAGCCCGTCGAACAGGGCCAGCCCCAGCCGGCAGGGGAAGAGCCGCTCATATCTTGGCCTGAAGAGGAGATAGAGATCTCCGTCGAGGGCTTCAGCGAGAGCGCCGCTGTCCCGGAAGAGGTAATCGTAGAGGCCGAGCCGCCTGTTGAAGCCCAGGCAGAAAGCCCTCAAGAGATTCAAAGGGAGGCAGGGGCGTCTGCGACTGGATCAAGGATGGAGACAGAGCCCGCAACAGGCGAAATAGAGATCTCGCTCGAAGACCTCTTGAAGGGCGAGATACCGGTCATTGAGGCAGCGTCCGTTGCGCCTTCAGCCGCGCCTGTCCGGGAAGAAAAGGCCGAAAGTGCGCAAACTCAAGTCCTCGCAGAGCCGCCCATCGAAGAGGCTCAGGAGATCGAGATAGAGGTCGAGATAGAGGCGGCCGCGACCGCTCCCGCTGCTCAGCCCGAGGCTGATACGGCTTCAGAAGCCGAACCTGTTGACGAGCAGATCTTTGAACTTCCCGAAGAGCCGCCTTCGGCAGATACGGCCGTCGTGGAGGAGTCTGCGTTACCCGCTTCAGATGAAGCAGGGATCGAGCTCGTTTCCGAGCCAGACGGCACGCCGGTGCCAGGCGCTTTCGTTGAGGCCGCCGAAATTGCAGCTATCGAAGAGATAGAGGAAGTCCCGGCGCCGGAGGAAACGGCAGAGCAGGGAAGCGCCGGAGAGCCTGTATTCGAGTTCATAGAGACGGCGGAAATTGCCGCAAGCCCGGAAGAAGGTATTGAGGCGCTTGCGGAGGAGATGGCGTCTACGGAGGCTGAACAGGCGCAGCAGCCTGCCATTGAGGAGGTCCTGCCTTCGGCAGAAGAGCTTATTCCTGAAGAGGCCGCCCAGACAGAGCCCGTTGAAATAGAAGAGTCCCAGGAGGATATCTCCTCTGCCATAGACGAGCTCATGGAGAAGATGGAGCCTGAGCAGGTTCAGCAGGCCAGGGCAGTTGAGGATGACGGCACTGAAGAGTATGTCGACCTTTCAGCCGAGCTCGGGTTCAAGGAGGCCTTGAACGACCTTGCCGGCACCTGGGTCGGAAATGAGCCCGAGGAGACCTTTGACGAGTTCAAGACAGGAATAGAAACGCAGCTCAACAGGGAAGACTCCGAGACCCATTACAATCTCGGCATTGCCTACATGGAGATGGAGCTTTTCACCGAGGCATCGAAAGAGTTCAAGATAGCGCTCAAGGACCCCCGGCTCGAGTTCGACTGCTACTCAAGGCTCAACCACTGCGCCATGGCGCTGGGCGAGGCGCACGAGGCCGTAACCTATTGTCTCAAGGGCATCAAGGTCGAGGGCCGCACAATAGAAGAGCGCATCGGGATGATGTACGAGCTTGCGCTCGCCTACGAGGCGGCGGGAGAGACCGAGGACTCGGAGGAGCTCTTTGCGGCCATCCATGAGCTTGCGCCTACTTTCCGGGAGGTGGCCGCGAAGGTCGAAACCATTCACCACCGCTCTGTTCCGTTCGTGCCGCTGGATGACGGGCTTATAGAGGTGGAGCTGTTGTGAGCCGGAAAAAGGATATGGAAGGGGCGGGCCGAAGCGATTCGGCCCGTTCTTTTTTAAAGCTCGAACGACTCATCCGCGATCCGGTCATAAGGGAGACCGCATCCGCGCTCAATGGCATCGAGGCATACCTTGTCGGCGGCGCGCTCCGGAACCT
>MGPL01000003.1:38822-40198 GCA_001797415.1 Deltaproteobacteria bacterium GWA2_55_10
TAAAGGGCGACACGCGCGCGCTTGCCGAAAGGATAGCCGAAAGGCTTGGCGGCACTCCGTTCGCCCTTGATGTTGAGGCGGGCGCGTACAGGGTTGCCGCGAAACGGGACGGAAAGGCGCTTACCCTGGACCTGACCCCCTTGAAAGGCTCAATAGAGGAAGACCTCTCAAAGAGGGACTTTACCGTTAACGCGATGGCTGTCGAGCTCTCTTCGCTTCTATCCGCGAGCGGGCCTCTCATAGACCCTTTGGGAGGGATCGACGACGCAGGCGCAATGCTGCTCCGCATGGCGTCCTCATCCGCATTCGATGAAGACCCGCTGAGGATGCTCCGGGCAATAAGGCTCTCAAGACAGTACGGCCTGGAAATAACGCCTGAGACTTTTGAGGCTATAAAGGAGAAGGCGGGCATCATAATACGGGTCTCTGCAGAGCGGGTGAGGGATGAGATAAGGGAGCTTTTTATTGCCAGGGGCACCGCGGAAGCCATAGAGACGCTTTACTCGACCGGCCTTGTCGACGCCATCATGCCGGAGATACAGGGGTGGGCGGATGTGAACGGCTATGACCTGCGGGCCCACTCCCTCGCCGTATTGAGAGAATCCGAGAAGCTGCTCTCGGATCTCTCTGAAGAGACATTCCCCGGCTTTTCAGAGAGGCTTAAAGGTTATTTCGCAGGTGAGGACGGCCAGCTCCCGCGGAACTGCCTCTTTAAGCTCGCCGCTTTTTTCCACGACTTTGGCAAGCCGTACGCCATGTCAAGGGTGGAGGGCAGGCTACGCTTCATCGGCCACGATACAAAGGGCTCTCTTCTTGTAAAAGAGCTCATGTTGAGAATGCGGTTCAGTAAGCGGACCGCCAACGAGGTCTCCTTTCTCGTTCGGAACCACCACAGGGTCTTCATGCTCGCGACCCTCAAAGAGCCGAGCTTCAGGGCCAAAGGCCATTTCTTCCGGGCATCTGGCGATGACGGCGGGATAATGCTCCTCGCCTTGGCGCTCGCGGACGCAAGGGCGACAAGGGGAGGGGAAGACCCGGAGCTCTATTCGCTCGCGCTGGAGATGCTCTCATTCTATTACGGCACCTATACCAGAAAAAAGCCCAGTCCCATATTGACCGGTCGCGAGATAATGGATACTTTCGGGGTGGGAGAGGGGCCGGCAGTCGGAGAGATAATAAACGAGATAAACGCCGGGGTGGAGAGCGGTCTGATAAAAAACAGGAAAGAGGCCCTCCGCCATATAAGGGAGTGGCTCAAGAAAAAGGGCGCATAATTATTGACAACTTAAAGCCCTTGATGTTTACTGTATTTTTAAAAACGGACCGGAGGAACTGATGAGGTATATATATCTATTCCTGATGTTTATGATTATGGC
>MGPL01000003.1:40210-40392 GCA_001797415.1 Deltaproteobacteria bacterium GWA2_55_10
CGTATCAAATGCCAAAGAAGGAGCAAAGAGGATGGAAGCAGGGAAGGTTGTGAAGGCTGTAATCGAGACAAAGTACGGAAACATGGAAATCAGGTTATTCCCGGAAGTCGCGCCCGGGCATGTCGAGAACTTCGTGAAGCTCGCGAAAGAAGGCTTCTATGACGGGACCATATTCCACAGGG
>MGPL01000004.1:0-435 GCA_001797415.1 Deltaproteobacteria bacterium GWA2_55_10
TACACTTCTTCAGCCGTTCAGTCAGCTGATGTCATCGAGGGCATTTACAGGGTTGCTTCGAACTCCTGAGAGGCAAAATCAATCAGGCACAAGGCCATGCGGCTCTCCAAAAGCCGCATGGCTTCTTTTTTTATTTCTGGCATCTATCCTATTTCCTTCCTACGCTCAGGCGGAGAGCTACGCAGACTCACTCGTCGAAAAAGCCATATCCCTTGAATTGCACAAAAGCCGCGAATGGCAGGTACTCCTCCATTACAAGCCCGACATGCTGGGCTCTTCCCGGAGCCTTGTCGACGACCCGGGGTTCTTCAATTCGCCTGAAGGCAAGTATGACTCCGAAAAAGAACTGCGGGAGACCATAAGGGCCTTTTTCAGGACCGATAGCGAGAATGACGCGCATCCGCAGTGCCGGTTTATCGCCAGGTACGCATGGCT
>MGPL01000004.1:449-10606 GCA_001797415.1 Deltaproteobacteria bacterium GWA2_55_10
CGATTGACGCCTCAAAGCTTCCTGCCGTTGACTGCAAGGGATACCGTGAGCTATACGACCATGTAAGGCCCAGGAGGGCCGTCCTCATATTCCCGGTCTCGCACATGAACAGCCCGGCCTCTATGTTCGGGCACACGCTCCTTCGCATAGATTCGGACAAGGAATCGAACATGTATTCCTTTGCCGTTAATTATTCCGCCATAACTGACGAGACGAACGGCCTGTTCTTCGCTGCCAAGGGCCTTCTCGGGTTCTACCAGGGCTATTTCGGCCTGCTGCCGTATTACGAAAAGATAAAAGAGTACAGCCACCTTGAGAACAGGGACATCTGGGAGTACCCGCTGGGGTTCACAAAGGAAGAGGTCGAAAGGATGCTCCTGCACCTCTGGGAGCTAAAAGAGGTCTATACCTATTATTATTTCTTCGACGAGAACTGCTCCTACAACCTGCTCCTTGTGCTCGAGGCCGCAAGGCCGGGCGTAGACCTTTCCGGGATGATGCCGCCATGGGTCATCCCGATGGACACCGTGAGGGCAATAAAGGAGACCGGCAACAATACAGGCGCTGCCGTGTACAGGCCTGCGAAGGCCTCCAGGATAAGGCACATCGAGGGCCTTCTTGGCAATGATCTCAGGAGGCTCGCGCAGGATGCTGCCTACGGCCTCAGGGACCCGGACGAGATAGGGAAAAACGGGGATATACCGAAGGACGACAGGGCGCGCATCCTCGACCTCGCCAGCGAGTACCTTCAGTACAGGTACGCCAAGCGGATGGTCGCAAAGGACGAATACTCGGCAAGGTATTTGAAGGTGCTGGGGGTAAGGAGTACGCTCGGGCAGATACCGGAGTACAAAATAACCGCGCCAAAGCCGCCCGAAGAGGGGCATGGCGCCGCGCGGCTCTCTCTCGGCGCAGGGGTAAAGGCGGGGGCGTCTTTTCTTTCACTTAAGGCCCGCCCCGCGAACCACGCCCTTGCTGACCCGGACGCGGGCTACCTGCCGGGCTCAGCCATAACATTCCTGGAAGGGGAGGCAAGGTACAACTTCACCGAAGAGAAGCTCTCGCTTGAGCGATTTACATTCGTAGATATAGTCTCAGCTGCGCCCAGGGACGAGTTCTTCAAGCCTGTATCCTGGAGAGTCAGCGCCGACGTTCAAAGGGAAGAGTTTGCCAGGAGGGATCACAGGACCGTGCTTCGGGTAGTGGGCGGCCCTGGCCTGAGCTATAGTGCGCCGCACGATTCCCTGATCTACGGCTTTGTCGAGCCTGAGGCAAAGCTCGGCAGCGGCCTTGACGACGGCTACGCCCTGGGGGCCGGGGTGCGCGCCGGAGCTGTGGCGAACATTAAGGACTGGTGGAAGGCTCAGTTCGAGGTAAGGGCAGCGACGTTCGGGGCAGGGGACAGCCATGATATTATCTCGGCTGAGCTGAATCAGACCTTCTCCATAGAGCGCGACAGGGCCGTGATGCTCAACATAAAGAGGGAGAAGTTCGAGGGGTTTTATTCGACGGAAGTGATGGGTTACTGGAATTTTTACTTCTGATGCGGTTTGTTTGTCATTGCGAGCGAAGCGACAATTTTTGCAGGATAGCAAAAATTGAATGCTGCGCTGAAGGCGCGCAGCCCGACGGGTCGAGCCCCAAGGATGGGGCGAGATAAGGATCTCTCTCTATTGTTTTGCGCCGAGGATTCTTCGGTCGCCTCCGGCTCCCTCAGAATGACAGCGTTTTTACCCCTCTTTTCTAAAGAGGGGTAGGGGAGATTATCTTTTCTGCAAGGCCGATTGTAATCCCCCTTAAGAAAAGGGGGAAGTAAACCCTCTTCAATTCTTCTTCACATGATAAAAAGCCCACTTGGCGCATTCGTGATCAGGCTGCCAGCGTTGCTGGATGCCGCAGATGTATTTAAGGAGGGTGTGCTTGAGGAATACCAGGTCGTCCTGTATGCCCTTGACCTCCTCAGGGAATAGCGAAAGCTCGCCTGCTAATACCGCCTCTTTCTCTTCCTGAGTGATAACCTTTTTGAAGGTTATCTTTCTTGCTATCTTGACGCACTTGGCTACCTTCATGGGCTCGTTCGGGAAGCTGTCCGTGAACTCAAGGCTCTCAGGGCCGAGGCCGTAATTCATCAGTATGTTTTCAAGTACCTCCCTGTGGCTTTCCGCGTCTATTACCTTGCCAGCTGCTTCTGCTTCCAATTTTCCAGCTCCTGCTTCAGAGATTTTTTACTGCCTTGAATACTGCCGAGAAGTCCTCTTCGCCCCATCCTTTCGATAAAGTCAGGGCAAAGAGCTCTTTTACGATGCCTGCCGTAAACAGCGGCGTCTTAAGCGTCCTTGCCATATCCTGCAGGTTGTGGAGGTCCCTGTACATGAGCGAGCACTTGAAGTGCGCCCCGTAGTCGTCCTTCAGGACCTTCTCGCGCTTTGCGTCGAGCACAGCCGAAGCCCCAGCGCCCTTTGAAAATATATCGAGAGCAGCCGCCCTGTCAAGGCCCGCCTTCTCGCTTAACGAGACGGCCTCCGCTATGGAGGCCATGACAGAGCCGAGGAGGAGGTTGTTGAGGAGCTTCATCCTTGTCGCAAGGCCCGGCTCCTTCAGAAAAAATATATCGCTGCAGAGCTGCTCTATTATGGGCAGGGCCGCCTTGTACGGGGGCTCCTCCCCGCTTACGAGCATGGTGAGGCAGCCGGTCATGGCAGGGACTACGCTGCCGAGTATGGGCGCTTCGAGGTAATTCGCGCCCCTCTCAGTCAGTATTGAATGAAAGGAGAGCACGTCATTCCAGTGGTTGGTCGTGGTGTCGATTATGGTCTTGCCCTTGAGGTCGGCGCTCAACACGCCGTGGCGCATGGTAAGCACCTCGCGCACGGCAGCGCTGTCGTAAAGGGATAAAATGATGTGGTCTGCTTTTGATATGAGCGAGGCGGGGGTGTCGCTTACGAGTACATCCAGCTCTCTTGCCTTTGTAAGGCTCCTGTTCCAGGCATGGAGCTCCACGCCCTGGCCCTTCAGCCTGGCCGCGATGGCCTTTCCCATGCGGCCCAGGCCGATGAGCCCGGCCCTCAGGGGAGCCACTCAGAACCTCTCGTTATGGACCTTCCGTGTGTCGAACTCCCTGTCATTATGCTCCTTAAGCTCCCTTTTGGCGTAGCCAAGGGGCATCATGCATTGCACCCTGAGATGGTCTGGTATGCGGAGCAGCCCTATTACGAACGGCTCCGCGCTGCCCTGCGGCTCTCCGGCTTGAGCGACCTGCACAAAGCACGAGGCGAGGCCCTGGTTTATGGCCTCCAGGTGGATATGCTCCGCGGCGATGGAAGAGTCCTCGCAAAAGCGCCTGCCTGCTTTAATATTATAGCAGATGACTACCACGACTGGCGCGTCCTTGACAAAGCGGGAGTGGGCTGTGGCTTCCGAGAGTTTCTTTTTGGTGACAGGGTCTTTGACGACCACGAACTCCCATGCCCTCGTGCCCCAGGACGTCGGCGCGAACATGGCGGCCTTGAGGACCTCGTTTAATTTTTTATCTTCGACATCCTTCTTGAGAAATGCCCTTATCGAGCGTCTCTTTCTGATGACATCCAGCATCGTGTATTACCTCATTTTGAGAGGAGTTTTTCTATCAACTCGGCCTTATCAGGAGCTGCCCAGTCAGCAGTGCCCTTCTGGACATGGGCTATCTTGCCCTCTTTGTCAATGAGATAGGCCTCGGGAGCGCGCATGACCTGATATGCCTCTGCCACAAAGCCGTCCTCGTCCCTTATTTTTACGAAGGTGAATCCTTCCCTGTCAAAGAACTCGACGACCTTGTTAAGAGGCGCGCTGTGCATGGAGTCTGCGCCGATTGAGACAGCTAAAAACCCTCTGTCCCGATATTTTCTGTGCAGCGCGTCTATGGCCTTGAGCTCATTCTGGCAATCGGTGCACTTCATGCGCCAGAAATACAGGAGCACCACCTTGCCTTTATATTCTGAGAGCCTGAAGGGCTTGTTATCCATGTCCCTGTAGAGGAAATCCACTGACGGGCCGCCTGCCTCGATGTTGACGGCGAACTTGCTTTCGTTATTGCTGCCTGTGTCCTTGCATCCGGCAAGGAACAAGAGGGCGGCTATAAACAGGAATATTTTTTTCATCTCTTGCCTCCGTATGGGCAATATAACAGATTGTCATTACCTTGTGAAAGGGGGTTTTGTCATAGGCAGCATGAAATAAGTCCATCTGCTGTGTTGTCTTTGTCGCTCGTCGCTGCGACGTACATGAAGAGTACGACTCGCTCCTCGCTCCCCGATTTAACTGGGCCTTGCATATGGAGCTTATTTGAAGCCTGAATAGCTTCGTGCGCTGCGTTTTTCCACCCTTTACCGTTGAAAAATGCTATCCTTTCATGTTAATAAAACCCTTTGAATTACTGGAAATTCCTTCACAAGAGAGGGCAGATGGCGCAGATCTCTGAAAAATACGATCACAGGTCGATTGAGGCCTCATGGCAGGCCGAATGGGAGAATAACCGGGCCTTTGCCACTGGAAAGGCAAAGGGAACGAAGTATTATGTCCTTGAGATGTTCCCTTATCCGTCCGGCAAGATACACATGGGCCATGTCAGGAACTACTCCATTGGCGATGTCCTGGCGCGGTTCCTCATGATGAGGGGCAAGGACGTGCTCCATCCGATGGGATGGGACTCCTTCGGGCTTCCGGCCGAGAACGCGGCCATACAGCACGGCATACATCCGGCAAAGTGGACATACGAGAACATCGACAACATGCGCACGCAATTGAAGCGCATGGGCCTGAGCTATGACTGGGACAGGGAGGTCGCGACCTGCTCGCCTGAATATTATAAATGGAACCAGTGGCTCTTCCTCAAGCTCTTTGAGAAGGGGCTCGCATACAAGAAGCGTTCATCCGTCAACTGGTGCCCGGAATGCGCGACAGTGCTGGCAAACGAGCAGGTCGAGGACGGCGAGTGCTGGCGGTGCTCTTCAGTCGTTGAGATAAAGGAGCTTGAGCAGTGGTTCTTCAGGATAACCGCTTACGCCGAAGAGCTGCTTGAGCACACATATAAGCTCCCTGGCTGGCCTGAGCGCGTCCTCGTGATGCAGAGGAACTGGATAGGCAAGTCCGTCGGCGCAGAGGTTGATTTCAAGGTCGAAGGCTCTGACGAGACAATAAGGATATTCACGACAAGGCCCGATACGCTCTTCGGCGTGACCTTCATGTCGCTCGCCGCAGGCCACCCGATGATAGAGAAGATAACCACAGCCGACCGCAAGGCCGATGTGGAGAAGTTCTCGGCAAAGGCCAAGGCAGAAGCAAAGGCCATGCGCATGAACCCCGAAGAGGTCGAGAAGGAGGGCGTCTTTACAGGGGCGTACTGCTTGAATCCGCTCACGGGTGACAGGGTGCCTGTCTATGTCGCGAACTTCGTTTTGATGGAATATGGCACAGGGGCCGTAATGGCAGTGCCGGCCCACGACCAGAGGGACTTCGAGTTCGCCAGGAAATACAGCATTCCCGTAAAAGTCGTCATAAACCCGCCTGACGCGGCCCTCGACCCGGCTTCGATGGACGCCGCCTATGTCGAGCCCGGCGTGATGGTCAACTCCGGCCCTGTGAACGGCATGAAGAGCACGGACGCGATGGAGGCCATAATAAAACTGGTCGATGATAAGAAGGCTGGCAAGAAGGCCATCACCTTTAAGTTGAGGGACTGGGGCATCTCGAGGCAGAGATACTGGGGCTGCCCCATACCGGTAATCTACTGCGACAAATGCGGCACGGTCCCAGTGCCTGATGAGAATCTGCCTGTTATATTGCCGGAGGATGTAAAGCTCACGGGCAAGGGCCTCTCTCCGCTCGCTTCGTCTGAGAGCTTCGTGAATGTGGAGTGCCCGAAGTGCAAAGGCAAGGCAAGGCGCGAGACAGACACGATGGACACCTTCGTGGACTCTTCCTGGTACTTCCTCCGCTATGTCTCGCCAAAGGAGACCGCGCTCCCGTTCAGAAAAGAAGAGGCAGGCTATTGGATGCCTGTTGACCAGTACATAGGCGGCATAGAGCACGCTGTCATGCACCTCCTCTACGCGAGGTTCTTCACAAAGGCCCTTCGCGACATCGGGCTCCATACGGCTGACGAGCCGTTCAAGAACCTCCTCACCCAGGGCATGGTCTGCAAGGAGATAACGAAGTGCCCTGAGCACGGATATCTCTACCCCGAAGAGGTCATCGACGGCAAATGCAAGCTCTGCTCAAAGCCTGTCGTAGTCGGCGCAGTCGAGAAGATGTCGAAGTCGAAGAAGAACGTCGTGGACCCGGACAGGATAATAAGCCACTACGGGGCCGACACGACGAGGCTTTTCTCACTTTTCGCGGCGCCTCCTGAAAAGGACCTCGATTGGAACGAAGAGGGCGTAGAAGGTTCATACAGGTTCTTGAACCGCGTATGGCGGCTTGTTGTCGAAAGGCAGGAGCTTCTGAATTCAGCGCAGGCTTTCAAGGCCGGATCGAGTGTCGAAGGCGCGGCAAAAGAGCTTCACGCTACTACTCACAAGACCATAAGGAAGGTCACGCAGGACATCGAGGAGAGGTTCCATTTCAACACGGCGATAAGCTCTGTCATGGAGCTTGTGAACGCCATATACCAGTTTCAGCCGACGCTCAACGGAAAAGGCCCTCAAACAATAGAGGCAAAGGTCTTCAGGGAAGCTGTCGAAGCGGTCGTGCTCCTCATCGCGCCCTTTGCCCCGCATATCTCTGAAGAGCTCTTCTCAAGGCTCGGCAGCACGAGACCGGTATACAGGACAGCGTGGCCCGCGTGGAGCTCTGACGCGGTAAGGGAAGACGAGCTGGAAATACCTGTGCAGGTAAACGGCAAGGTGAGGATCCGCGTAAGGGTTCCAGCGGGCGCGGCAGAGCAGGCGGTAAAGGACATCGTCCTCGCCGATGAGAAGATAAAAGAGACGACAGCCGGAAAGACGATAAAGAAGTTCGTCTATGTGCAGGATAAGATTGTTAATATGGTTATTTCATGACAAAAAAAATCCTCTTCGCTCTCATGTTGTTTGTATTGTCCGGCTGCGGCTACCATGTTGCCGGAAAGGCCGGACAGATGCCTGGCAACATAGAAACACTCTCTATCCCGATATTCACGAACAGTACATTGGAGCCCAATGTGGAGTCCGTCATAACATCGGCCTTTGTAAACGAGTTCGTGACCACGGTAAGGGTTGTTGACGAGTCGACCTTCATGCTGGAGGGGACGATAAAGTCGTACGGCCTCACGCCGGTCTCGTTCTCAAGCAGCGACGTCAACCAGGAGTACAGGCTTACGGTGTCAATGTCGCTCCGCATCTATGACCGGCAGACCGGCAAGGTCGTCTGGCGTGACAATGATGTCGTCGATACCGAGGACTTCTCCGTGAACACGGCTGATGTGGCCCAGACCAGGGACCGCGAAACGGCCGCCCTGCAAAAGCTCTCAAAGGATACGGCAAGGCTCGTCAAGGAGCGCATGCTCGAAGGGTTCTGATGGCGCTGAAATCTATCTATTACATCTACGGCACAGACGATTACCTCGTTGACGAGAGCCTCGCGCGGATAAAGAAAGAGGCCTTGACCGGCGGCTTTGCCTCAATGAACTATCATACATACGAAGGCAAGACGCTCGACGCAGGAGAGCTTGTGGCTACTGCTTCGACCATGCCTGCCTTTGCCGAATGGCGCCTCATAGTCGTAAAAGGGGCCGAGGCAATGAAGGCCGTGCAGGAGAAGGTTCTTGCCGAGTACGCCAAAAACCCGTCCCCCACGACCTGTCTCGTGTTCATATCGAATGCAGCGAAGGCCGACAAGGGCTCTGCCCTTGTAAAGGCTCTTGATGAGGGCGGCTACTTGAAGGCCTGCAACCGCCTCAGCGACCCGGAGATATTGAGGTGGATAAGGGAAGAGGCCGGACGCCAGGGCAAGAGCATTGCCGACGGCGCGGCCAAGAGGCTACTTGAGACCGCAGGAAACAGGCTCCGCGACATAAAGGGCGAGCTCGATAAGCTTGTACTTTATGTCGGCGAGAAGCCCGCTATTGAGGAGGCCGATGTCGAGGAATCCGGCCTTGAGTGCAGGGAAGAGTCGATCTTCAGCCTCTCCGACGCCATAGGAAAGAAGGACCTGAAAGAGGCATTCAGGCTCTACGGGAAGCTCTCTGACGAGGAGCCGTTGAAGGTGCTCGGCGCCATATCCCGCCAGATGAGGACGCTACTCAAGATAAAGGCGCTCCAGGCAAAGGGCACTCCGCCCCAGAAGATACCCGGCCTTACCGGCCTTTTCCCCAAGTACGCGGACGATTATATCCGCAGGAGCAGGCTCTTCAGCGAAAAAGAGCTCAAGACCGCGATGACGAGGCTGCTCGCGGCAGATACCGACTTCAAGACCGGCAGGGCGCCGGTGGCATCTATACTGCCCAGAGTGATTATGGAGCTGTGCGGGAAGTAATGTTCATGCATGGAAACTGTCCATCTGCGGTGTCAGGGCTGCGGGCTTGAATCCTCACATACAAAAGCGTATGCTGCGGTTCAATCCCTTGCCCTTCCTGGCATCTGGACGTTTCATGCATGAAGTCAGGTTTTTTTATGTAGTGTGCGCACCAGTTGAGTAAGTAAAGGAGGGACTATGCCTATTGATGTTGGACTTTTAATTTCTTCCGTCAAAGCTACCTATGAAATTGCAAAAGGCGCTTCAGCCGGGGTACAAGGGTGGGCACCGCCCACCATAATGAATTTTAAGGCTCTTCGCCGTTTTATGTGGGTAGATTTTAACCCACGAGTCCTTTTTCAGCCTTATCTGGCGCGGCTTTTCTGAATTCAGCATCGTCGGGTGCGCCGTGCGCACCATTTAACTTGTCAGGGGAGCATTCATGTCAACAGGCTCATTTATCTTTAATTTCGCAGGCGTAATCCTATTTTTCATTCTATTTGTTAAGCTCAGGCAATCTCATAAGGGTTTAGGTACTACCTGCCTCATGTTAGCTGTTGGAAATATCCTCTATATTCTCGCCAGCATAATGATGTGAATCAGGGTGGGCTGTGCCCACCATAAAAGCGCAAAAAATAAGGCAATTTTATCCGGCGGGTTTGCCCCGCCAATTTTTTTTGCATTTAAAAAAGGACTGGGTTACATTATTTAGCTCGCAGATACGAGCTTTGGAAGAAAAGCCGGATTAAAGATGGAAGAGGTGGAGATGAGTAAGGGACAGATATCAAAGTTCATTGAAACGCATTACAAGCATTTCAACGCGGCGGCCCTCGTCGATGCGGCCAAGGGCTATGAAGAGCATCTCAACAAGGGCGGGAAGATGATGGTCACGCTCGCAGGCGCCATGAGCACGGCTGAGCTTGGCAAATCGCTCGCAGAGATGATACGGCAGGGGAAGATTGACATCATAACCTGCACCGGCGCGAACCTCGAAGAGGACGTCTTCAACCTCGTCGCGCATACGCATTACAAGCGCATACCGGCTTACCGCGACCTCACGCCTGACGACGAATGGGATCTCCTGCAGAAGGGCTTCAACAGGGTTACCGATACCTGCATCCCCGAAGGCGAGGCCATAAGGAGGATCGAGCACCACATATACAAGCTCTGGAAGGATGCCAACGACAGGGGCGAAAGCCGCCTGCCGCACGAGTATTTCTACGAGCTTCTCCGCAGCGGCGTTCTCAAGGAAAACTACGAGATAGACCCCAGGGACAGCTGGCTGCTCGCGGCCTGCGAAAGGAACCTGCCCATAATCGTGCCGGGCTGGGAAGACTCGACCCTCGGCAATATCTTCGCCTCTTACTGCGTGACCGGAGAGCTGAAGCCCACGACCATAAAGTCCGGCATAGAGTACATGACCTTCCTTGCGAAGTGGTACACGGATAACAGCAAAGGGCAGGGCATAGGCTTTTTCCAGATAGGCGGCGGCATAGCGGGTGACTTCCCGATATGCGTTGTGCCGATGCTCCAGCAGGACCTGAAGCTAAAGGATACGCCCTTCTGGGCGTATTTCTGCCAGATATCGGACTCGACCACCAGCTACGGGTCGTACTCGGGCGCGGTGCCGAATGAGAAGATTACCTGGGGCAAGCTGAGCGCAAAGACCCCGAGATTTGTTATTGAGTCTG
>MGPL01000005.1:0-7890 GCA_001797415.1 Deltaproteobacteria bacterium GWA2_55_10
TTCTTATAATACCTTTATCAAAGATAGACGGCACTCCTCCGCCCGCCATAGCCGAAGAGGCATCGACAAGGGCAGAGTATCTTTTCACCGAGTTCCGGGTCATAGTCACCTATCTGAGGCTGCTGGTATTTCCGGTCGATCAGGCGCTTGATTACGATTACAGGTCATATACTTCGTTCCTGGCGGCCCCGGTAATCGCCTCTTTTCTTTTTCTGGCCTCGATATTCTCCGCGGGCGTATACCTTATTACGAGGAAGTCGCTCCTGAGGCTCTGCGGCTTCGGCATATTATGGTTCTTTCTGGCCATCTCCATTGAATCGAGCGTCATACCTCTGCTTCGCGACTTCATATTCGAGCACAGGGTCTATCTGCCCGGCGTCGGCGCGTTTGTGGCCTTCTCGACACTCGTCTTTTTCGGCATATCTAAGTCCCGCCTGCCGTTTGCCATCACAGCCGTTGCCGCCATCGCCATTTTTTCAGCGCCGCTGGCAGCTGCCGCTTATCAGAGGAACCTTGTATGGAAGACCGCCATAGGCGTCTGGGAGGACTCGGTCGCCAAGCACCCTGAAAAGGCGCGGAGCCGCTATAACCTGGGGAGCCTCTACGCCGAAGAAGGGCGGATGGCAGATGCCAAGAGGGAGTTTGAAAAGGCCCTGGAGATAAGGCCGTCTTTCTCCAGGCCGCATAACAACCTTGGGAATATCTATTATTCTGAGGGCAGGTTCGAGGAAGCGGCAGAAGAGTACCGGCTTGCAGCAGAGTTTGACCAGGAGAACGTCGAGGCCCTCTATAACCTTGGGAATGTATACATGGTCCTCGGCAGGAGAGGGGAGGCAATAGCCGCCTTCACGAAGTTCATCGAGAAGGCTTCTTCGGAGTTTGATCAGCAGAAGAGGGAGGCGAAAGAGAGTATCAGGCAGATGGGCGGGCGTCAAGAATAATGGTGGGCGCAGCCCACATTACTCATCCCATTATTTGTTATAGAGGAAAATGAAGGATATTAAACTGACAAAGAAAGAAATTAATTTTTTGCGCGAGCATAAGTTTTTCGAGTCGAGATTACTTAAGCAAATTTTAGAAAACACTATTCAGGTCAATGGCGGTATTGTGGTAAGAATGTCAGAAGAAGATTGTTTAAAGATTAGTGAATTATGTGATGATTATAAATTGTCCATGGGTTTTGAGAAGAATTATGATCTGAGTAGGGCTGGGGAGATATTAGAATCGTTACAGGATAAGTTTTTTATAGATTGGCTTCGTAGGTTGGGATAGCGAAGCGTAACCCAACTTGTTTGTTCTCTTTTTACCTCCCCTCCCTCGACGGGAGGGGAATGAGGGGAGGGTGAAGCAGGCCAGCCGCATAAAAAATCAGATTCTTCACTGTGCTCAGATAATTTGGTGCGCACGGCGCACCATACGGATAATCTCCCCCAACCCCTCTTTAAAAAAGAGGGGAGGTAAAAAAATAAAAAAAGCCTCCGGGTCTCCCCGGAGGTTTTTGCATTCAATATATTCAGAGCACCGTGCAACTACTGAGGTCAAAAGCTGTCATTGCGAGGAGCATGAGCGACGAAGCAATCTCGTCTTTCTTCAAAATAAATGAGATTGCTTCGCTCGCAATGACAAAAAACGCAATGGTGGGGACGGCGCGCTCTACGGATAATCTCCCCCAACCCCTCTTTAAAAAAGAGGGGAGGTAAAAAAATAAAAAAAAAGCCTCCGGGGAGACCCGGAGGCTTTTTACATTCAATATCTTGAGAAGACTTACTTCGTCTTCGCGTGTACCTGCTTCGAGAGGCGGGCTATCCTTCTGGATGCGTTCTTCTTGTGAAGCACGCCCTTGGATGCCGCCTTGCCGAGCTCTGATATCGCGCTCTTGAGGTTTGTCTTTGCCTCGTCTGCGCTACCGGCTTCTACCGATTCCCTTACCTTCTTTACCGCTGTCCTGAGTGTGGACTTAACGGAGGCGTTCCTTGCCCTCCTCTTTTCGCTCTGCTTGTGCCTTTTGATTGCCGACGCGTGGTTAGCCAAAATTCCCTCCTCTGTGCTCTTTCCTCTTAATTTCTGATACCTTTTATGCTAATGTTTGGTCAATTATGCTCAGTACCTTCTATGGGCCTGGCCTGAACAAAAGATGATATTAGTAGTTTTCAGACCCGTTGTCAAGTCATTTGGGGGCCCCAGGTGAGCCACGAGCGGCGGATCACCGGGGCGGCCACCATCGTAGGCGCGGCCACCGCGGCCAGCCGCGTCCTCGGATATGTAAGGGACGCGGTCCTCGCCTATGTCTTTGGCGCGGGTTTCCAGGCGGACGCCTTCTTCACGGCCTTCAGGATATCCAACCTCCTGCGCAGGCTCGTGGGCGAGGGCGCGCTCACATCGTCATTCATACCCATTTTTACGGAAGAAATGAACTCCCGGCCAAAAGAAGGGGTCAGGGAGCTTGCCTCGAGCGTATTTTCCCTTTTCGCCCTGATACTTACCGTCCTGACCTTCCTCGGCATTGTCTTCTCAGAAGACATAGTCCGGCTGATGGCACCGGGCTTCCTCGCAGACCCTGAAAAGTTCTCCCTTACCGTCACGCTTACCAAATGGATGTTCCCGTACATGGTCTTCATCGGCTTGATGGCCATAGCCATGGGCGTGCTCAATTCCTATAGGCATTTCACGGCCCCGGCCCTTGCTCCCATCTTGCTGAACCTTGCCATGATAACGAGCGTCCTTGTTGTCGCCCCGTTCATCTCTTCCCCGGCATACGCCCTTGTCGGAGGCGTGCTCGCTGGCGGGGTCTTCCAGCTCCTTTTGCAGTTCCCGTTCCTCAAGAAGATCGGCATGATGCCGAAACTGTCATTCAAATGGGAAGACCAGGCCATAAAGAGGATATTCCTCCTCATGGGGCCTGCTGCGCTCGGCATAGCGGTCTATCAGATAAACCTTTTCGTGAGCCTCTGGTTCGCTTCCCCCCTGCCCGGAGCCGTATCCTATCTTTATTATGCCGGGAGGCTCATCGAACTGCCGCTGGGGGTCTTTGCCGTATCCGTAACTACGGCAGTGCTGCCGACGCTTTCAGAGCAGGTAGCCAAAGGGGACCGGGACGGGGTAAAGAAATCGCTATCGTTTGCCGTGAGGCTCGTCAACTTCGTCACCATACCGGCGACAATAGGGCTTATCGTATTGAGCTACCCTATTGTCGAGCTGCTCTTTCAGAGAGGGGAGTTCACTGCACAGGACTCATCCGGCACTGCCATAGCGGTCTTTTATTACGCCCTCGGACTGGTGCCTATTGCAATAGCGAGGATATTGGTATCGGTATTCTATTCGCTCAAGGATACTCTGACGCCCGTATTGATCGCAATCGTCGCAGCCGTCCTCAATCTCGTATTCTGTTATGTCCTGGTCGGTCCTCTGGCCCACGGAGGCCTCGCGCTCGCTTCCACGTTATCGGCTGCCGTGAACTGCGCATTCCTATTCGTGATCTTGAGGATGAAGTTCGGACGCTTCGGTATTAAGGAGATGCTCATCTCTGGAATAAAATCTACAGCCGCGTCGGTAGTGATGGGCATTCTCGTATATCTGCTCGCATTTGAGGCCTTCGATGTGACAGGCGGGACCGGAAAGGTCCTCGTCATGGCAGGCTGCCTGGGACTCGGCCTTGTAAGCTATATTGCCGCCTCAAAGCTCATGGGTGTTACCGAACTCGCGTTTTTAAAGGGTTTTTTGAGCCGGAAGGCTGGAAAAAGCGCTTGAATTGAATAAGGGGCCGAAGCCCCCAAGTAATTGTTTTTTAAAGCTATTTCGTGATTAAAATTTAAGCAACCTTCAGAACGCCCATTGAATCCGTTCCCCTGTTTTTTGCACGCGCCTCTTTTCAACAACTTATCCACAGGTTGTGGGGAAATCTCCTGAAGCGGTTGTTTTTAGCTCTCTTTTTTCTCTCTCTTCTTTGCTTCCTGCCACAGGCGTTCAAGCTCATCTATGGGCGTGGATGAAAGGTCGTCCCCCCGTTGGATGAGCGTCCTCTCTATATGATGGAAGCGTGAGATGAACTTGGCGATCGTCTTTCTCAGAGCGTCCTCAGGGTTTACTTCGAGAAACCTTCCGACGTTTACGAGAGTGAAGAAAAGGTCTCCAAGCTCATCCTCCATCTCCTTCGCGTTGCGATTTTTTACGGCGTCCTTGAACTCGTTTATCTCTTCATCGAGCTTGAGGAGCACTTCACTTACATCTTTCCAGTCAAAGCCTGCCCTCGCAGCCTTCTGGCTCACCTTGTGCGCCCTTAGAAGGGCTGGCAGCACCTCTGGTATTCCCGCGAGATAGCCCTTGTCTTCCTTGTCCTTCTTCTCTTCTTTCTTTATCTCTGCCCACTGCCTCAGGACCTCTTCAGGCGTGTCGGCCCTGCTTTCCCCGAAGACATGCGGGTGGCGGTTTATCATCTTGGCGTGTGAGGAATCTATTACGTCCGAGAGCGTGTACTCGCCCTTTTCTTTCGCAATCTGCGAGACAAAGACCACCTGAAAGAGCAGGTCTCCGAGTTCTTCCTTTATATGGGCCGCGTCCTTTGAGTCTATTGCCTGGATGACCTCGTAGGCCTCTTCTATAATAAAAGGCGTAAGCGTCTCGTTCGTCTGCTCCTTGTCCCAGGGGCAGCCGTCTTTCGCCCTGAGCCGCTCCATAAGGGCCTCGAGCTTCGTTATGTCCGGCTTCCTATTTTCCATCGAGCCCAGCCCTCAACAGGTCCTCTTCGGTGTTCACGTTTTCGACCGACCTTTCTATGGGAAGCCCCGTGAAGTCTTTTTCTGTAAGACGCAATGCGTCTATCCTGTCGAAGAGGGCGTTTATCCTGAAATTACCGCCCTTTATCATCTTTTCGATTGCGTCGAGGCATCTCCTCGAGTATGCGGCGTGCATGGGGTGGAGCCTGCCTCCTATGAATGGCACCACGCAGTCCACTTTTCCGGCCCTGAGCGCAACCGCTCTTATGCAGGCATCGTCCAGCCAGGGCATGTCGCAGGCCGTGACAAATACATTGTCCTTCTCTGAAAGTGAGAGAGCGGTATATATTCCGCCAAGGCTGCCGCCCGCTATTATGTCAGGGTATACAGGGACGCCGAGCCTGTTGTAGGTAGCGACTTGGGTCGCCACTATGAACGGGATCTCGAATATGGAGCTCATGATGCGGACGGTCCGCTCGATGATGGGGCCTTCGGCGGTCGGGATAAAGGCCTTATTGTATCCCATCCTGCGGCTCTTGCCGCCCGCAAGTATGGCTCCTGTCATGTTTAATTTGTTCAAGTCGGGTCTTCCGGGAAGGGTTTAGCAGGCTGCTGAAAAAGTCCATCTGCTTTGTTGGCTTCAGAAGCTCGTCACTGCGACGTACGAGAAGAGTACGACTCGTTCCTCGCTCCCCGATTTAACCGGGGCCTCGCATATGGAGCTTTTTGAGCAGCCTGAACAAAAAAAAGGATTTTTTTTCAGCATCCTGTTAGGATTGTTTAATATTTAAAAGATCACTCCTGCTTTATCCGTATCTCTATCTCTTTTGCCTGCGAGCAGCCCTTCAGGCTCTTTATCATCCCTGTCACGCCGTCCCTTATGAGGTTCTCGATAAAGGGCTTTAGCTCTATTGCCTGGCCGTTGACCATAAGGCTTATGCCCGGGGCTTTGTGCTTCTTTATGAAATCCTTTTCGATGAGGTCCGCGATACCCTTGAAATCGTTTATGTTAAATACGGGCAGGCGCCTCGATACGCGGAAGTCAGATGCAAAGGCGATAAGGAGCTTGTCCTTTCCGCAGACAGGGCGGGAAGAGTTGCCCTTTCTTACGACCTCTATCTTCCTGAAAGGGGACTTCTTGAAGCCTTCGATAACGACGACGTCGACGTCAGGGAAGTACGAAGCGATCAACCTCTCGGGAGGCCACTCCTTTACGACATCCTTTATTACCGCGAACTTATCCGGTGAGGATAGGGCAACCGTACTCGCCCCGGCCTGCTTGTGCCTCCAGGAGTCCTTGCCCTCGTGGTCTATCTCGAAACCGTGGGCGTCATGTTTCAACACGCCCACGCTGTAGCCCCTGCGGGTAAGCTCGGCGATGACCTTCTCAATGAGCGTGGTCTTGCCGCTGCCTGATTTGCCTACTATCGATATTATGGGTGCCATGTCCGGGAATATCGATAATATACTATGGGTCCGGTGCGCTGTAAATGAATTTTCAAGGTCGCCTTGATAGTAGGAAACATCTCTGGTAGATTAGCTCTTTCAGGAGGATGGTTTAATGGACAAGAACGCCTTAAGGGGCCTGCCGTCGATAGATGAGCTTTTGAGGGCCAGCGAGCTGAATATGGCCGTAAGTACCTCTTCAGCCGCCCTTGTAGCCGAATGCGCAAGGGCCGTTCTCGATGAGATACGCTCTGCTATCATCTCGGGAAAGAGGGGAGGACCGGGAAGGGATGAGATCATCGCCATGACCATCGAAAGACTCTCATTTTTGCTCAAGCCCTCTGTCCGCAGGGTGATTAACGCCTCCGGCACCATCCTCCATACAAATATCGGCAGGGCGGTCCTTAGCGATGAAGCAGCAGATGCTATAGCGCTTGCCGCAAGCGGCAATATGAACCTCGAGATAGACCTTGCAACGGGCGAAAGAGGGGAGAGGGACAGCCTTGTCGAGGGGCTCATAAAGAGGCTCACCGGAGCAGAGGCAGCCGCGGTCGTAAATAACAATGCCGCAGCCGTTCTCCTTGCCCTGAACACGCTGAGCGAAGGAATGGAGGTAGTAATATCCAGGGGGGAGCTCGTCGAGATAGGCGGCTCGTTCAGGCTGCCTGAGATAATCAGGAAAAGCGGCTGCATATTAATGGAGGTCGGCGCGACAAACCGCACGCTCCCGTTAGACTATGAGGCCGCCATAAACGCAAACACGGCCATAATATTGAAGGCCCATACGAGCAATTACAGGATAATCGGTTTTACCTCCGATGTCGGACTCAAGGAGCTTTCTTCAATAGGTAAGAGGCACGGCGTACCTCTCATTGAAGACCTGGGCAGCGGCTCGCTCGTTGACCTCTCTATTTATGGGCTGCCCAAAGAGCCGACAGTGAGGGAGAGCATTGAAGAAGGCGCGGACCTCGTGACCTTCAGCGGGGACAAGCTCCTTGGAGGGCCGCAGGCCGGTATAATCGCCGGGAAAAAAGAACTTATCGACAAGATCAGGAAAAACCACCTGAAACGGGCCTTGCGGGCAGACAAGCTCACCCTTGCCGGCCTTGAGGCGACGCTCAGGCTCTACCTCAACCCGGAAAGACTCGCCGATAAACTGCCTGCATTGAGGTACATGGCAAGGCCCCTTTCCGAGATAGAAAAGGCCGCTGTAGAGGCCAGGGTATATCTTGAAAATGTCCTGGGTCCGGACTATTCGATAACCATAGAAGACAATGAAACCCAGATAGGCGGAGGCTCGCTTCCGGGAAGACTGCTGCCGACAAAGGCGCTGGCAATAGTATCCGGTTCAAAGGGCGCCCAGGAGATATTCACGGCCCTGCTTTCAGGGGAGCCGGCGATACTCGGAAGGATCAACAGGGACAGGGTCATCCTCGACATGAGGACGGTGGATTCTGCCCGGGACCTGGCATTGAAGATGAAATAAGAAAAAGGCGGGCATTTAGCCCGCCTTTAAAAGAGCCTCTCTTACATCCCGCTCCCGCCCGTGGTGCCGCCGGGGGCAGCTCCGCGCTCAGAGCCAGGGGTCATCTGCCGCTGTTGCTGCTGCTGTCTTGCGCCAGGTGCGCCTGCAGCCGAGGCCGACATCCTCGCGTGCTCAAGCGCCTTCTCGGCCTTTTCTATGGCCTCCTGAGTGCTGTTTGCAGCCTCCTTAAAGTGCTCGTCCTGCGCG
>MGPL01000005.1:7917-18346 GCA_001797415.1 Deltaproteobacteria bacterium GWA2_55_10
CGGCCCTCTCGTCCGCTGATATGGCCGGGGCTGCGACAAATACCGAGAGCATAAACGACATGGCGATTGCGCAAAGTGTTGACCTCTTCATGCTGTTTTCTCCTCCTTTTAAGTGATACGGCGGTTGGTAAGGAAGCGCCTTATGGCGTCTTGAACAGTCTTGCGGCATTCTGCTATCCCTTGAATTTAAGTATATAACAAGAAAAAGGTTGCGCAACCCGCCGACCTTTTGCTACCGAAGATAAAAGGCACAAGCGGGTTGCTGCTATATGCTTGATTTAAAAGATTTTTCAGGATATCATTGGGGAACTTGGGCGTACTTTCCACCCCCTTTACCTCCAAAGCCTAAAAAGATGCAACTTTTCAGAAAGCTTACATTTTTCCTTTTCGCAGCCCTCATCCTCGCATCGCTTTCCATTCCGGCCAATGCTTCCGCCGCTGGCGCGCCTGTGGCAGCGAAGAAGAGCATAGGCCAGACCTTCGGAGGCGAGGAGCTGGTCTACGACATCGGCGTCTGGTTCTTCAATAAGGTCGCACAGGGGAGGATCGTGCTCGTAAAGGATGGGCCGGATTCCTATACCGCCACGCTTACAGCCAAAACTTCCGGCATAATCGATACCCTTTTGCGCCACCGGAGGGACAAGTACATAGCAAAGCTCCGGATGAGTCCGGACGGGAGCCGTTTTTTAACGGAGAGCTTTGAGAAGTCCGTGAGCATGGACGGTAAAGAGGCGCGCAAGGGCACCTATCATTTCGATTACGGGAAAAGGACGATTACCTGGAAGAGCTGGGGAGCGGGCAAGGAGGAGAAATCAGGGACTGCCAGGATGCCTGACGGCACATATATTGACGACCCCATAGCCGCCTTCTATAACTTCAGGTACGGGGCCTACGGCCAGGTAGAGCACGGCCGCAATTTCAATATACCGAGCTTCCCCAAGGAGGACCGTTTCCCTGAGATACATATAAAGGTGGCTACTGAAAAAGAGCTCATTAAAAGGATTCGGTCTGGAAGCAGGCCGGACTTCCTTGCGGACGCCAGGATAGACAAGGAGCTTTTCGGCTCAGTGAACGGAGATGTCGAGATACGTTTCACCAGGGGTATGCTGCCTGTCCAGGCGATAGCAAAGGGCATAATCTTCTTCGGGGACGTGAAGGGCAAGCTCCGGGAGGTAAACCTGCTTTAACGGCTGCTGAAAAAGGCCCAGCTGCTTTGTTGTCATCGTCGCTCGTCACTGCGGCGTACGGCAAAGAGTACGCCTCATTCCTCGCTCCCCGATTTAACCGGGGCCTTGCATCTGGACCTCATTTGAAGCCTTTCTCCTTAAGTACTCAGCCAAACTTCCCAATCACGACCTGTGCGTCTTCAAAACCACAAATAGCAGCGCCGCGATCGCGGAGAGGGCGCTTCCGTACAGGAAGGTAGCCTGAGGCCCCACATTATCCCAGAGATATCCGGCTATTATGCTCGCGGGCAGGAGCATGAGCCCGACAACGGTATGGTATACGCCGAAGGCGGTCGCCTTCTGTTCGGCAGGGGCGAGCGTGGCAAGGTATGCCCGAAGAGTTCCCTCGCTCATGCCCTTGTATATGCCGTAGAGCGGGAATAGTATCCATATATGAAGGGCATTTGACGAGAAGGCCACCAGCACGAAGAGGACGGAATAGAATATGAATCCCGCGAGTATCATCTTTCTCAGGCCTATCCTGTCCGCAAGCGCGCCGAACGGCGTCGAAGAGGCCGCGTAGACTACATTGAAGGCCAGGTAGATAATGGGGATAAGAGCGGCCCGCACCCCGAGATTCTCTGCCTGCAGTATCATGAAGGCGTCAGCGAAATATCCGAGCGAGAATACCCCGACCACGACGAGGTAGCGCCTGAACGGGGCGTCGAAGGATTTTATGGAGAGCTTCGGCATAGCCCTGGCGCCGTCCCTGCCTTTTCGCTTCTCGGTTATGAAGAATATGATGATGAGTACGGAGATGACAGCGGGTATGGTCGCCGCGAAGAAAACGAGCCGCAGGTTGCCGACAAAGACGAGGAGCAATAAAAAGGCTATGCCAGGGCCTATTACCGCGCCGATGGTGTCCATTGACCTGTGAAAGCCGAAGGCGAGGCCGAGCCTGCTGTTCTCGGTCGAATCGGCTATTATGGCGTCCCTTGGGGCTGTTCTCACGCCTTTCCCGACCCTGTCGATGAACCTGGCCCCCAGCACATGGAACCAGCTTCCGGCGATTGCCATCAGCGGCCTTGAGAGGGCTGATATGCCGTAACCGGCGCTCATCAGGAGCTTTCTTTTGCCCAGTTTATCTGAGAGCCAGCCGGAAAAGACCTTTAATATCGAGGCAGTAGCCTCGGCAATGCCCTCTATGATGCCTACGGCGGTCTTTGTGGCCCCGAGCACGTTGGTAAGGAACAAAGGCAGGAGCGGATAGATCATCTCTGAAGAGATGTCCATGAAAAGGCTCACCACGCCTGTATAAAAGACGTTCCGGTTCAAGCCCAGGAAGTATTTTTTCTCTCCGTCCCGTTTCATGCCTTTTGATTCTTTCCGATTTCGAGTTATAATGCAAGGCCTTCTGATTGCATAATAAAAGCCTTGACACGGTCTGGCAAAACCGATAATATTTAACATTCAATTTTCCCGGAGGATGGTAAAAAGATGCGCGCGGTAATAAAGACTGGGGGCAAGCAGTACAGGGTCTCTGAAGGAGACGTCCTCAAGGTAGAGAAGCTCGTGGGTGAACCAGGTTCGAAGATCGAACTTTCCGAAGTGCTGGCAGTCGGCGAGGGCGAAGGTATTAAGATCGGCACCCCGACGGTAGCTGGCGCCTCTGTCGTGGCCGAGATACTCGGGCATGACAAGGACAAAAAGGTCATCATCTACAAGAAGAAGAGAAGGAAGGGCTACGACAAGAGGACAGGTCACAGGCAGCACTTCACCAGCATAAAGATTCAGGAAATAAAGGGATAAGATATTTCAGGGAGGACTTTTCGTGGCACATAAAAAGGCAGGCGGCAGCTCAAGGAACGGCAGGGACTCTAACGGCCAGAGAAGGGGCGTAAAGCGCTTCTCCGGGCAGGTTGTTTCCGGCGGTTCTATAATAGTTAGGCAGGTCGGCAGCAGGATATATCCGGGCGAGAACGCCGGGATGGGCAAGGACTTCACCATATTCGCGAAGGTCAGCGGCATGGTGCAGTTCGAGGACAAGGGAGCCAAAAAGTTTGTAAACATCCTTCCGCAGTAAAAGAGGACAGGATAGATTTGAAAAGGGCGGATGGGAGAGGCTCATAAGTCTTTCCGACCGCCCTTTTTGTATTTCGGTTGTAATGCGGGTTCAATTTTGCAAATTGAACCCGAAATTTCGTGCAAGCACTACGAATCTTCGAGTTCAGGTTATAAACCTGCACCCGAAATAAGAACGCGGAATATTTTACGGGTCTCTTTTGAATTTCCCCCTTTTCTAAAGGGGGACTGAGGGGGATTATAAATAGAGATAATCTCCCCCCACTCCTCTTTAGGAAAGAGGGGAGTTTCTCTGAATAGGAATAAAAATGAAATTCATCGATGAAGCAAAGATATATGTCAAGGCAGGCGACGGCGGCAAAGGCTGCGTAAGTTTCAGGCGAGAGAAGTATGTCCCAAAGGGCGGGCCTGACGGCGGAAACGGCGGCAGGGGCGCGGACGTCATCTTCATCGCCGACAACAGGCTCTCCAGCCTCCTGGACTTCCAGTACAAAAGGGAGTACGAGGCTGAAAAGGGCCAGCACGGCATGGGCAGCATGTGCTCTGGCCGTGACGGTCTTGACCTCGTCATAAAGCTGCCGATAGGCACGCTTATAAAGGACTTTGACACAGGAGAGGTCCTCGCGGACCTGGTCGCGGACGGCCAGCAGTTCGTATGCTGCAAGGGCGGCAGGGGAGGCAAGGGCAACGCGCACTTCGCCACATCCACCCACCAGACGCCCAGGTTTGCCCAGCCCGGTGAGCCGGGTGAGGAGAGAAATCTCAAAATGGAGCTTAAGCTCCTGGCCGATGTCGGCATCATAGGCTTCCCGAACGCCGGCAAATCGACCCTGATATCGCACATCTCGGCTGCAAAGCCAAAGATAGCCGATTACCCCTTTACGACTCTTGCGCCTAACCTTGGCATCGTAAAATTCGGCGATTTCGGCGGCTATGTCGTGGCCGACATACCGGGACTCATCGAAGGCGCGCACGAGGGCAGGGGGCTTGGCGTAAAGTTCCTGAAGCATGTCGAGCGCACGAGCATGTTCGTGCACATGATCGACGTATCCCCGTTTACGGGCAGGGACCCCAAAGAGGACTTTGAGATCGTGAACAGGGAGTTGCAGGCCTTCAACGCAGAACTCGCGAAGAGGCCGCAGGTCGTGGCCCTCAATAAGACCGATATTCCGGAGGCCGAGGAGAAGGCCCGGGAATTATTGAAATTCTTCGATTCTTCAGGTATAAAGGTATTTCTCATTTCAGCTGCGACTGGCAAGGGGCTAAAGGAGCTTGTGAACTACGTCGGCTCACAGGTGGCGGAGTTCAAGGGCAGGAAGTAATTATCTTTCATTCCGAGTGAAACCAGGAATCTCCGGAGTCATATCATCTCCGAGATTCTTCGGTCGCTTCGATCCCTCAGAATGACCCTTTTTCTTCCCCCTTTTCTAAAGGGGGAATGAGGGGGATTACGAAAGAATATCTCCTAATCCGATGAAGGACCTCCGAAAAAAACTGATAAAGAAGGCCCGGCGCATCGTCATAAAGGTCGGCAGCGCTGTTGTGGCAGCCCCTCCTGTCGAAGGCAGGGACATATTCGAGCGGCTTGGGGCTGAGATAAAGGACCTCAAGGGATCCGGCAGGGAAGCTGCCATAGTAAGCTCCGGCGCGATCGCCCTCGGCATAAGACGGCTCGGGCTTAAAGAACGGCCCGCCACCATACCCGAAAGACAGGCCGCCGCCGCCGTAGGCCAGGGGCAACTCATGGCCCTTTATGATTCGGCCTTTTCAAAAGTCGGCGAGAAGGCCGCGCAGGTGCTCCTTACCCATGACGACCTCGGAAGCCGCAAGCGCTTCCTCAATGCCCGGAACACCCTCACGGCCCTCTTCAGGCTCGGCATAGTGCCTGTCATAAACGAAAACGACACTGTCGCGGTCGAGGAGATAAAGTTCGGCGACAACGACGCGCTCTCGGCCCTTACGACAAACCTTGTCGAGGCAGACCTCCTCCTTATCCTCTCTGACATCGACGGCCTCTATGACAAAGACCCCAAGGCCCATAAAGACGCCCAAAAGCTTGCCATTGTCGAAGACGTGGACGAGCTCAAGATAGACGCAATAACCGACTCGACCAACTCGCTTGGCACCGGCGGCATAAAGTCCAAGTGCGAAGCGGCGAGGCGTGCGGCCCACTTCGGCACAGCGACCGTCATCGCGAACGGCAACTCTCCCGGGGTCATATCCCGCATTCTATCCGGCGAGCCGGAAGGCACGCTCTTCCTCCCGAAAGAGGACAGGCTCACGAGCAAGAAGCACTGGATAGCCTTTTCAGCCAGGCCTTCGGGCAGGGTCTTTGTCGACGACGGCGCAAAGGAGGCGCTCCTTACAAAGGGCAAGAGCCTCCTGCCATCGGGCATAAAAGACGTCGACGGCACCTTCGAGGCCGGAGAGGTCGTCCACTGCGTAGACCTCAAGGGCATGGAGTTCGCCAGGGGTGTGGCCAACTACAGCTCCTCCGAACTCGGCAGGATAAAGGGACTCAAGACAGCGGAACTCGTGAAGGTCCTCGGATACAAGGTCTATGACGAGGTCATCCACAGGGATAATCTCGTT
This sequence comes from Deltaproteobacteria bacterium GWA2_55_10, assembly GCA_001797415.1. Taxonomy (GTDB): domain Bacteria; phylum Desulfobacterota; class GWC2-55-46; order GWC2-55-46; family GWC2-55-46; genus UBA5799. Next base: position 13,758 of record MGPL01000005.1, read on the forward strand.
GTCCTTTAAAATTTTTCTTAACTTCCAGGAAGTTTCCTCCGATAGGGTCGTAGCGGCGACTTTGCGTAATAGCAGGCCGCCCATCCTCCTGGGGAAAGAAAATCGTTTAAAATCAGGCTGGTTACATTTCTTTTCTCAAGGAGATTCGCATGTCTGTAAAGGATGATGTCCTTCAAATAGCCAGGGCAGCCAAGGCTGCTTCGCTTGGGCTCTCAAGGCTCGATACCGGAAAAAAGAACGCCGCGCTCCTCAAGATGGCTGACGGCCTTGTGGCTGCATCGGCGTATTTGAAGGAAGAGAACAGGAAAGACCTCGAGGCAGCCGGGAAGAAGGGCCTTCAGAAGGCCATGATCGAGCGGCTGACCTTGTCCGATAAGGCTATCGACACCATGGCTGCCGGACTCCGTGAGGTCGCTGCCCTGCCTGACCCTGTGGGCGAGGTCACGCGGATGTGGAAGAGGCCCAACGGCCTCATGGTCGGCAGGATGAGGATACCCATAGGGGTCATCGGCATCATCTACGAGTCCAGGCCCAACGTGACGGCTGACGCTGCGGGGCTTTGCCTCAAGTCGGGAAACGCGGTCATACTGAGGGGCGGCAGCGAGGCCATAAACTCTAACACCGCGATTGCCAGGATACTTAACGAGTCCTGCGAGGCTGCCGGCGTTCCGGGCCGCGCGATACAGGTCATCCCCACGACAGACAGGGAGGCCGTCCTCGAGATGCTCAAGTTAGAGGAATATATAGACCTCATCATCCCCAGGGGCGGCGAAGGGCTTATCAGGTTCGTAGTCGAGAATTCGAAGATACCGGTCATAAAGCATTACAAGGGCGTCTGCCACGTATTCGTGGACGAGTCGGCTGATATCGGGATGGCAGAGAGGATAGCATTCAACGCGAAGGTGCAGAGGCCCGGCGTGTGCAACTCGATGGAGACGCTCCTTGTGCATAAAGGCATAGCAGAGAAGTTCCTGCCAGGAATGTATGAGAAGTACAAGTCAGCGGGCGTGGAGCTCCGCGGATGCGAGATGACGTTGCGGATTTTGAAGGATATCAAGGCCGCCTCTGTTGAGGACTGGTCAGCCGAGTACCTCGACCTGATCCTCGCGGTCAAGGTCGTGGATAGTATGGACGAGGCCATAGACCATATCTCGCGGTACGGCTCTCTCCATACCGAATCGATAGTCACAAAGGACTACGCCAATTCGCAGAGGTTTTTGCGCGAGGTCAACTCGTCGACCGTGCTTGTTAACGCCTCGACAAGGTTCTCTGACGGCTTCCAGCTCGGGCTTGGCGCGGAGATAGGCATCTCTACAACAAAGATACACGCCTTCGGGCCCATGGGCCTTGAAGAGCTTACCACCCAGAAGTTCATAATATACGGCGAGGGGCAGGTCAGGGAATAGGGTCTTGGCCGGGGGGTAGCAAAATTTGGCTGTTTGGGATAGAATATACACGGAAAAACGGGCGTTTGGAGCCCGGGGAGGAAAGCCGTGGGCGTAAAAGGCAGGCTCAAGGACATGGGCCTTGTCGACATAGTCCAGATATTCAACGCCGAGAGAAAGACGGTGGCAGTGCACCTGGGCTCTGAGATGGGCTACGGACGCGTCTATATAAAGGACGGCCAGATAGTCCACGCCATGTACAGGGAGTTCACCGGGCCGGAGGCCTTCTTCCAGCTTCTTGCGTGGAAGGACGGTGAGTTCGAAGTGGAGCCGGACGCCGCCGCGCCCGACCGCACCATAAGCGAATCTCCGGAGGGTCTCATACTCGAAGGCCTCCGCAGGCTTGACGAGGCGCGGGGCAAGGGCAGGGACCAGGGCGCCAATGTCGGCGACATCGAGTCCATAAGGCTCATGAACAGGCTCCTTGAGATTGGCATACTGGAGAAGATCTGAGGCAGATGGCCGGAGACTATAAGAAAATAGCCATAATCGGCGCGAACAAGGAGGGGCTCAAGCTCCTGCCCGTTCTCCTTGGCGACAAGCGGAGCCGCATCGTCCTCATCGCGGACCCGAACAGGAACGCCATGCTCTTCAAATTGAAGGAGCTTGGCTACCGCATCCCGCCGAAATACGAGATCGAGGTCACGACCGACCTTGAGCGCATAAAAAAGATACAGGGTCTGGACATAGTCATTAACGCCCTGCAGGACCAGCATACCGAGAAGTTCCTCGAGGCGCAGGAGTTCAAGGACGTAGAGAAGCTCGGCCCCCTTTCCACAAGGCTCATCTGGGGCGTGAGGGCCTCTGCCCCGCAGGACGGCCTTGGCCAGGACAAGTCACACGAGCAGACCAACCTCCTTATGGCGTTCCGCGAGATAGTCGACGCGGTACGCCTTACCATCGACAGGAAAGAGCTCCTCTCCGTCATATTGAAGCTTGCCACCGAATCGACCCGCGCGGAGCGCGGCTCCATCATGCTCCTCAACGAGGAGAAGACGCTCAGGGTCGAGATAGCAAAGGGCATGGACGAGGAGGTCGTAAGGAAGATAAGGGTGCCCATCGGAGAAGGCATTTCCGGCAAGGTCGCGGCCACCGGAAAGCCGATACTCATAAGCGGGAAGGCGCGCTCAGGGGATTTCTCCAGGCCCATGGACAGGAGCGACGTCAAGAGCGCAATGTGCGTACCCCTTATCGTTAACGGCGAGTTCATAGGCGTCATCAATGTCAGCTCGAGCGAATCGACCCATGTCTTCACTGAGGACGACCTCGGGTTCCTTACGAGCCTCGCCGGATTAGCGGCCGAGGTCATACAGCGTTCCAACGAGTACGAGAGCCTCAGGGTCGATTCCGCGAAGTTCACCTTCTGGAAAGAGGTGGACTCGCTGATGTCCACCCAGCTTCCCCTGGAGAAGCGCTTGAGCGCGGTATGCAAGCGGCTGGTAGAGATTGTAACGGGCCTTACCTGCTTCATCTATGTATACGACGACGATTCAGGGAGGCTCATGCTCCTGGCGTCGAGCATAAGGGATACAAAGGGGCTTGGGCTCCTGACGCTCCGTCCTGGAGAGGGCATAGAGGGCTCGTCCGCCGAGGACATGACGGATACTTTTCTCGTGGACAGGACAGAGCATGGGCATATCAAGAGGGTCTATATCTCTCTGCCCATGATAACCAGGGGGCAGCTCGTAGGCACGCTTAACGGACAGCTCATCTCCAGCCAGGGGCTCTCGGTCTATCACGAGTCGTTCCTCAAGGACATAAGGACTCTCCTCGCGGAGAGCATATTCAAGTACAAGCAGAGCGAGCGCGAGAAGATGCGCTCCAGGAAGATGTTCGCCGTAGACGAGGCCGGTCTCGAGATGATATCCATCAGGGACACCAAGCGGCTCGTCACGATAATAGCGACGACTCCCGCTGCCATACTCGGCGCGGAAGGCTCGCTGCTTCGCATAAAGCAGGCTGGCTCCAAGAGGTTCCAGACCGCAGCCACCTTCGGCCTTGACGAGGGGAAGATAAGGGACTATTTCCTGCCGTTCGAAAAAGAGACGGTCATGGAGGTCCTCCGTAAGGGCGAGCCCGTCTCCCGCGAGTTCTCAGAGGAGGCGAGCCCGTATATAAGGTCGGTGCTATCGAAGCCGCTCATGGTCAACGACGAGGTAGTCGGAGTATTGTCGCTCTTCAACAAGTCCGGCGATAACTCGCTCTTCCCGTGCGCATTCTCAAAGCACGATATGGACATACTCGCAAGGTTCTCCGTATACGCTGAAAAGGCGCTGACAAACATACAGCCGCAGGAGACCAAAGAGGTCAGGAGCGAGAGCGCGGCCGGCGGGCCTTCGCCGCTTTCGATATTCGAGCAGAAGGTCGAGCAGGAGCTCAACCGGGCCAGGCGCTTCGACAGGGGCCTCGTGCTCGCCACGGTGCGCATAGTAGGCGTAAAGGACCTGGCCCAGGGAAGGCCGGAGTTCGAGGCGTCATTAATAGGCCACATCAGGAGAAAGACCCGGAGCTTTGATGTAGTCATCAGGCTCAATGAAGAGACCTTCGGCTTCCTGTTCCTCGACACGGACGAGAAGGTGACGAGGCTGCTGCATTCGATAACCGAAGTCATAGCCAACGAGGAGACCTTCAAGAAGGCTTTCGCCGCCGGAAAAGCCGACATACTCTACGGCTATGCCGTATTCCCGAGGGACGGCGATTCATTCACCGAGCTTTTCGCCAAGGCATCGAACAGGGTGAAGCTCGATGTCAACAGGCCGAGCGAGCCTGATTATAAGGAGCTTGGAAGCAAATGGTAACGGTCAGGTTCTTTGCCATGCTCAAGGGGTTGGCAAAGACCGAGGTCAAGGAATATAATGTGAGCTCTCCCGTTACGGTAGAGGAGCTCAAGTCTTTTATAAAACGCGATTTCCCGGCATTGGCCGGGCTCATACAGAGCCGCTCGCTCCTCGTCTCGGTAAACCAGGAGTTCGCTAAAAATGACACGCTGGTTAAGGACGGCGACGAGGTCGGCTTTCTTCCGCCGTTCTCGGGCGGGTAGGTCTGTCATTGCGAGAGAAGCGCGGCAATCTCAGCCATTGTTTCTCCCTGCTCGTATGCGTAAACCACCCAGCTTATCTCCTCTCCCCTGGGGGAGAGGATGAA
>MGPL01000005.1:18355-18609 GCA_001797415.1 Deltaproteobacteria bacterium GWA2_55_10
CCCTCTATTTCCTCTCCCCTTAGGGGAGAGGATGAAGGTGAGGGGGATTTAAATTTATTCAGGACTAAAAATGACTGATCTTGTTCGTATACAGAAAGAGGACTTCTCCATAGACAAAGAGGTGCAGAACGTCATGGCCGCCTCGAAGGGCATCGGCGGCGTCGTAGTCTTCCTTGGCGCGGCGCGCGATTTCTCGAAGGGCGAGACAATAACCGGCCTTGATTTCGAGCACTATCCCGGCATGGCAGAAAAGA
>MGPL01000005.1:18619-19035 GCA_001797415.1 Deltaproteobacteria bacterium GWA2_55_10
CATAAGGGAGCGGGCCTTGAAGAACTTCGACATAATCGAGATGGGCATAGTCCACAGGATCGGCGTGATAGACATCGGCGAGAACATCGTGCTCATCGTCGCGGCCTCGGCCCACAGGAACGACGCCTTCATGGCCTGCGAGTGGGCCATCACCGAGCTAAAGAGGACGACACCCATCTGGAAGCGTGAGACGACCGGCAAGGGCGATGTCTGGGTCTCGGAGACGCCCTGATATGGTCACAGTAGGCATACTCACGATGAGCGACAAGGGATCGAGGGGAGAGCGGGAGGACCTGAGTGGCAGGGAGATAGAGCGCATGATAAAAGAGCTCCCCGCAGAGGTCAAGGCATACGAGGTCATCCCCGACGAGACCGAGATAATCAAGGCAAAGCTCATCGAGTACGCGGACAGGCTC
>MGPL01000006.1:0-1677 GCA_001797415.1 Deltaproteobacteria bacterium GWA2_55_10
AGAAGGAGCGCTATGACGAAGGTGAGCCCGAGCTTTACCTGCATGGGCACGTTCACGGCCCCGAATATGGGGGCCGCAAGGAGTATCGAGCCTGTCCTCACAAGGACGAAAAGGAAGGTCGAGTAGTTTGCCAATATGTACTGTGTTATTTCCATTTACCTTACGTAGTTGGGTATATTTATGAATATCTGGCTCGTGTACTTGATCATCACTTCCATCATCCAGGGCGCGAGCGCCAGGAGGACGAGGAATACGGCTATTATCTTTGGCACGAAGGAGAGCGTCATCTCCTGTATCTGCGTTACGGCCTGGATGATGCTTACGACAAGGCCGACCACCATGCCTACAATCAGTACCGGGGCCGAGACCATGAGGATCACCTCTATCGTGTCCTTGCCTATGCTTGTCACGAATTCCGGCGTCACTTCTATTCTCCTAACCGAAGCTCTGTACGAGCGAGCCGACCAGCAGGTACCAGCCGTCGACCAGCACGAAGAGCATGAGCTTAAAGGGCATCGATACCATTACCGGCGGGAGCATCATCATGCCCATCGACATGAGGACGCTCGCCACGACCATATCTATGACCAGAAAGGGCATGTATATGAGGAAGCCTATCTGGAAGGCAGTCTTCAACTCGCTTGTGACAAAGGCCGGTATCAGCGCGAGGGTCGGTATCTCGTCTTTTGTCTTCGGGGCTTCGGCCTTGGAAAGCCTCAGAAAAAGCTCCATATCCTTCTCCCTCGTGTTCTTGAGCATGAACTCTCTAAGAGGCTGTATCGCGCCGGTGAAGGCCGCCTCCTGGGAGATGGTCCCTGCCATGTAGGGCTTGAGCGCCGTCTCATTGATTTTTGTGATAGCCGGGGACATTATGAAAAAAGTAAGGAAGAGCGAGAGGCCCACTATGACCTGGTTGGGAGGCGCCTGCTGGACTCCGAGCGCCTGTCTCAAAAGCGAAAACACCACGATTAGCCTGGTGAATGACGTCATCATCAATAATATTGCCGGGGCGAGCGAAAGGACTGTCAGTAAAAGGACGATCTGAATCGCGGTGGAGACGCCCTGGGGCGAGTTCTCGCCGCCGACGGTAAGGCTCACGTTCGGAAGCCCTATCGCGTCCGCGCCGTACGATGCGCCGGCAGCCGCAAGGAGGGCCGCTCCTGTATTGAATATTATGAATGCCGGTCTTTTCATCATCACCTTCTAAAGGCCCCCCTGGAGCAAGCTGAGGAAAGGCCTTTTCCTCGAGTCCTTGAGCTTCTTCAGTTCCTCTACAGCCTCTTTGTTCTCTATCTTCGAAAGAAATGTAATGGATGCGGGCGTAAGGCCAAGGACGAGCATCTCGCCTGCTACCTCGACTACGGCTATGTTCTTCTTGGGCCCGAGAAACACGGTCGTGACGACCTTCACCGGGTTAGTCGAGCCGCTCTTACCCGCGGCACCGCCCTTCATGAAACGCTTCAATGCGTACATCGCCAGGCCCAGAAGGCCGAGCGTGAATATGAGCGTCAGGATGGATTTGACGAGCAGGTATGTGTATGAGTCGTTCATTTAAGCCTGGAGATCCTCTCGCTGGGGCTGACGATGTCGGTGAGCTTCACTCCGAACTTGTCGTTCACTACCACGACCTCGCCCCTGGCGATGAGCCTGCCGTTGACGAGTATCTCCATCGGCTCA
>MGPL01000006.1:1697-10376 GCA_001797415.1 Deltaproteobacteria bacterium GWA2_55_10
CTTTCGTGCTTGAGATTGGCGAAGCTGGCGGGCCGCGCCTCTACCGCTTCCTTTTTAGGTTCCGCTACCTTCTTGGTCTCCTCGAAGGCCGCGCTCCACTGATCGTCTACCGTGCTGCCCGCGTTCGCCTGTTCATTGTCAATCTGCCCGTTCTCGTTCATCTCTAACTCCTTTCTCCCTTGATCGCCTCTATCACTTTCATCGCGTAGTTGTTGTCCATTACCCCCGGCCTCGCGAGGAACTTCGGTATCCCTTCTACCTGGAAGTCGGAGAGCTCCTTAGTCTTCCTGTCAAGCTGTATGACGTCGCCCGACTTGAGGTTCAGGAGGTCCATGAAGCTTATCTGCGCCTTCCCTATCTCACCTGCCACCCCGAGCGGCACTGCTCCGAACTGCTCCTTGAGCATCTCGGCCCACTTGAGGTCTACTTCAGATGCGTCGATCCTCTGCGTGCCGAGGAGCTTGTCCTTGATCGGCTCTATGGTGCTGTACGGCAGGCAGATGAAGAAATTGCCAGAAGTGCCCTCTATCTCCATCCTGAAGGTCGAGATTATGACGTGCTCGGCAGGCTCTACCAGGTTCACAAACTGCGGGTTCATCTCCGAGCGCAAGAGCTTGAACTCGACCGGGTGAACGGCCTTCCAGACCGTGGCAAGCTCGTGGAATACGATGTCGACCACCTTCTTTACGACCGCCTGCTCGACGTTGGTGAAGTCCCTGCCCTCTATCCTCGTATGGAACCTGCCGTCTCCGCCGAAATAGCTGTCTACTATGAGGAAAACGAGGCTCGGGTCCACTGCCAGCACGCCCTGCCCCCTGAAAGGCAGTAGCTGGAAGACGTTGAGGCTCGATGGGACCTGCAGGTTCCTGAGGAACTCATCGTATTTCACGGCCTTCGTGCTCTCCGGGCTCATGTCCACGGACTTCCTCATTAGATTAAAGAGCGGCGTCCTTACGGACCTGCTGAACTTCTCGTTTATCATCTCGAGGGCCGGGAGCTTGCCCCTTATGATCTTCTCCTGGTTGGCGAAGTCATAGGCCCTTACCTCTCCGGTCTCTTTTTCCTCGAACTTTTCGGCCTCGGTCTGGATGTCGCCGTTCGAGAGCCCCCGGAGGAGCGCGTCTACTTCTACCTGTGTGAGTATCTGCTCTGCCATAGCGCGCCCCTACTGGATCACGAACTCTGTAAAGTAAGCTGTCTTTACCTTGGTATTGGTGAGGTATTGATTGACCCTCGCTATAATCTCGTCCCTCATCTGGTACTTGCCCTCTACCGTACCGATATCCGAATAGCTCTTGGAGCTCAGCAGTATTATGAGGGAGTCCCTTATCTGCGTGGCCTGCGTCGTAAGCTCGGCCAGAGAAGAACCGGGGGGCAGCTCGAGGTTTACCGTGAGCTTCAGATATCTGGTGCCTGAGTTGTCCTGAAGGTTCACTATGAACGGCTCAAGGGCGAATATGTTGCCCTTTGCCCCTGCTTCGCCTTCTCCGTGGCCTGAAGCGGCTGCGTGCCCGCCGCCGTGCCCGTCTGCAGAGCCTTCAGAGGATTTACCGCTCATGAACAGGTATCCTCCGACGCCCAGGCCTATGACCACCACCGCCGCTATGGCAATGATGAGACCCTTGCCTTTCTTCGGGGCTGAGTGGCCCTCTTCCTTTTTGTCGACTTCCGCCGCCATACCTACCTCCTTGTATTCGTACGGCCCGGTTCAGGGCCTCCTGCGGATATATGGTTGCCAGATGATTTTGCAATCCCCGTGCCAGCAGCCGGGCTCACCCCTCAAGGCCAGTAACTACTCGTAATTACAGAGTAATTTATTACACCCTCATCCGGCATAACGTCAGGACTTGGGCGTTTCAGTCAAGGTTCGGCTGGATGGGCGTCAGAAAAATGACTTCCAGCCAAAAGAAAAAGGCGGTTGGCTAACAGCCAACCGCCTTTCCATGTCAACTACGGCGCCTGTTAGCGCTTGAGGTTCACAAGCTCTGCCAGAAGCTCATCCGTAGTCGTTATGATCTTCGAGCTGGCCTGGAAGCCCCTCTGGGCGGTTATCATGTTCACGAACTCCCTTGCCAGGTCAACATTGGAGAGCTCCAGGGTGCTGGACTGGACAAGGCCCATGCCCGAAGTGCCGGCTGTGCCGATAAGGGGCTGCCCTGAGTCGTAGGTCTCCTCGTAGAGGTTCATGCCCGAGCTGGCGAGGTTGGTTGGGCTCGCGAAATCCGCAAGGAGCACCTGGCCGAGGGTGAGGTCCCTGCCGTTGGAGAATATGCCCCTGATAATGCCGTCCTGGTCGATGCCTATCCTCTGCAGGGTGCCTGAGGAATAGCCGTCCTGGGTGAGTATGGACACGCCCGAGGCGGTGCCGTACTGGGTGGTGGCATCAAGGCCGGTGCCGCCCTGGGTTATGCTGGTGCCGAAGTCAAAGGTTATCGCCTGGTTCTGGGCTGCGCCGCCCGTGAAGTTGAAGCCGCCGGTCGGATATGTAACGCCGCTCTCGGAATAGAGCGCGCCGCTGGTGTTGAAGGTAACGGTGCCCTGGGCCTGTATCTCGGTATTGCCGCTTGTCGAGTCTGTGCCGTCAACAACGCCGAACCACTCCCATGTGTTGCCGGTCGCGCTCAAGGAGTCCTTCCTGAAGTAGAGCGTCGCGACGTGGTCGTTTCCGAGCGAGTCGTAGACGGTCACGGGGACCGAGAAGTTCGAGGTGTCGCCGGCGTTGTCCAGGTCAAAGGCGCCTGCCGCCGCTGAACCGGTATTGGTCGCCCCTGCCGCAAGCGAGCCGGAGCTGGCCGAGAAGCCCAGGAGAGAAGCCGACGTAGAGACCCCGTTGCCCCAGTCGAGCACAAGGGTGCCCGCGTTGCCGGTATCATTGGTAACACTGAAAAGGCCTGTCTGGTCGTCGAAGTTTACGGTATAGGTATCGCCGTTTCCTGCAACGGCCTGGAGAGCCGACTTGAGGGCAGCGGCTGTCTCCGCGCCGGTGGCGCCGCCGCCTGAGGACAGGCCGCCGTCGGTCACCATGCTGGCGGTAAGCCAGGTCGTGCCGCCGTCTATCGAGAACCTTGCGTTGTCGTTCGTGCCTGAGGTAAAGACAAATCCCGTGATGTCAGCGTTGGAGTCGAGGTTGGCGTTCAACACCGCGCTGCCGGTCGGGTTCGGGTTAATGGTCTTGGTATTAAGCTGCAGGTCGGTAACGGTGTTCTGGAGCACGCCGGTGGTGTTTGCGGCGTAGCCCTGCAGGCGAAGGCCCTCGGGGTTGGTTATGTAACCGTCCTTGTCGGTCGAGAACTGTCCTGCCCTGGTGTAGTACCTTGATCCGAGCGTCGGGTCGCCCACCATGTAGAAGCCGCTGCCGTTCACGGCAAGGTCGAGGGCGTTGCCGGTGCTCTCGAAAGCTCCCTGGCTGAATACCTTCTGGATGCTGCTCATGACGACGCCCAGGCCTATCTGATTGGTGCCCGAGCCGCCTGAGAGGGTCTGGCTCAGGACGTCCCCGAATGTCACCCTGGAGCCCTTGAATCCTACGGTGTTCACGTTCGATATGTTGTTGCCGATGACCGAGAGGTTCGACATGTTCGCGTTAAGGCCGCTTATTCCGGTGTAAAGAGCTGACTGCATTGTGCTGTCCTCCTTTTAATTGTTTAATTCGTTGGTTAAAAAATCCGTTTCTTAAGGCTGCTCAAAAAGCTCCATATGCAAGGCCCCGGTTAAATCGGGGAGCGAGGAACTAGTCGTACTCTTTTTGTACGTCGCTTCTGCCGCGACGATGACAACAAAGCAGATGGACTTTATCAGCAGCCGTTAGTAGATTTCCTTTACGCTATCTTTGTTAACCGCGGTCCCGTTGACGAATATCTTTGAGTCCTGCATGCTCACGCCTGTTACATACCCGATGAGCTCGGTGCCTGCGTCGATGTGCACGCCCTTTGCATCCTGTGCCGTTGCTGAAAGGGTATAAGCTCCAGCCGGAAGCACAACGCCGCCGGCGTCCTTGCCGTCCCAGTTCAGCTCGTGGCTGCCGGCCTTCTGCGCCCCAAGCTCGATCGTCCTTACGATGCGGCCAGCGGGATTGGCTATTGAAAGATGGACATTCGCGGCGTCCGTTGAGAGCGAGTAGCCCAGGTTCAGGGCGTTCGTCCCGTCGAACTCGACCTGGCTTGTCTGGGCCTTCACTACCCTTCCGATGAGGCCTGACGCGCTGAAGTCCTGGAGGCTTGATATGCCGTTTGCCATGCCGTCCATCGTTGAATTCAGGTTCTGGATGCCCTCGAGCGAGCTGAACTGGGCAAGCTGCGCCACGAACTCCGTATTGTCAGTCGGTTTGAGGGGGTCCTGGTTCTCAAGCTGAGTGACCAGGAGCTTCAAGAACGCGTCCTTGCCCATTGCCTCGTTCGGAGACCTCTGGGCCGCTCCAGTTCCTGACCCGTATACGCCTACTCCCTGTACCATCTACTCCTCCTACGCGAAGATGTCAATATTGCCGGACTTGCCCGGCCTGCCGTAGTTGTTCCCGCCCTCTTTGCCGCCCTGCCACTCATTGCGGCGGTTCTCGTTGTCCCTGTTATTGCCGTTCGATTGCTCCCTGTTCCACTTCTCATCATTGCCGGACAGGTTCTGATCTGCCCTGCTCACGCCTATGGTGCACTCCTTGAGGGTCAGGCCGTGCGCTCCGAGCGCCTCCTTGAGCATCGAAAAGTCGGCCTCAAGGAGACGCTTTATCTCGACGCTTTCAGCCCTGATATCGGCCTTAACGGAATCGTTCTCTATGGTGAGCTTAATGACGAGTTCGCCCAGGTGCTCGGGGTTGAGCTTCATCCTCACCTCGCCCCCGTTCTTCTGGACAGAGATGTTTATGCCCGTGTTGAGCTTTTCCTGAAACTCTATGACGGTCTCCTTCGACTGAACTGTCTGGGCAGCGGCCGGAGCGTCTATAAATTCGCTGAACTTTGCGCCCGTTACAAAAGCAACAGGCCTGTGCTGATGAGCGGCGTCGTTATCGGCAGCATCGCCGCTGCCCTCGAAGCCATTTTCCTGTCCTGCGCTGAAAGAGGCCTCTTCGACGGCCTCTGACTCAAAGGCGCTCCCTTCGACATTCTCTGGCTGGACTTCATCGGTTTCAGCTATCTCGGCCCGGGGAAGCGCCGGCGCTGATGAGGACACTGCCTTGTCGGTTTTTTCCGTCTTTGGGCTTTTGTCCATCTTTATCTCAGCAGCATCATTGCGGACCGGCTCTTTGGTAAAGGCCTTTTCAACAGGGACCTCTATCTCAGCGGCTTCAAACTCTGCGGGCACAGTCTCAGGTCCTTCGAGGGCCGCTGTCTCAGTTGCCGCTGACTCTATTGAGACCTTGCCTTCAACGGGCTCTTCTATGGCCGTCTCTGCCTGACCTGCTTCGGCTGCATCGAAGGCGGGCTCATCTTTCAATATGCCTGTATGGGCCAGAAGTCCGGTCTTGAGGCCTTTACCCGATTCAATGGCAACTGAATGTCCGAGCGCAAGGCCCCGGGATGGGGCCTGAAATACGCTCTCGTATCCTTTGCCGGTTATATTGTCCGGCTTTATATTCTCTGCATCGATATGTCCGATTGCCAGCGCCCTGCCCTGCTCGATAAAGCGGGAATCAACAGGTGCAGGGAAGGCAGCCTGTACGGCTTCGCCTTCCTTGCCTATAGCCTCTACCAGAGCGGCATCTTCCGCTTCGGCCTTCTGCTCATCAACTGCAACAGGATTCGCGTCAGCGTTCTCAGACGGAACCTGGGGCGCAAGCGTTGAAAGGAGCGCGTCGATGAACGATACGCACTCATTGCCGGTATCGGCCAGAGGAGACTGCGAGCTCATTTCGTTACTCAGTTCGATCTGCGGGAAAAAGCTTATTATCATCTTTTGAGTGCCATCCTTGACTTCTGTATATAGCAACGCGCGTGCCAAACCTGCTGATAGAATAAATATTGAATCAAATCAGACACTTGCAATTTGAAAATAAAAACGCCTCTTATCAGGGTAAATACTTGCCCGGCATCTTTTTCCCAGTGCATCAGCAAGATTTTCCTCGGCATAAAAATCGAACATAAAAAAAGGCGGGGCAGCATCTTCTGCTGCCCCGCCTCCGGGGTTTTTTATCTATCTTATTTGAAAGCTACTTCTTTATCCTGAAGTCACGACTTAGCTCAACGGATTTCCTTACGTCCACAAGGCCGAGTATCTTGGCCGCCTTCCTCTCGCTCATGGAAGAGAGTATCATCACGGCCATTTCCTTATCCAGCCCCTCTATGCGGGATGCCGCCTCCTCAGGGCTCATGCTCTCGTATATCTTTACGATCTTTTTAAACCTCTCGTCGTCGGCCTCGTTGATCTTCTTTACCAGCGACTCGATATCCTGGTGGACCTTCTTCAATTCCGCAAGGCGCGCCTCTATGTCCCTCTTTATTACATTCAGGCGCTCCTCTTTCTTGAGGAGTTCGCCTTCCCGCTCTATCACTTCCTGCTCTTTCCTGTTTATGGCGGCGAGCAGGCCTTTCTCATCAGCCCCCGGGGCAGGGGCTTGAGCGGCCTTCTCCTCGACCGACTGGCTTGCCATGACCAACGGGGTCGAGAGCCCGTACCATCCTGAAAAGAGCGTGAACCCGACTGCTCCTCCTGCCAATATGACGGCGGCTATCTTACCTTTCATCGGCGTCCTTCCTCCCGAAGCTTCTGGAATTGAGTTCGTCGGACTCCTTCTGCTCCTGCTTGTCAACTTTCTGATTATGCGTATGAAGGGATTTCTCCTTCATCAGCTCTATTACCTTTCTGTTGCGGGAAGCCTCGACGAGCTCCCCCCTCTTTTTCTCGACTGCCGCTCTCACCTGGGAGAGTATCCTCTCCTGCTCGGCTATGTGCCCCTTGAGGCCCGCGACGTATGAATGGTAGAGTTCCATCTCGCCAGCGCCTGCGCCTGATTCCTTGAGGCCGTCTATTTCTGAGCCTGATTTTCTGTAGAGCTCTTTCAGGTTCTCTATCTTCTCTTCCTCTGACTTGAGCCTGGCAAGGGCCTCGCCGAACTCCTTCTGGCTCAGTTCCTCAAGCCTCTGCCTGTACTCGAAAAGCGGCTCCAGTTTAAAGGTGAACTTTGGCATAGGTTAATATCAGGCAGGCAGGTTGAAGAGCGCGAGGAGGCTGTCGTCAAAGCCGACGCCCTCGGTTATATCCTGCCTCAGGAACGCGTTTACCTTGTCTATGTTCTTTATGGCGTGATCGACCTTGGGGTCGCTGCCTTCCTTATACGCGCCTATGCTTATGAGATCGTATGCCTTCTTATAGATAGAGAGCACGGAGCGGACGCGAATAGCGGAGGTCCGGTGCTCTGTGGCGACTATGTCGTTCATGACCCTGCTTATGCTCGAGAGCACGTCGATTGCCGGGTAATGGTTCTGGTGCGCGAGGTCCCTTGAAAGTACAATGTGGCCGTCGAGCACTGCCCTTGCCGCGTCAGCGACAGGGTCGTTATGGTCGTCGCCTTCGGCGAGTATCGTATAAAATCCCGTTATGCTGCCCTGCCCTTTTGAAGTCCCTGCCCTTTCAAGCAGCCTCGGCAAATGCGCGAATACGGACGGCGGATAGCCCTTTGTCGCGGGCGGCTCGCCTATGGCAAGGCCTATTTCCCTCTGAGCCATGCAGAACCTGGATATGGAGTCCATCATCAGGAGTACGTCCTTGCCCTGGTCCCTGAAGTATTCGGCTATGGCAGTGGCTACGAGCGGCGCCCTCATCCTGATAAGAGGCGGCTGGTCTGACGTCGCGACAACGAGCACAGATCTTTTCAGGCCCTCAACGCCCAGGTCCTTCTCTATGAACTCCTTTACTTCCCTGCCCCTCTCGCCTATGAGGCCGATGACGTTCACCTGCGCTTCGGTGTTCCGGGCCATCATGCCCATGAGCACGCTCTTTCCCACGCCGCTGCCGGCGAATATGCCTATCCTCTGCCCCTTGCCGACGGTGAGGAGGCCGTTTATTGCCCTTATGCCGACATTCAGGGGTTGTTCTATCCTTTTTCTTGAAAGCGGGTTTGGAGGGGTCGCGTAAAGCGGGTACTCTGTCTCTGCCTCAAAGCTGCCGAGGCCGTCTATGGGGTTGCCGAGGCCGTCAAGTGTCCGGCCCAGCAAGCTCGACCCGACCTTTACCGACGCGCTCATCCTCCTGGCGACTATCTTGCTGCCCGGGCCGATGCCCCTTACTTCGCCAAGCGGCATAAGGAGTATCTTGTCCTCAGAGAAGCCGACTACCTCGCATTGTATCGGCTCGTGTCCGTCCTTTGGGAATACATGGCAGAACTCGCCTACTGACGAGCCTGGCCCAAGGCCTTCCATCACGAGGCCGACGACCCTTGTGACCCTGCCGTGGACCCTCACCGGGTTTATCTCGCTTATTGCCCTCGTATGCCTCTTCAGGCGGTCAATCGCGGCTGTATGCGTCTGCAAGCTTTTCCTCTACTTCGTTCATTATCGAGGTCACGGTCGCGTCTATCTCCCCGAAGTTAGTCGATATGGCCGCCCCGCCCCTTGAGACGATCTCGTCCGGCTCGACATTCATGCCCTTCACGCCGCCGCAGTATTTAAGAAGCTCGGGCCTGTTCTGGTTGACTATGTCGAAATCCTTGGGGTTCACCCTTACGGTTATCTCGCCCCCGGCGACAACGGC
>MGPL01000006.1:10390-18532 GCA_001797415.1 Deltaproteobacteria bacterium GWA2_55_10
TTCGCTATGGTCAGGCAAAGAGCCGTCATTTCCTTTTCGCAGACGTGGAAGAGCTCTTCCCTGAAAGCGGCAAGGTCCCTTACCATGCCTTCGAGTCCGATGAAATGCACCTCGGCCTTCTTCGCGCCGAACTCGAAACCCGCCTTCTCGCCGGCAAGGAAGCCCCTTTCATAGGCCTCTTTCTCTATTATCTCGGCCCTGCTTCCGATATCTTCGACGATCTCTGCCAGGGGGATATCGGCCTGGCTTGCCAGGCAGAACGGCTCTGCGCTTATCTTTACGGCCGCGTTCTTGAGTATCCTAGACGAGTACATCTCCGCCCCTTCCGGACCTTACGAGCTTGCCTTCCTGCTCGAGCCTTCTTGCTATCTTTATTATCTCCTGCTGCGCCCTCTCCACCTCCGAGAGCTTTACCGGGCCTTTTGCCTCCATGTCTTCTCTGAGCATCTCGGACGCCCTCTCGGACATGTTCTTGAGGAATTTGTCCTGTATCGATTCGTCAGAGCCCTTGAGCGCAAGGCCCAATACATCGGCGCTCAATTCCTTTATGATGAGCTGCAGGCCCCTGTCGTCCACCCCCATGAGGTCCGCGAAGACGAACATCTTCTCCTGTATGCGCATGGCCAGGTCCGGGGAGGCCTTCTCGATCAAGTCGATGATGTCGCTCTCCGAGTTCGAGTCTATCTGGTTCAATATCTCGGCGGCGAGTTTTATGCCCTCGACCGAGGCTCCCTGGTTCGATTCCGCGGAAAGCATCTGCTCGCTTATGAGCGACTCGAGCTCCCTTACAGCGGCCTGAGGTATCCTCTTGAGGTTGGCGACGCGGAGCATGACCTCGCCCCTTTGCCTTTCGTCCTGGAGGTTCAGGAGCACCATCGAAGCCCTGTCGGCGTCGAGGTGCGCGAGTATCAGCGCTACTATCTGCGGGTGTTCGTCCTTCACTATATTGGCTACTATCGCCGGGTCCATCCATTTGAGCGACTCTATTCCGCCGCCGCCCATCTCCCTCGTTATCTGGTCGAGTATGTACTGGGCCTTGTCAGGCCCGAGCGACCTCACCATGACGTTCCTGGCGAACTCTAATCCCTCGACGAAGAGGTCTCCCTTGTCGAGCATCTCTATGAACTCGCCCACGACATGGCGCCCCATCTGGAGCGAGATCGATTCCTTCCTGACCATCATGCCGCCGAGGAGCTGCATCTCGGAAGGCGTCATGAACTTGAAGACCTCGCTCGCGAGCTCCTCGCCGATGTTCATCAAGAGTACGGCGGCCTTTTCAGGCCCCGTGAGCCTGGGTTCCTTAGCCATTGCCCATTACCTCTCTTTTATCCAGTTCTTCAATACCATCGCGACCTGCTGGGGATTTTCCTTGACCACGCCCTTGAGCCTGTCAACAGAGTCCTTGTCGGCATCAGACCCCTTATCAAACAGCTCTCCTGCGGCCGCGCCTGCGGCAAGCGCGTGAGGCATCTTCCTCTGAATCTCCTCGAGCGCGGCCGTCTCCCTTGTTATCCTCTTTATTATCGGCCTCACTATGAAGATGAGGACGAGGAGCGTTATGAACACTATCGTCGCGTACTTTATGATGACGGGTATGAGCTGGGGCGGGATATAGGGCCCCTTCTCCTCGCCTGCGGCAAAAGCCGCCTCGGCCTCGGATACGCCCTTGTCAAAAGGCGTGCTTACGACGTTTATGGCGTCTCCCCTTTTCTCGTCGTAGCCTACCGCGGCCTTGACCATCTCGGTGAACCGGGAAATCTCCTCGTCTGTCCTCGCCACATATGTCCTGGTCTCGTTGTCCTGGCCGTCTTTAGCCGTCTGATACGTGCCGTCGACAAGGACCGAGACCGTAAGCCTCTTTATCGCGCCTATCGGCTCGACGACATGGCTTGTCACCTTGCTTATCTCGTAGTTTATTACCTCGTCCTGCCTCTGTGACTGCGAGGGCGCGACAACTGCGGCCTGTTGGGGCTGTGCGGTCTCGGGCATGTTGGAGAGCACGCCGGGGACACCGTAATTCGCGGTGCCGCCTACGCTCTTTTCCTTGTTCCTCTGCTCGCTCCTTACGACCTGGCCGTCAGGATCGAACCTCTCCTCCGTCCGCTCGACGTGCTTGGTGTCTACCTCGACAGATACCCTTGTCACGACCTTGTTCATGCCTACGGTCTTCTCAAGCATGCTCTGAAGCCTGTTCTCGTAGTCGTTCTCAAGACCCCTCTTGTACTCTATCTGCGTGGCCGAGAGCCTCAGGGCATCGCCCTCGTTTGATTCGCGCGTCCACATCCTGCCTGAGGTGTCGACTACCGCGACATCGTCGGGCTTGAGATTATCGGTGCTGTTGGCGACGAGGTGGACTATAGAGCTCACCTGCCCCTGCGTAAGCTCCTTGCCGGGCTTGAGCTTCACTATTACCGATGCCCTCGCCTTTTTCTGCTCGTCGAGGAAAACTCCCTTTTCAGGCAGCGCGAGGTGCACCCTTGCCGACTCTATCTCTTTTATCTGGGTGATCGTCCTTGCGAGTTCGCCCTGGAGGGCGCGCTTGTAGTTCACCTTCTGTACGAAATCCGTCACGCCGAAGGCCGTCTTGTCGAATATCTCGAAACCGATGCCGCCGCCCTGCGGGAGCCCCTCGCCGGCAAGCTCCATCCTTGTCTCATATACCTTGTCAGCCGGCACGCTTATGCTCGAGCCGTCGACCTTGTACGGGACCCTCTTCTCCTTGAGCTTCTCTATTACCGCTCCGGAGTCCTCATTAGAGAGCTGGTTGTAGAGGACCTGGTACTCAGGCCCCTGGTTCCAGAGCAGGAGCACCGCTATCGAGGCTATTACGACGGCGGCAACGCCCAATGCGACGGCGGGCCTGGTCCCTATGAACGACTTTATGTCAAGAAAAAGTTTGTCCATTCGTTATACCTGCGTCCTCATTATTTCTTCGTATGCCTGGACAAGCTTGTTCCTTACCTGCACCATGAGGTTGAAGGAGAGATTGGCCTTCTCTATCGCTATCATGGTCTCGTGGATGTTGTTCACCTGGCCCGTGGCAAGGCCCTGCATGGCCTGGTCAGCCTCGGTCTGCGCCATGTTGACCTTCTCTATGGATTCCTTGAGGACATCGGCAAAGCCGGTCGAGTCGCCTGTCGCGCCTGCGGCCGCCTTTCCGAGGGAATCAATCTGCGCGCTGAGCGCCCCTTTTACCGAATCTACCATAAGCCGTTCTCTCCTTTAGTCTCGTGTTACTGGCCGAGTTCGAGGGCCTTCAAAGCCATCTCTCTCGTCGCCTTGAACGCGGTCACGTTGGCCTCGTAGCTCCTTGTGGCGGCTATCATGTTGACCATCTCCTCGGCTGCGTTCACGTTGGGATAGGCCACATACCCGGTCTTGTCCGCATCCGGGTGGCCCGGCTCGTATTTGTACTTGAGAGGCCTGGCGTCCTCGATTATGCCGGAGACCTTCACGCCGTTATTGTATGCGGCTGAGGCAGCCTTGAGATGCGTCCCGAAGTCGACCTGACCATGGGTCTCGAATACGATGTCCTTGCGCCTGTACGCGCCGCCCGTTGCGGTCCTGGTCGTCTCTACGTTAGCGAGGTTGCTCGCTATGATGTTCATCCTGAGCCTCTGGGCCTCCATGCCCGAAGCGCTTACCGAAAAAAGGTCTGCCATCTCTTATCTTCCCCCTTCCTTGATAGCTGTCATTAAGAGGTTGAATTTGTCCTTGAGCATTTTGGATGCGACCGTATACATTAGCGTGTTCTCCGATAGGCGCGCCATCTCGGCCTCTATTCCGACCGAGTTGGCGTCAAAGCCCGGAAGGTCGGTCGCCCTGTCGAGCACAGCTGGGGCTGAAGCCGAGGCCCCGGTTGCCTGCGCGAGGTGCTTATCACTGGTGCCCGCGAGGTATACATCGGTCGAGGGGCCGCTGACCCTTTTCTTCATCTCTGCCTCGAAGTTGATATCGACCGCCCTGTAGCCGGGGGTCTCCTGGTTGGCGATATTGGACGAGAGGAGCTTGTGCCTGGATGCACGGAGGTCCATCGCGTTTCCCAGAAGGCCTATTGTCTTGTCGAAGATGTTACCTGTCATGAGCGTCACCTGTGTTTGAATATCGGTTAAGAGGATTTTGCAAATACCATACCAAATACTTAAAAGGGGTACTGGCCTTGCTTTTTATCTTGAAGGGAGAATGGGGCTAAAGCGGCAGATTTTTCCTATCCAGGCAAAACCTGCCCATATTCCTTGAGTTTATTGCGTAAAGTCCTCACGGAGATGCCGAGTATCCTGGCGGCATGGGTCCTGTTGCCCTCGACCTCGCCCATGGTCTTTTTTATAAGGCCCTTCTCCATCTCCCAAAGCGTCATTAAATTGGCGCTACCGCTATCAGTCCTGTCATGGATAGGCCCGGCATGCTCTTCCTCCCTGGCCTCGTCAGGCTCCTGGCAAGGCATGAGGTGCTCTTTTTCAAGGGTCTTACCCTGGCAGAGGAGAACGGCCCTCTCAAGGGTATTCTCCATCTCCCTGATATTGCCCCTCCACTCCTGGTTCATTATGAAACCAAAAGCCTCAGGGGAGACATCCCCGATGCGCCTCATGTACTTGGCGTTGAACTTCTTGACGAAATGTTCCGCAAGATGCCTTATGTCCTCGCCGCGCTCCCTGAGCGGCGGCAGAGTAAGCGGGAATATGTTGAGCCTGTAGTAGAGGTCCTCCCTGAAGCGGCCCTCTTTCACCTCTTTTTTCATGTCCCTGTTGGTCGTTGCCAGAATGCGTATGTCGAGGGGGACCGGCCCCCTGGAGCCCAGCCTCTCGACCTCTTTTTCCTGTATTACACGCAAGAGCTTTGCCTGGAGCTTGAAATCCATCTCGCTTATCTCGTCCAGCAGTATGGTCCCCTTGTCTGCGAGCTCGAACTTGCCCTGCCTTGAGGAATGGGCCCCCGTGAAAGCGCCCTTTTCGTGTCCGAAGAGTTCGCTTTCAAGGAGGCTGTCGGGGATGGAAGCGCAGTTGACTGCGACGAATGGATTGTCTTTACGGGGGCTCGTCTCGTGTATGAAGCGCGCCAGAAGCTCCTTGCCTGTGCCGCTCTCGCCTGAGATGAGCACCGTGGCGTCGCTTGAGGCCGCGACCATCGCCATCGATACGAGCCTTTGCATCTGCCGGCCCCTGGCGAGCATCGCTTTGCCCTTTGTCTCGAATCCCGTGGCAGCTTCATTCATCATGAAAGCCTTCTCCACCGTCTCTTCGAGGGCTTCGAGGGTAAAGGGCTTCAGTATGAAATCGACAGCCCCTTCCTTTACGGCCTCTACGGCCTTCTGGATGGTCCCGTACGCTGTTATGAGCAGCACGGGCACCTGAGGGGAAGCCTTCTTTATCTCTTTAAGAAATTCCATGCCGCCCATGCGCGGCATGTTCATATCGCTTATCACCATGCCGAAGCCGCCGTCCTTGAGCTTCTGAAGTCCGTCTCTGCCGTCTTCGGCCAGGACCACCCCGTAGCCCTTGCGGGTCAGGGCCTCCTCTATGGCCAGCCTCATTGCCGGTTCGTCGTCTACTACGAGGACCTTCTTCATATCCTGAACTCCCTTTTCACAGGTATGCCGATCGTAAAAGCAGTTCCCTCTTCCAAAGCTGACTCGGCCTTTATCCAGCCCGCGTGCGCGTCTACCACGGATGTCACTATGGCAAGGCCAAGCCCCGTGCCCCGCTCCTTTGTCGTGAAGAACGGGTCGAATATCCTGTCCAGCTCCCTGGCGGCTATGCCCCTGCCGTTGTCGCTGACCTTTATTTCCATATAATCAGAGCCGTCTCTTTCGACGACATTCGTCGTTACCTCGACCCTTCCGTTATCTTCTACTGCGTCCAGCGCGTTTATCATGAGATTCAAAAAGAGCTGCCTGAGGAGGTCCGGGTCAGCCGTTATCACGGTCTCTCCGCTGTGCGCCACGCTTATCTCCACGCCCTTCTTTTCGCGGCCTTTGGTGAGGAGTATCGAATCGTCTATGATCTCTTTTATATCCATACTCTTGAGCCTTGCCTCAGGCGAGTTCGCGAACAGGAGCATGTTCGAGAGGAGGTTATCGAGCGTCTTTATGCCCTTGCTTATCTGCTCGGCGAGCTTTTTCCTTTTGTCCTCCGCAAGCTCCCTTTCAAGAAGGGTGGCGAATATGGACATCGAGCCGAGCGGGTTTCTTATCTCGTGCGCAATCCTGGCGGCCATCTCGCCCATAGCAGCAAGGCGCCTGGACCTTTCAATGGCCCTGTTCTTTTCGGCCAGTTCAGAGTTAAGCTCCTCGACCCTTGTCTCGAGAACCGCGTACTGGTCTTCGAGCTTCTTCGAGGCGTCCCTGAAGACGTTGAACGCGTCATTAAGAAGCTCTATGGGTATCTCATTCGTCATCGCGTCCTCCTAAAGCCTCGCCGCTTCCTTGAATATTTTTTCAGACCAGGGAGAGATCTCGCCGCCGGCATCCTTTAGCTCCTTGAGCGCGGCCTTTTTCTCCGCCTCCCTGCCGAGCCTGGAGAAGCACTGGACGATCCTGTAGAGAGCCCACGACATCTCTTCCTTATCAGCGGCATCCAGGAGGTTAACGGCCTGCCTGTAGCCCCGGGCTGCCCTGTCGAAATCATTAATATCGAACAAAACGTCTGCGTAACGGGCGTATGCCCTTGCAGCGGCCCTGAGAGAGCCTTTTGCGTTGAGCGAGACCGCCGCCTTCTCGAAGAGAAGAGCCGCCTCTTTTGCCCTGCCTGATCTATAGACGGACTCGGCCTTCATGACCATAAGCTCGGGGTCTGCAGTGCCCGAATAGCCGGCGACCCGGGCGTGCTCGCCCATCTCGAACGCTATGCGGGCTTCAAGCTCCGCAATCTCAGCCCTCTTGCCGCTCCTGGGGAACCTTGTCTTGAATGCCCGGAGCATCCTTTCAGCCGAGCCTGTATCGTTCTGCGAGAGATATACCCGCGCCAGTAGGAGCATCGCCTCTTCTGCGACCTGCGGGGCGCCCATCTTCGCCGCGTTGTCGAGCATGCTCACGGCCTCGCTCTTTAGCCCGGTCTCCATCGAAGAGGTGCCGATCTTCAGGTAGATATCCGCCTTTTTTCCGAACGGTATGCTCAAGGGGGTCTCAAGGAAGAGCTTCAGCGCGGCGACATGGTCGCCTTTCCTGTAGAGGGAATCGAGCCATTCGTAGAAGAGGACTGACGAGAGCTTGTCCATGTCCTGGCGTACCGGGCTCACGGGGTATTTCGCGCCAAACCGGGTGATGTCTCCGTAGGCCTCTTCGAACTTCCCGAGCCTGATCCTGGTAGAAGCCAGCCTCATGCGGGCTATTTCAGAACCGATAAAATTGCCGCCAGCGACCGATCCGTAGAGCTTCTCGGCCTTCAGGAGGTTCTCCGCATTGTCCGATGAGAACCAGGCATCCGCGAGTGAGAGGGTCGCGATCGCCCACTCCTCTCCCTTGAGCTTCTCCTTGGTCCTGCCGTACAGCAGGGCAGCCTCGTCAAGCTTGCCTTCCGCGAGGAGGGCATCGCCCTCCTTCAACGTTAAAAATGTCTCTATGAACTCCTGCTTCGGGTACCTCGCCCTTATCGCGGCGTAAGAATAGCGGGCCTCCTGCCAGGTGCCGCGGGTGAGATAGGTGTCGGCGACGCTCAGCCTCGTAACAGGGTCAAGCTCCTCAATAGCCCTGACGTGCTCCTTGTACATGGGCCAGGCAAGCTCCATTTCGCCCTTTATGAGGGCGGTATTGGCCAGCCATATCCCGGCTTCCTTATGGCCCTCGTCAAGGGACCTCTTGAACCAGTCCTTCGCGTCGCCGAATTTCTCATCAAAATAAAAGAGCCTGCCCCTTCTGAAGAGGGCTTCCGGCCTGAGGGCATTTTCCTTGTCCCCGATGGCCCTTGTAAAATACCCGGCTGCCTCCGGGTAGAAGCCCTTTCTCTCGAAATGGTCGCCCATGACAAAATAAGCCAGGGTGGAAAAATCAGACGAGTTTGCCCGGAGGATCGCCTCAAGCTCCGTATGGGTGGTAGAGTTGGAGTAGAAATCGGCTATGGCCTTCAACACCGCTGCATTCGCACTCTTGCCCTG
Organism: Deltaproteobacteria bacterium GWA2_55_10; assembly: GCA_001797415.1. GTDB lineage: Bacteria > Desulfobacterota > GWC2-55-46 > GWC2-55-46 > GWC2-55-46 > UBA5799. The sequence goes on from MGPL01000006.1 coordinate 18,479, forward strand.
GGCCGCGTAGGACGATGAAGCGTTCTGAAGGCCTTTTATTATCGAATCAGCGTT
>MGPL01000006.1:18543-19826 GCA_001797415.1 Deltaproteobacteria bacterium GWA2_55_10
TTCCCGGCACTACCCTGAAGACGCTTGTAAGCGGCGCCCTGTAGAGCTCCTGCTTCAATATCTCTACGGCCTTCTTCCTGTACAGCCACCTCCAGGAGTCGTTGAAGGCGACGAGCCCCGCTGCATCGGGATGAAGCAGGTGGGATTCCTCCCCGGGCCTCGTCCCTTCCCTTCTCAAAACAAGGCTCGAAGCCGGGTAGACGTCGATTATCAGCCTGAACGGCCCTGGCCTGGACGAGTGCTTGACTGTCGAGCCCTCGGTTACAAGCGCCTCTATCGTGGATATATCTCCGGATGGGTCATGGGTCTTCGTAAGGCCCTTTACCTTGATGATGTCGGTTGCCGGGATATGGGTGAGCTTGGCAGTCTCCAGCTCGCGCATGCGCACCAGGAGCTTCTCGCCTTTTTTGTCCACCTCGACAGGTATCTCTTCAGAGAAGATGATGGTGAGCCTGTGGAAGTCCTTCTGCTGGGAGGCGCGAATGGCCACAATTTCAGCCGCGTCGGCTCGCCAGCCCCAAGACAGGACAAGCATGAGAACGATTATGAAGAGGAGTTTTTTCATGGCTTTGGTCTTCGCTACAGAAGATATAGCAACAACCATGCCAGGGAATGGCCGGATAAGATAAAGATGCGGGCTTGAAGTAAATTAATATAAATTATTCAAATACTTACGGCTTGATAAGGAGACTGGTTCTGATGGGGTTGAGGCAGGCTAAAACAAGCGGAAAAAGAAGGATTCAACGCCTGAGCTGGCGGTTGATGTCAAATTCATGACCCGGCAAGCTCGTTTTCCACTTCCGGATTCTCGTCAAGCAGGCCCTTCCTCTTCATCTTCTCAATGAGGGTGGTCCTGTTGAGGTTCAGGTACTCGGCCGCCTTCTTCTTTATGCCGTTGACGCGCTGGAGGGCTGAGAGTATGAGTTCCCTCTCGAAGTTGTCGACGGCGGCATTGAAGTCAAGTCCCGCATCAGGCAGGCTCACAGTGCCCATAACGGCTGAAGAGGCATCATTCTTTACGTTCCTTATCTTGTCAGGAATGTCCCTGGGCGTAATATGCGTCCCCTCCTCCTTCAATACTACAAGCCGCTCGATGAGGTTCTCAAGCTCCCTTATGTTGCCGGGCCAGTCATACGCCTCGAGGAGCCTCAGCGCGTCAGGGCTTACGCCCTTGAGGTCCTTCCTCTTGCGTCCGCACATCTTTTCCATGAAATGGTCTACAAGGACCGGCACGTCCTCTCTGCGGTCGCGGAGCGGCGGCAGGTGTATGGGGATGACATTGA
>MGPL01000006.1:19882-27071 GCA_001797415.1 Deltaproteobacteria bacterium GWA2_55_10
AGGTTCGTGGCCGCGACAACCCTTACGTCGACCTTTATGGTGCTGCGCCCGCCTACCCTCTCGAACTCCTTCTCCTGCAGGACCCTCAGTATCTTTACCTGCAGGCCCGGGCTCATGTCGCCTATCTCATCAAGGAATACCGTTCCCTCGTGGGCCGCCTCGAACCTGCCTATCTTGGTGGCTATGGCCCCGGTAAAAGCGCCCTTCTCGTAGCCGAAAAGCTCGCTTTCAAGCAGGTCCTCGGGTATGGCGCCGCAGTTTATGGGCACGAACGGCTTCTTGTGCCGGGTGCTGCCGTAATGGAGCGCCCTTGCCACAAGCTCCTTGCCGGTGCCGCTCTCGCCCAGTATGAGCACGGTCGAGTCGGTGTCGGCTATCTTGTCTATTACGTCCTTGACCTCCTGTATCTCGGAGCTTGTGCCGAGGATGGCCGTAGTGCAGTTCTTCTTTATCTCGTCCCTGAGCTTTGTGTTCTCCTGCTTGAGGCTGTGGACCTCTTTTGCCTTTTCTATGGTGATAAGGAGCTCGTCCTTGCTGAAGGGCTTTTTAAGATAGGTGAACGCGCCGACCCGCATTGCCTCGACGGCCGTTTCTACGGATGCGTAGCCGGTTAGTATTATGCAGGCTGTATCAGGGGAGATGGATTTGACCGAGCGGACGACCTCTATGCCGCTCATGCCGGGGAGCTTCAGGTCAGTGAGGACTATATCGAAATCCGACCTCCTGGCGAGGTCCAGACCCATCTCGCCGTTGGCGGCCGTGGAGACCTGATACCCGTTCATCTGGAGTATTTCGCTAAGGTTCTCGCGAATATACTCTTCGTCTTCGACAAGAAGGATGGTGCCGCTCATTGGTCTCCCGGTGCAGTTCCTATGGTGAGTCTGTAACTTTTGACACGCATTATAGAACAACTCACCTTTTCCTGTCAATATTTTGAACAAGCCCTCTTCCGGGCCTTCAACTAATTGACAATGGAGGGTCAAGTGATATATTGAAGTTAACATAGGGAGGTGGTTGCTGATGTCCGACGCAATAAAGAAAATATTTACTGTAAACCTGGGAGTGAAACCAGAGGAAAAGGTACTGGTCTTCACAGACATTATACAACCTTCCGAGGACATATCGGATGACGAGCGCAAGAGAAGGTCTGCGCTGGTAGAAATCGCGAAGGATGTCGCAAAGGCCGGAGAAGGGCTCTGCGATGTCGAGTACATGGAGTACCCTGCCGTGGGCAGCCACGGCAAGGAGCCGCCAAAGGCCATGTGGGAGGCGACCTTCGGAAGAACAGCGGTCGACGAGCTTGAGAAGAAGGGCATACTCGGCAGGATACTGGAGAAGAGAGCCGCGCCCGCACACCTGAAAGAGGCTGAAGAGACTTTAGGGAGGCTCGGGCATTCGCCCCAGGCCATAATCGCACTCTCCAACTATTCGACATCCCATACCAGGTTCAGGGACTTCCTTACGAGGGTAATGGGTGTGCGCTACGCGAGCATGCCGCTATTTGAAAGGGATATGCTCACGGGCGCGATGACGGCAGACTGGAAAGAGGTCGAAAAGAGGACAAAGAGGCTTGTACAGATGATCTCCGGCGGTGATACGGTCTTCATAACCTCCCATAACGGGACATCGATAAGCTTCTCCATCAAGGACAGGCCGGCCCTGCCTGATACGGGCATATTGACTGAGCGGGGCTCCTTTTCCAACCTGCCGGCTGGCGAGGCCTTCCTCGCGCCTGTGGAAGGCACGGCTGACGGAGTGCTTATCCTTGAATGGGCGCCGACCGGAAGGTTCAGCAAGCCTGTAGAGGTGATGGTAAGGGGCGGCAAGGTCGTCGATGTAACGGGAAAGGACGACTTCTCAAAACGGCTGCGCGAGCGGATAGAGGCAGAGCCGCTCTGCGGCAACATAGCTGAGCTGGGCATTGGGACCAACGAGAAGGCATCGCGGGCAGACAACATCCTCGAGACAGAGAAGATACTCGGCACCATCCATATCGCCTTCGGCGACAACTCGTCATTCGGCGGAAAGGTAAGCGTGCCCTTTCACCAGGACTTCATATTCTTCAAGCCGACTGTCGAGGTAATAAGGGGTGAGGAGAAGGTGGAGATACTGATCGACGGGTACCCGAGGTTTATGGAGGAGAAGGTAAGGTCGTAATTATGTATTGCTGACGTTTCGTGGACAAGGCCTTTTGCGCCCTGCCGGGCTTTTTTGGGCATAAGGCTTCGCTCGCTTCCGCCTCCATCCTCCGCGCTCGCCCCTTATGTCGCTAAACCCATTCGGGCTTAGCTCCTTCTGCCCCGGCTCGCGCTCCCCTCCCCCATCCCTATGCTCACTTCGCATTATGCCCCCTCGTTTTAAAAACGATGCAAAAAATAGCTGGCAAAGTTATTCGGGCTGTTCAAAAAGTTCCAGATGCGAGGCCCCGGTTAAATCGGGGAGTGAGGAATGAGGCGTACTCTTTGCCGTACGCCGCAGTAACGAGCTTTGAGGCCAACAAAGCAGATGGGACTTTTTCAGCAGCCTGTTAAAGCAGCAGCCCTGCAATCGACGCCGTCATGAAACTCGCCAGGACTCCCGCAACCAGCGCCTTGAGGCTCAATCTCGCGACCTCTTTCTTTCTCTCAGGAGCGATCGACCCTATCCCGCCTATGAGTATCGCTATTGAGCCGAAGTTCGCGAAGCTGCACAGGGCATAAGTGGCAATCGACACAGAGCGCGGCTGCAACGCCCCGCTCTCTATCATGCCTTGCATCTTCTGGTAGGATATGAACTCGTTGAAGACCACCTTGATACCCAACAGTTCCCCCACCTTGAAGCAGTCCTCCCAGGGCACTCCCATCAAGAATGCGAATGGCGTAAAGAGGTAGCCGCTTATCTCCTCGAACGAGGTGTTCACAAACCCGAGGAAGTGGTTCATCATCCCGATCAGGGCGACAAAGGCCAGCAGCATCGCGCCGATGGTTGCCGCGAGCTTGAGCCCGTCAGCCGCGCCGTTTGCCGCGGCCTCTATTATGTTAACGTCCGCGCTCTTGAGCGCATCTCTTTCATTCCCCTCGCCTTCGACGGCCTTGGCTGTCTCAGGCAGCATGAGTTTTGATATGAGTATGGCGGCGGGCGCGCTCATGACGGATGCGGCCAGGAGGTGCCCTGCGCTCGCGCCGAAGCTCACATAGACGGCCATGACGCTCCCGGCTATCGTTGACATGAAGGCTGTCATGACGGTGAATAATTCCGATGTGCTCATCCTCCGGATGTAGTCCTTTACGCCTGTCGTGGCCTCTATGCCCATGAAGACAAACATCGCGGCAATGAGAGACTCTGCGCCGGATGCCCGCATCGTCTTCTCCATCACCCACACGAAGGCCCGCACAAATACCTGTATGATGTTGAGGTAGAAGAGTATGCCCATCAGGGACGATACGAAGATGATGACAGGAAGGACCTTGAAGGCGAGTATCGCGCCGATATTGAAGTCGCTGATGAGGTTGCCGAAGAGGAAGCGCGAGCCGATGTCGGTGAAGTTCAGGACCCCGGTCATGACGGTCCGTGCGAAGTCGAATACCAGCGCGCCCGGCCCGGTCTTCAATATCAGGACGGCGAAGAGCGCCTGGAGGCCGATGCCCCAGAGGACAAGCCTCCAGTTGATGGATTTCCTGTCAGTGCAAAAGGCCCAGGCGATTGCGACAAAGACCAGAAGACCCAGAATACCGATAAGCTTCTCGACCAAGACCAGCTACTCCCCTATTATCTTGACGAGCACCCTCTTTTTCCTGCGCCCGTCGAACTCGCCGTAGAATATCTGCTCCCATGTGCCGAAGTCAAGCTTCCCGCCGGTTATGGCGACAACGGCCTCCCTGCCCATGACAGTCCTCTTGAGATGGGCGTCAGCGTTGTCCTCGCCGGTATCGTTGTGCCTGTACTGAGAAACGGGCGCGTGCGGGGCCAGCCTTTCGAGCCATGCCCTGAAGTCGTTGTGAAGACCACTCTCGTCGTCGTTGATGAAGACCGACGATGTTATGTGCATCGAGTTGACGAGAAGAAGCCCCTCTTTCACTCCGCTCTCCTTCAGGCACTGCTCGACCTCTGGCGTGATGTTAACGAAACCGACCCTGTCGTTAATATTGAAAGACAGTTCCTTCCTGTATGATCTCATGGCTGCCCCTGTAATATCCCTATGGACTTGTGCTTCTCCGCGATCGATTCAGCCAATGCCTCTATTTCCTTCAGGTCGGCTTGCGTCGGCTTACCTTTGACAATGACAGGCGGCAGGACCTCTGCCTTGAGATTGCCGATATGAGCAGTTATCTGCTCCATCATCTTGCCTGCCCAGCCCTGTGATCCGATTATGGCGGCGAACTTTAGCTTCGGCCTCAGCGCGTTAACAAGGAACGCGGCTGATATTACGAGCGGGTGCGCCCCGCCGAGAACAGTCGGCGAGCCGATGACTATTGTCGCCGAATCGACAAGGGCCATCGCGAGCCTGCCGGTATCTGCCGTGGCGAGATTGAACCTCTCTACCTCGACCCCCCTCTTCCACAGGCCCGCTGAGAGCGCCTCGACCATAAGCTCGGTCGAGCCGTGCATTGTGGCATAGGCGATAACCACCCTGTTCTTCACATTGTCCGAGACCCATTCCTTGTGAGACGCGATTATGCATCTCGGGTCTTTATAAATCGGACCGTGGCTTGGCGCAATCGTTTTGATGTCGTACTTGTCGAGTCTCTCGATGTGCTTTTTTATGGTCGGGCGGAATGGCATCATGACCTCGGCAAAGTACCTCTTCGACGCGTCACAGACCCTCTGTTCATCCTCGATGTGAAGCCCTGTGAAGGCAAGGTGCGAACCGAAGAGGTCGCAGCTGAAAAGTATGCCGTCTTCCTTCAGGTATGTGGATATTGTCTCAGGCCAGTGCACCCATGGAGTGTAGATCACCTCCAGCGTCTTTCCGCCCAGGTCTATTATCTCGCTATCGGCGACAGTAATGAAAACGAATTCAGGCAGGTGAAGGTGGCACATCAGCAGCTCTTTGCCCTTCGGGCTGCAGACGACCTTCGCATCCGGGTATTTCTCAAGTAAGACGGGAATAGAGCCTGAATGGTCCTGCTCGGCATGGTGGGATACTATGTAGTCTATCTTGTCGATGCCCTTGAGCTCATCCAGTAAGACTGCGGTCATCGAAGGCTCGACAGTATCAAGGAGCGCAGTCTTATCCCTTCCGGCTACTATATACGCGTTATAGCTCGTGCCGTCCGGCAGCGGTATGAGGGCATCGAAAAGACGCCTGTCCCAGTCGACTGCGCCTGCCCAGAAAACGCCTTCGGTTATTTTTCTGGGTTCCATAAAGGACTCCATCGTAAAAGGGTTTCCAATGACCCCTGCTGCAAGCACAAGGGCATCTCACAAAACCTTCCCCTCCCTTGACGGGAGGGGACTGAGGGGAGGGTGAAAACATTCACCCCCACCCTGCCCTCCCCCGTCAAGGGGGAGGGTTGTAAGCTAAGCCCGTACATGCTAAAGGGACTTGCCTTTAAAGGAAGATATCACAGGCCTGTGTTCATTTCAATTGACCCGAACTATAGCGCGCGCTTGAATACAACCAGGCCGAGGGCTACGGAGGCAACGGCAAAGATGGACAGATAGACTATGTCAGCCTCGACCGCCTGCAGCCCCGCGCCCTTGAAAAGAAGCGCCCTCATGGCGTGTACCGAGTAGGTCTCTGGGTTCACCCACGCGAAGGCCTTTAGCCAGCCCGGAAAGCTTTCGATGGGGTATATGGCGCCGCTCGGGAAAAACAGGATGACATTCAAGAAGCCTCCGAGCACGCCGACTATCCTGGGGTGGTTTATGCGCCCCATAATCATGAACATCAGCCCCTGAAGGCCGAGCGTGGAGAGGATTATCACTATTATCAGCAGGAAAAAACTCACTGGCGTCATCAACTGCCAGATGTAAAGGCCTGATATGAGCGAACCGAAAAAGAGGACGAGAAGGGCCAGAAGAGTCGTTATGAGAAGCCCGCTCGCGATAAGGCCCATGACGATGTCGCGCTTGGTAAGGGGCGTAAGGAAATAGCTCTCTTCCACGCCGAGGAATTTGTCCATGACCATGTTGAAGGCCCCGGTAGTCATCGCGCCGAGGAATATGGCCATTATGACTACGCCGGGGATCAGAGTCTGGTCGTAATCTATCTTCCGGTAAAGCTCAATATCGCGGAGCCTTGTCTGGGTCCTCTCCTCTCTTATCGATATGAACTCGTCCCGTAATTCCGGCAGCGCGCCTGCAATCGACGCGCGCACCGTATTGGCTGATATCGTCTCCGCGTTGTCGAGGTAGAGGCCAAGTTCGGCGGTCGTCCCCCTTATGACATTGCGGCTGAAGTCCTCCGGGATTATGAGCACTCCCTTGAAGACGCCCTCCCTAAGCCCCTGCATGGCGAAGCCCTGGTCCGATATCACCCTGACATCCAAGGTGCGGGGGCCTGCTTCGATAGTACGCAGCAGTTCCATTACCCTGTCCGAATGAGGCCCGCTGTCGAGGTCTATTACCGCGATCGGCAGACGCTTGAGCTCGCCCTGGAACGAGTTGCCGAGGATGACGAGGTAGATGATGGGCATGAGGAGGCTCATGGCGACGACGAGCGGGTTCCTTATGAACTTCCTCAGGTCCCTTTCGAGTATGGCGAGGAAACGGCTCATGTTTAATCCCTGTCCTTATTTAAAGAGGAACATGCCGAGCTTTCATCCCCCTTTTCTAAAGGGGGACTGAGGGGGATTACAGAGAAAATATTAATCTCCCCTTCCCCTCTTTAGAAAAGAGGGGTTTGCTCATCTCCCCCATTTCGTAGGCACGCCCGCGCCCAGGAGGAAGCTCACCTTCTTCGCCTCCTCTTCCCTTATGGGCCTTCCAGTGTAATGGATGAAGACGTCTTCCAGTGTCTGCTCCTTGAGCATCACCCGTGTCACCCTCGCGCCCATGCCCCTCAGGGCCTCGACCACCTCCGGGATTATCTCTGCCCCGTGGTCTGACGAGACGAGGACGCTCTCCTCTTTATATGCGGCTGACGTCACATCAGGAAGGGACTTCGCCTTCTCCACGGCCTTTTCCAAATCGACGCCGGTCACCGTAAGCTCTACCACGTCCTTCTGCGGTATGGCCTTCTTGAGTCCGGGCACGGTGTCGAGCGCGA
>MGPL01000006.1:27077-28534 GCA_001797415.1 Deltaproteobacteria bacterium GWA2_55_10
TTCCGTAGTCGATTATGGCGACATGGTCGCAGAGCGATTCCGCCTCTTCCATGTAATGCGTGGTAAGGAGAACAGTGAGCCTGTCGCCCTTCCTGAACTTCTCCAGGAGCTCCCAGACGACATGCCTTGACTGCGGGTCAAGGCCGATAGTCGGCTCGTCAAGTATGAGAATGCCGGGCTTGTGCACGAGCCCGCGCGCAATCTCGAGCCGCCTCCTCATTCCTCCCGAGTATGTGGCCACGAGGTCGCCCGCCCTCTCCCTGAGGCCCACCATTGCAAGCAGCTCGTCTATGCGCTCCTTGCGCTCCTTCTTCGGGAGGTCATAGAACCTGGCGTAGATGTCCATCGTCTCATAGCCTGTAAGGTCCAGGTCGCTGGTCATTGCCTGCGGCACTACGCCTATGACATTCCTGACGGCTGTCGGGTCTTTCACGACATCATGGCCCAGCACCTTCGCATATCCGGAAGTCGGCTTGAGAAGGGTCGTCAATATCCTTATCAGGGTTGTCTTGCCGGCGCCGTTGGGACCGAGCAGGCCAAAGAAATCCCCTTCAGGGATCTCAAGGCTCACCCTGTCCAGCGCGGTAAGGCCGCCGTATTTTTTTACAAGCTCATTTATTTCTATCGCGTTCATTTATTGAATTTTATTTTCACGCTTACCGTCATGCCCGGCTTAAGTATTCCCTGCGCGTCCTGAAGTCCAACCTTTACCCTGAATGTCTTTATGTCAGGCCTGCCCCGTGTTACATCCCTCTGCGTGGCAAAGCCGCCTGCCTCGCCTATCTCGATAACCTTGCCCGGGAGCGCCCTCCCGCCTCCTGCCGGCACGATCTCGGCAGGGCTGCCGATCTTAATATACTGTATGCTCGTCTCCTCGATATCAACCCTGGCCCAGAGGTTTTTCGGGTCATAGGCCGTATATATGATCGCGCCAGGGCTTACGTATTCGCCCGTTTCGAATGCCTTGTAAGAGACAATGCCGCTTAACGGCGAAGGGATGACAGCGTCATCCAGTTGGGCCATCAAGACCTCTGCCTCGGCCGCCGCCTGCTCTCTCCTGGCCTGTGCGGCCTTGATACGGGCCTGTGCAGCCCGTATGCTCACCGTCGCGTTCTTCAAATTTGCCTTTGTGCCCCGGAGCCGCGCTGAGGCGCTCTTCAGCTGTGCCGCGTTAGAGTCATAGGCGGCCCTTGCAGCGTCAAGGTCCCTCCTTGCGATATAGCCGTCTTTAAAAAGCCCCTCTGCCCTGGCAAGGTTCTCTTTTGCCTCATCGGCAAGGGCTCTCGTCCTGTCCACCTCTGCCCTGGCAGCCTCTACCTCATGCGATAACGCCTCCCTCTCCACGCGCGCGTTCTCAAGGTTTACCGTGGCCTCCTCTATATCCTCCGCAGCTGCAGCGACCGCCGCAGAGCCTTCAGCGGCCCTGGCCCTGAGTTCTCTTGCATCGAGCCTTACGG
>MGPL01000006.1:28564-30580 GCA_001797415.1 Deltaproteobacteria bacterium GWA2_55_10
CGCGGCAGCATAGCCAAACGATACGTCCGGCTATCTTTGAGGCGACTTCAGCCTCTGTGGCCTCGATAACGCCAGTCCTCTCGATAAAGTCCTCCGGCGCCGTCGAACTGTACAGGAGAAAGTAAGCTGCGAGCGCGGCGGATATGACAACGGCAATCAGAACAAGAGCTTTCCAGGCTTTCGCGGCCATTACCTTAAGACCCTCCCTTTAAAACAGAGCTTATCAGAATAAACATATTTTGATAAAAGGAAAAACCTGCTTACAATGAAAAAAAGGGCAGGCCCCCGGGAGCCTGCCCTTCAATAATATCTCTGAGATACTATTCTTTTTCCATTTCGGCGTTGGCGACAAGCATGCCGCCTATCTCTATGCCGCCCTCCTGCGCCGCCTTTACGGATTGCGCGTCCCAGGGCTGTCCGTCCTGCCTCCACACGGCATTGAAGACCAGGCGCTCACCCTCCGCGAGCATCTCAAGCGGAGCCTGCTTGGTCTTATACCTGGGCACGAAGAGCAGGCTCGAAAAAGAAGAACCCTCGTACTGTATGGGGCTCGTGTACGCGACAAACCAGTACTCGACGAGCCTGTCCACTGTCTTGCTGCCCGTAAGCAGGTCCGCGGCCTTTGGAAGCGCGTCGACCTCCCTTGAGCCGCTCATTCCCTCGACGACAGTCGCCGTAAACCTGTTTGTGCCGTCGCCCGCGTCAAACCCGCGCGGCTCGCCGATCTGTATCTTCAACTTCATCTGCTGCTCCTCTCCGGCATTCGGTTTTTTTAATGATAGTATACCGGTGGCGGAGTGGCAAATGAAATCTCCAGCCGTAATAAACCTCTATCCCGTCCTTTTCAGCGCAGCCTGAACCTTTACGAAATACCGCTCGCCGCTCACAGGCATGTTACCCCTGTAGTATCTTACTATTCCTTCCTTGTACCCCCAGCGGCTTATGTTCTCGGCAAGTATATGGGAACCGGCGCGGATGTTGTTGTCGACGTCAAAGAGAGTTCCCTCTATGCCCAATTCCTTCTTCCAGAAGGGCATTACCTGCATAAGGCCTTGCGCTCCCCTTGGGCTTACCGCAAAGAGGTTGCCACCGGACTCCACCCTTATTATCGCCACTATCAGGTTGGGCGGCAGCCCGTAGATGCCGCTGTACCTCAATATCGCCCGGCCTATCTCGTCGGCCTCCATTGCGCTCAGGCCCGGGTTCATTGCCGCTACAAGGCTCCCCCACCGGAAGCCTGATACCGCATCGTCTGATTTCAGAAAGAACTGAGCGCCCGCAAACATGGCCGGCTCCTCTACTCTCGCCACGGCCGAGGCCTCGTCCACGGAACCGAAACGCGCAAGCCAGAATGGCACGATGAGGATAGCGGTGAAAAATACGAACGAAACTGCCGCGAAGGTCTTTTTTCTCCAGCCGAGAGGCTCGCCAGTCTTCCTCATAGCAGTCATCTCCTTTTGTTTTTTTAGGATTGGGCTGCATACGGGACCGTACAGATCCAAAGACGAAATCATTATTTGGGATCGAATAAAGTATAACTCAGGATTTCGATTTTGCACGCCGCTGGCAACCCATATCCGGGTTGCGGACGGCTTGCTTCCTGCTATCCTGTTAATATAGCGCAAGAATCGGGCTGGAAGGAGGTCTCCCATGTTCAAACGGGCATTATCCTTCATAATGGCATTCCTTTTCATAGCAGCCGCGTCCTGGACATGGGCGGCACAAAATGATTGGCAGGCCAACGGGGGCGTGCCTCAGCGCCCGATCAGCATCAAAACCGCTCTCGATGTCGCATCGAGATGGCCCGGTGCCTCGCGCAAGGCGGCAGAGGAGATGCTGAATAAATACGGCGCTCCGGACGGCATTACCAGGGGTTATCTGATATGGGAAAAGACCGGTGACTGGGAGGAGATAATCGTCAGGCGCGAGCCCATAGAGCATAACTTCCCGGCCCCTCACATGGACACATTGGAGCAGGCGACGGCGTACGAGGTGCCTGAGGACAAGTTCGACGAC
>MGPL01000007.1:0-1596 GCA_001797415.1 Deltaproteobacteria bacterium GWA2_55_10
CCTGTCAACGGGATGAGGATAGTACGGCACAAGCCCGTATGGAACAGAGGTCTTCACCAGGTAAAATATGTAGCCCCGTGCGGCAGAAAGGAACTTCAGATATAGCGGTTCCGCGGCAAACGGCTGGAGCGCACCCTCGACATTTTGAGCGTATATGGCGGCAAATGAAAGGATAACGGCTGTTACGAAAAAAGGGGCCTTGCCGAGAGCTGACCTGAAGAGGTCTTTCATGGAGCCTATCCGCCTGAATGGATAGAAGTCTATTATGATGAGCGCCAGCGGCAGCGTCACAGCCATGGGCTTACTCAGGAGCGCGAGCACAAAAAAGACAAACGACAAAAGGTAAGTCTTCCAGGAGGGCTTCTTCGCATAGCTGACGTATGAGAGTACGCTCAGGAAAAAGAAGAGGCCGCAGAGAACATCCTTTCTCTCCGATATCCATGCGACCGATTCGACGTGCAGCGGGTGAATGCCGAAGAGAAGGCCTGTCGCGAGGGCCGCGACAAACGAAAACCTCGTTTCATCAGGTCTTACGACTTGAATGAGCTTCGCCGCAAGGAGAGCGGCTAAAAATGTGTTCGCAACGTGTAGTACCGTGTTGCCCAGATGATAGCCGAATGGGCTGAGGCCCCAGAGCTTGTAATCAATGGCAAGGGAGAACATCGTGAGGGGGTGCCAGTTGCCGACCTGTATGGCGGTTGCGAGCGCCTTGAGGTCTATAGTCTTTATGAGGGGGTTGTTATAGACATACCACTGGTCGTCCCAGTTTACGAACCCGTTCCAGAGAGAAGGCAGGTAGACGATAGAGGTAAGGGCCGCCGCAATGGCTGCGGCGGCGATCATTGTCCAATTAACGCGCTGGCTGGTCGTCTTCGCAGCCATAGTCTGTCAATGGCCGCATCCGGAGCTTCCACAGCCGCCGTCGCCGCTGCAGTCGTCTTCGCGCACGCCGACGAAAAGGCCGCAGTCCGGGCATTCTTCGGAGGAGCCCATAAGGAGCGTGCCGCATGCCGGGCAGAGCCCCTTCCTCATGCGCTCTTCGGCCTCTTCTATTTCCGGGTGCGACTTCTTCCAGAGCTCTTCTATTTTCAGAGCGGCATCACGCGCGGATTCCTTGTCAACAAAGACACCGAAGCCGCCCTTGCACGAGTTCGCGGGCGCACGGAGGACCTTCGCGTCAAAGCCCGCGCTCCTCAATCCCCAGGCGACCTCATTGGCCCTGTCGTATGAGCCTTCCTCTATGCAGACAAGGGCAGGGTCAGCCGAAGGGGCCTGCCTGGTCGAAGGCCTTCCCATCATCTCAGGGTCTACCAGCTCGGCTTCGCATTTGTTGCACTCCGTTGCCATGCTGGCAAAGAACTCGGCCCCGCATTCAGGGCAAACTTTTACCTGTTCGTCCATAAGGATTTCCTCTATAATAGTTGTTCAGGGTTATTTCAGCCACGTCAAAAGCGGCCTTGATTATAGCATAAAGCCGTGATACAAATAAAATCCTTTTACTGCTCCGACCCGGAGCGTCCGTAAACCCGCTGGAGAGGTGGCCGAGTGGCTGAAGGCAGCTGCCTGCTAAGCAGTTGTAGGGGTAACACCCTACCG
>MGPL01000007.1:1700-12026 GCA_001797415.1 Deltaproteobacteria bacterium GWA2_55_10
GCCTCATTCCTCGCTCCCCGATTTAACTGGGGCCTCGCATCTGAACCTTTTTGAGCAGCCTGAATAGAGTCAGAATACAGAATCCACATAATCTTATTCCATCCTCTTACATATTGCCTGCACACTTACTTTCGTGCTAAGATTCACGGGCTATGTCCAATTATTTCAGCAACTTCCGGTCGCATCTGCCTTTTTTGGCGCTCCTGCTCGTGCTCTCCGTTTATCTCGGGTCAAAGACCTTTCCTGAAGAAGGCTGGAGCGGCTGGGAGGAGGGCTCAGCGCAGACGCTCCTCACGCTTGAGCACTGGGACAAGGACGGCGCCTTTGAGCACAAGCTCCTGTTCATCCCCATAGGCATGTCCGGGATAGTAAAGTACCTTGACGAGCCCGGGCTCCGGCAGCACGCCAGAGGCACCGTAACAGGAAGTCTTATTGGAAGGCGGCTCTATTATACGCACTACCCTCCAGGCTATCTCTTCCCGTTCGCGCTCCTGAAAAAGGCCGGCGTGGACGAGAGGTACGGCTTCAGGCTCTTTAGCCTGGCCATCTCCCTTGCGGCCCTCACGCTCATGTATGCCGCCTTCAACCAGGTCTCAAACCCCCTGTTCGCCTTTACCGCAACCCTCTATTATGCCGTATCCACGATGTTCCTCGACTACGCGGACAGCCTTGCGAACCATCCGATCGACGACCTCCTCAGGTTCGGAATAATCCTTATAAGCCTCCTGGCCCTGAAAAAGGATGGGGCCCAGAGGCGAAAATATACGGCAGCAATATGGGCGCTCTATTTCATACTCGCCGCCTCTTCCTATGATTCGCTCCTCTTTATATTCATCTGGCTCGTGGGCCTCGATTATATCGGCTGGCTCGGGTCAAAGGACAGGGCGCGCAGGGGCATACCCTTAAAGAGGTGGGCCCTGTTCGCGGCCGCGCCCCTGATAACGGTTACCTTGCAGTTCCTTCAGAACTGGTGGTACCTGGGCTGGGACGACCTGGTGCTTGATATCAAGGGCGTCCTTCTCTACAGAATGGGCGACAGTTCTCAAAGCGGCAAGTTCTGGCTCCGCGGAAAAGAGCTTCTGAATACCTTCCAGATGATGACCGGGCTCTGGTACTACTATGCTATCCCTGCCCTGGCCCTGCTTGTCGCCGCCTGCGTCTACTTGAGGAAGAGGATATTCGGCTCTCTTCCGGGCCTGAACATTTTCGTGCTATTCCTTGTAGCGGGCTCTGCCTTTGCACTTGTCTTCGCGCAGAGCAGCGACCTCAAGTACCAGGGCCGCCAGCTCGCGCCGGCAATATCGCTGATCTTCGCAATGGGCTTTTTCATCTTGATAAAGATAGCCGCCGGCCCAAGGGTGCTCTTTAACAGGAAGCCGGCTCTCTCGGTGAGCTTCTTCATAATACTTGTCCTTTCGCTCTCGGTCATTTCGTACGGCCAGCTGAAACGGACCATAGGGTATGTGGCGGACTGGCCCAATAACGCGATAAACGCCGAGAGCATGCAAATCTATAAGGCCCTGGGCAGGATGTCCGAAGACGACCTTGTAATCGCCCTGATCAGCCGGGACTATGCCTATGCCAACCCCCAGCCGATGCCCAGGTGGGAATACTACTCGGGCAGGACCATCCTCACGTTCAAGAGCCCGGAGCTGTTCCTGAAGGACCTCCAGATACTGAAAAGGCGCGCCGAGAGGCCCTTTGACGTAGTCATATTGACGCCCGACGAGGACATCATACCGCTTTTGATGCCCATACTCGGCGGCAGGGCGCGGTCCTTCGACAGCGGCCATTACATGCTCTTTGTGAAAGACCCCGTCGTGCCGGAGGGCATCTTTTCAAGAGAGTAGCGCGGGATCGGCGCCGGATTCCGTTCCCTTGCGGCATGTAGATGGATATGATATTATTCTTGCGGGCAAGGGTGTGCCTTCCCGTTTTTTCCCCTGTATCCATAATCCTTATCCTGACAACGGACTATTGCGATGTTCACATTCAAGCGGGTAGAGACTGAAAGCGAGCTTAACGAGGTATTCAAGCTCAGGTACCAGGTCTATTGCATCGAGTGCGGGTTTGAGTCGACTGAAGACCACCCCGCGGGCTCTGAAAGGGACGAGTACGACGAGCATGCGGTGCATTTCATAGCCAGGGACAGGAACGGCAACATAGTAGGGACCGTAAGGCTCATAGTAGCCTCAGAGCTCGGCTTCCCGATAGAGAGATACTGCAAGACAAAGCTCGATACCTCCCTTATCCCGAAGGATAGCGCTGTAGAGGTCTCGAGGCTCGCCATAAGCAAGCTCTACAGGAGAAGGTCCGGAGACGGCCTGTACGGAGCCACAAACGCTGCCGTTGACGACGGCTCGGTCCAGGGCCATCGCCGCCGCCCGGAGATCGTCCTCGGGCTCTATAAGGCCATGTACCGCGAGAGCAAGTGGCTGGGCGTGGTCAACTGGTACGCCGTAATGGAAAAGAGCCTGTTCCATCTGCTGAAGGGGTCGGGAGTCGTTTTTAACCAGATAGGGGATGTAACGGAATATCACGGCAACAGGATCCCCTATATAGCCAGGCTGAGCAATATCGAGCGTCAGATAGCTCAGAACAAACCCGAGCTCTTCCGGTTCTTTACTGATTGGGACAGGGACAGCATTTACAGCATCTAAGTTGCGTCGTTAATACTTAATCCGGTCCTGAAAGCTGTTCCTTGAATACACCCCGCGAAAACTCCCCGGAACTGTAACCGATCCGTAAAGTCGTTTTTTTATAATATTTACATTCAGGGCGCAGGTTACCAGAACTGCCAGCTGCCGGTCATAATCACATAGGCCCCGAGGCAGAGGTTAGTGGTCGAGTGGGCTATTATGCACTGGGCTATGCTCCTTGTCCTGTACAGGAGCAGGTTATAGGCTGCTCCCGCCATAAGGCCTGCGGCGACCATGTTGTGCTCGAGGCCGAAAAGCAGAGTTACCGCTAAAAAGGGCGTAAGCGACCAGGCCCCTATTTGCACGCTCTTGAAATCAGGGTTTTCAATGTACCTGATAAGGAAGGACCTCCAGAATAGCTCTTCCATAACAGGAACGAGGAGAGAGGCCCCGAGGAGCCTGGTTGCCATGAACAGGGTCCTGTTGCTCCCGGCTGCTATGGATTGCGGATCAAAGGCCTCGGCTGAGCCGAACCTTGCGAAGCCCCAGTCCATGTTTATCCAGAGCGCGAACACGGCAAGGCCGGTCAGTACGCTTAGCGCGGTCTTGCCGGGACGCAGGAGGTCGCGGAAGTTTAACTCATTGTAATCCTTCCAGAAATAAAGGATCGCAATACCGGCTGCCACGGCTTTCAGGGGATAGAAATAGACGGCCGTGCTTTTATCCAGGTGAAGGCCCAGATATGGAGAAAGGTATCCGAGGCCCTCTTCGGCGCCGATGAGGGCCATGAAGAGGGCAAACGGAAGGACTCTGGCAAGGGTCTCTCTTCTCAGCAAAGGCATCTTTCTCTGGAGAAAAACTCAGAAATATGTATAATACGATTTAAATTATAAAATATATGATTAAATAAGCAAATGGATTTTAAGAGCGCGGAAATTTAATCTTTTTCCGAATCGTCCGAAAAGATGTATCACAATGCCGATTTGAATTCAAGCCGTTCAACGGGTCTTGGGTCAAGCTTTGGTTACAGCGCTTCACAGAAGGATTCTTTTCCCGGACAGGGGCCTATGTATTATAGAATAGAGGCCGGCGTTAAATCCGGGAGAATCCGATATAATGGGGGTAGTCCCTCGGCGCTTGAAACGCCCTTTGCCGGGGGCAGATAAAATCACCGGGAAAAATCTGCAATGGAGCAGCATTACAAATTCGGGACCGATTCCAGGCTCATTGTCAACACCTGGGAGCATGACGCCGTAAGCGCGACCGGCATAGACGCTGTCAATGCGCTGGGCAAGAAGTACTATATGGTCCTGCCCAGGATATTCGTCGACAACAGGGACGCGGTAATAAAGGCGCTCAATTGCGCCAGTCCCGTTGCCATCAGGGGCCACTACTTCAATTCCATCCTCGGGCAGGTCAAGTCGGACGTCGAGATAATCCCGATAAAAGGAAAAGCCAGGATAGACGGAGTAGAGGTCCATATCCGTACGTATCCTGCCCGGCCCGATGCCGCAAACGGCGCGCAGCGCCTGATAGATACCGGCAGGACGGCAACCGCCTTTGTGCACAGCGTACGAAACCCGCTCAACGCCCTTATGGGAGCGGTTGAATACCTCAAGGGCAGGTACCCTCAGGAAAGCACCCTGAAGGAGTTCGCGGATATAATAGAGCTCGAGGCAAAACGGCTCAACGAGTTCATCTCCCGGTTCCTGAGCTCCTCGGTATCGGATACCGAGATCTATGAGGTGGACGTAAACGGAATCATAAAGAAGATAGAGATGCTCACGGCCCTTCAGGCCGCCTCCAGAGACATTAAATTCAGCTATTCATACGGGGACCTTCCGCCGGCGCAGGCAAACTCATTCCAGATAGAGCACGCAATCCTGAATATCGTGAACAACGCCATAGAGGTCTTGAAGCCCGGGGATGAGTTCAGGGTAAGGACTGCTGTAGAGAAGAACAACGGGAAGAGCGCGATCGTCATAGAGATATCCGATACCGGGCCCGGCCTGCCGCTCCCCGGAGACCAGACCCAGGTACTGCATAAAAAGGGCGGCAAGGGGTTCGGACTCCTCCTGACCGGCGAGCTGATAAAGCAGAACGGCGGGCGCATGGACATTCAAAGCGGCAAGGAAGGCACCCTGGTGCGCCTGTGCATCCCGCCCGCAGGCGTCTTTGTAAAATGAATCCCAGGGGAAAAGCAAAGATAGCCATAGTCGATGACGAGCCCAATGCCGTAAAGGTCCTCTCAGCCATACTCACGGAGGAAGGCTACGATATATCGGGCGCGATGAGCGCGGAGCAGGGCATCGAGCTCCTCGATTCCGAGGACCTCGACGCGGTCATAACCGACATAAAGCTGCCGGGCAAGAGCGGCATGCAGCTCTTCGAGTATGCCGCCGAGAGGCACCCTGACGTGCCGGTCATCTTCCTTACGGCCTACGGCAGCGTCGATTCGGCCGTGCATGCCATGACGAGAGGGGCTTTCTATTATTTCATCAAGCCGCCGGATTACCTGAAGCTCAAGGGCATACTCGCCAGGGCCCTCGAGCAGAGGCGCCTGAAGCGGGAAATAGAGTCCTTGAGAAAAAGGCTCGCCTCCGAGCACATCCAGCACTTCATCATCGGCACGACCCACGATATGCGCAAGATTGCCGAGTCCATCGAATCGGTAAAGAACACCGAATCGAGCGTGCTCATAACCGGGGAGACCGGCACAGGCAAGGAGCTCATAGCCAAGACGCTCCATTATACGAGCTCGCGGCGCGAAAAACCCTTTATAGCCGTCAACTGCGCCGCATTTCCCAGGGAACTCATGGAGGCCGAATTCTTCGGCTACCAGAAAGGCGCGTTCACGGGCGCGCTCTCCAACAGGCTCGGCAGGTTCGAAGAGGCCGAGGGAGGCACGCTCTTCCTCGATGAAATAGGCGAGCTTGAGCTCCAGCTCCAGGCAAAGCTGCTGCGCGTGCTCCAGGAGCGCGAGATGGAGAGGCTGGGGAGCAGCAAGAAGATAAAGGTCAACTTTCGCCTCGTCTGCTCCACCAACAGGGACCTCAAGGCAGAGGTCGAGCAGGGCACATTCAGAAGGGACCTCTTTTACAGGATAAACGTCATGCAGCTTACGGTGCCGCCGCTTAGAGACAGGAAGGCAGACCTTCCGCTCATCCTTTCCGAGTTCCTAAGCGAGATATGCCTCCGTGAGAAAAAGCTCCTTACCGTATCGGACGATGTCATGAGGATATTCGAGAGCTATCCCTGGCCAGGCAACATCAGGCAGCTCAAAAACGTGGTGGAGCGGGCAGTGGTCCTCGCGAAAAAGGACAGGATAACCATAAAAGAGCTCCCTGAGGAATTCCTGCTCAGCTCTCATGTAAAGACCAATGCGCCTGCCCGGCAAGCCTGCTCCGGGACCTTGAGGGAGATGGAGCTTGAGGCAATAACAAAGACGCTCCGGGAGTGCAAAGGAAACAAATCAAAGGCCGCAAAGCTCCTTGGCATCTCAAGGAAGGCATTTTACAAGAGGCTCAAAGAGGCTCAGCTGGCATAATGTATCCTTCGGATACAGTTCCTGGCGAAAGAGCTTGATTTCACAATCAAAATTAAAACTGTATCCAAACGAAACAATTTAGGGTAGTAAAAACACGATTTTAGTAGTAGTTGTTTCCTTTGGATACACCTGTCTCATCCAAAGGGATGAAAGAAAAACTAATCCGAAAGACCCAAATCATCCTCAGATTTTTCCTCCTTTTCGGAAATCCTTTTTAAAATCAAAACCATTCGGGCCAGGACCATATAAATCTTTTTGGTACTAAGCGCCGGGGCACGGAACTTGCGATTGTACAGCTCCATGCTCAAGAAACGCATTCTCATCATCGATGACGCCGGTTTCTCGAAAGTCTGCTCGGCAATCCTGGAATCCGCTGGTTTTGGAACAGAGGTCATGGCCAACAAAATGGGGGAGCTCGCGAACAGGCTCGACCGAAACGAGTTCGGCCTGGTGATAACGAGCTACCCTTACGGCAATGTGCTTCTGGATGAGCTCAAGAAAAGGGCGGTCCCGCTTATGATCCTGGCCACTCACATAGATACGGAACTTATGAGCGTCCTCGACAACAGGATCACCTACTGCATGTTGAAGCCGCTCAATTACGAGAGGTTTACGCACGTAATAAAGCAGGTCATGTCCGGAGATTACGATGTCAAAGGAGAGTACAACATTGTCTAAAGGAAGGTTTTTCGCTTCTGTCTCTTTCGTTTTGATAATGTCACTGGCAACCGCGTGCGGCAACGCAAGCAAGCCCAAGGAGGAACTCCTCAAGGAAGGCACAAAGCTCATGGAGGAGAAGAACTCGAGGGGCGCGGTCGTATATTTCAAGAACGCGCTGGAGCAGGACCCGAACTACTTTGAGGCGCGCTTCCAGCTCGCCAAGGCCTATTACAGCCTCGCCAACTTCGATTCCGCGGAAAAGGAGCTTCAGAAGGTAACCCGCCAGAATCCCTCCTTAAAGGAGGCGAGGATAGAGCTTGCGAAAGTGTACGTTCAGAAGGAAAGGCCGGATGAAGCCTTGAGCGAGATAAAGGACCTCATCAATGAAGGTTCGGCCGAAGCGGACGCGCTCGAGACCGCCGGACTTGCCTTTGCGGCGCGCGGGGAATATGAGACCGCGCTCGCCTATGTGAACAGGGCGCTTGCCATAAACCACTTGCCTGATACGGAACTGACCGTGTCCAGAATATATTTGGCGATGGGCAGAAAGGACGCGGCCCGGACGCATATACAGAACGTCCTTAAAGGGGACCCTGCCAACCGCAACGCCCTGTTCCTTCTCGCCGACCTGCAACTCTCTGAAAAGGACCGCAAATCGGCCATTGCCGCCTATGACGCGATATTGAAGAAGAAGCCCGATGACATCATGGCCTCTTACAGGAAGGGCTCGGTCCTGCTTGATATGAACAGCAGCGACGACGCGCTCTCAATAGGGGAGCGGCTGGCAGAAAAATTCCCGAAGAATCCCGAGGGATACAAGCTCAAGGGAGCGGCCCTGTTCCAGAAAAAGAACTACGATGACGCGATAACCGCCCTGCAGAAGGGACTCGGCATGGGCCCCGACCCGCTCACCTATCATTTCCTGGGGCTGAGCCATTATTACAAGAACCAGTACGAGCAGGCCACGAGCCAGTTCCAGAAGTCCCTTGACCTCGCCCCTTCTTTCCCGGCTCCCAGGCTTATGCTTTCGATGGTGCTCCTGCGGCAGGGCAGGCTCGACGATTCGATAAACGAGTCGAAAAAAGTGATTGAGTTCGACCCGGACAACGCCCTCGCGCACAATGTCCTTGGCAGCGCCTACATGGCAAAAGATATGCACGAGGAAGGGATTTCCGAGCTCAACAAGGCCATTGACCTGGACCCCGGCCTTGTGGACGCCCATGTCAAGAAGGGCTTCTACAGCCTCGGCCAGGGCAGGATGAAAGACGCCGAATCCCAGTTCAAGAGCGCGGTTGAGATAGCGCCGGAGGTGCTGAACTCGAGGATACTGCTGGCGAACTATTATGTGAAAAACAGGGAGCTCGCAAAGGCGAAGGACGTGCTGGCAAAAGGGCTCACGGACAGCAAGAACGACGCGACGCTCCTGACTCTCAGGGCCGAGATATTCCTTCAGGAGAACAGGCCTTCAGCCGCCGTAGCGGACCTTGAGAAGGCAAAGGCCCTTAACCCCGGCCTGCAGGCCCCGTATTTCATTCTCTCGACAGTCTATGCGCTCTCCGGCAAGCCTGACGCGGTGGTCACCGAGCTGAAGGCGCTCCTCGAAAGGGCCCCCCAGAACGTGAAGGCGCTCATTATGCTGGCCTCGGTACTCGAGACGAGGGGCAAAAAGGACGAGGCCGCGTCTTACCTGAAAAAAGCCGCCGAGGTAGGGACCAACGAGGCATATCTCGGCCTCGCGAAC
Organism: Deltaproteobacteria bacterium GWA2_55_10; assembly: GCA_001797415.1. Classification (GTDB taxonomy): domain Bacteria; phylum Desulfobacterota; class GWC2-55-46; order GWC2-55-46; family GWC2-55-46; genus UBA5799. The sequence goes on from MGPL01000007.1 coordinate 10,288, forward strand.
CATTACAGCGGTAAAAAGGACTTTGACCAGGCAATCAGGTATATGGACATGGCGCTCGCAAAGGAACCGGACAACCGGGCCCTGATCGAGGCCAGGGGCAAGGCGCTCCTTGCCGCGGGCAGGTTCGAAGAGGCGCTCAAGAGCTTCGAGGAGATGGAGAAAAAGAGCCCGAGGTCAGGCCTGGCCTACATAGTTAGCACGTACTTTGCCATGAAGAAACCCGCCGACGCTCTCCAGAGGGTCCAGAAGGAGCTTGGAAAGGAGCCGGGCAACACAGCTCTCATGGCTGAGGCCGCCAGGATTCATTCAATGATGGGGCAGAGGGAGAAGGCAGAGGCCGTATCCCGGGAGATAATAAACAGCAGGCCCGGACTCCCCGTAGGCTACGTGAGCCTTGCGATGGCTCAGCAGGCAGCGGGCCAGGACAAGGCAGCGGTCGAGACCCTTAAAAAGGCCGTGAGCCTCGCGGGCAAGGACCCGGTACCCTATCTGATGCTCGCCGCACTGCACGCAAAGATGAAAGAATTCGGGCCCGCGCTGGACATGTACAGGAAGGCGGAGAAGGTAAGCCCGAACAACCCGCAGATACTATTCCAGGCAGCGGCTCTCCATGAACTTTCCGGGAACAGGTCGCAGGCCGCCGGTGACTACATGAGGGTGCTCCGCATATCCCCGAACCATGTACCGGCCCTCAACAACCTCGCGTACTACTACGCTAATGAAGGAGGGAACCTGCAGCTCGCCATGCAGCACGCGTCGAAGGCATTTGTTCTGGCGCCCAGGGACGCCCGCATACTCGACACGTTCGGGTTCATTTTGACTAAAAAAGGGAGCTACGACCAGGCCATTTTGATGCTGAAAAAAGCAGCGGAGCAGTACCCGGACAATCCGTCCATCCTCTTCCATCTCGCCCAGGCGCAGAAGGGAAAGGGGCAGACGGCTGAAGCCGCGGCCAACCTGGAAAGGGCGCTCGGCAAGGGGGAGTTCCCCGAGATGAGCAGCGCTAAAAAGCTCCTTTCCGAACTGAAAAAGGCAGTCAGAAAATAATATGACCGGAAAGATATCGATCCTTATCCTGATGGACGTCCTGCTGAGCCTGCTCTCGGTCTACTCCGGGTATTTCATCCGTTACGGAGTGCCGCCCGACACGGGCTTTTTCCTCAGGGGACTCGGCGTTAACGTGGGGGTCTTCGCGGCCGTACTCGTCCTGTGTTCATACCTTTCCGAACTCTACAACCAGGAGTGGAAAGCGAAGAAGGAGATCCTCATAAAGACGATAACGGCGACCGTGCTTTCGTTTTTCTTACTCACGGCAGCTTATTATCTGGTGCCGTCGGTCCTCATCGGCAGGGGCCTGCTCGCCCTTTCGCTCGTGTCGTTCGCTGTTTTCCAGTTCTTGTTGCACGTCACCTTCCAGATATCCGCGAGCCTGCCTACCTTTGCGAAAAGAGTGCTAATACTCGGAACAGGGCCGCTGGCGAACAAAATGGGCGCGGTCGTCAACACCATGAGCCATAATTACGTGCTGGCCGGATATGTGAACTGCACCAATGAGACGGTGCTGGTCCCGCTCCACTCCATAATCGGCAGCGGCGAGGGGCTGGCTGAGACCGTCCAGAAGGAAAAGGCGCACAAGATAGTGGTCTCCCTTTCAGAGAGGAGGGGCGCATTTCCGCTCAGGGACGTGCTGAACTGCAAGCTCGACGGCATAGAGGTGATAGACGCGCCCTCTTTTTACG
>MGPL01000007.1:12049-17172 GCA_001797415.1 Deltaproteobacteria bacterium GWA2_55_10
CTCCTGGTCGCGCTCCCCCTTATCCCGTTTGTATTGCTCGCCATAAGGATCGACTCGCCGGGTCCGGTCCTCTTCAGGCAGTCAAGGGTCGGCCAGAAGGGCAAGGAGTTCGCCCTCTATAAGTTCAGGACCATGCGCGACGGCGCGGAGGATGCCACGGGGGCTGTCTGGTCGCAGGAGAACGACCCGAGGGTGACGCGCATAGGCAGGATACTCCGCCAATCGAGGCTCGACGAGATACCGCAGCTCTATAACGTGCTCAAGGGCGACATGAGCCTGGTCGGGCCAAGGCCCGAGAGGCCGGAATTCATCAGCGAGCTGAGGGAGGCGATCCCGTTCTACACCGAGCGCCACTTCGTCAAGCCGGGCATAACAGGCTGGGCGCAGATAAAGTATCCCTACGGCGCATCTGTCGAGGATTCGCTCGAGAAGCTCAGGTACGATCTTTTTTATATAAAACACCTATCGTTTTTCCTCGACCTCCTCATATTGGTCGAGACCGCGAAGGTGATGCTCTTCGGAAGGGGCGGGAGGTAAGGTGAGGCGCATGAGAAAGGCAATAGTGGCATTTTTAGCGTTTGCGTTGAGTCTGGTCCCATTCGCCGCCTCAGGCGCGGATTACATGATAGGCGACGGCGATACGCTCACGATATCCGTATGGGGCGTTAAGGAATTGAGCGTCCCTGCAAAGGTGAGGCCCGACGGCAAGATTACCATTCCGGCAGTGGGGGACGTCGTTGCCACGGGGCTCACGCCGGTCCAGCTCCAGGAGGTACTGACGGAGAGGCTCAAGACGATAGTCAAGAACCCGACCGTTAACGTCATAGTCGAAGGGATAAACAACAGCAAGGTCTACATATTCGGCGGAGGGATAAAGCCGGGTGTCCTTGACCTCACGAAGAGGACGACCCTTCTGCAGCTCCTCTGCCAGATAGGCGAGTCAAAGGGCGCAGACCTCAAGAAGGCGTATCTCCTTCGGAACGGAGAGAAGGTAAAACAGGACTTCCACAACCTGTTCGTCAAGGGAAATACCGCGGAGGACATCGTCATCGAGCCCAACGATATCGTCTACATGCCTGCGCTCCTTGAGAAGAACATTTACGTAGTGGGCGCGGTTAACGCTCCGAAGTTCATCGAGTACAGGGAGGGCATAACTGTAATGGAAGCCGTACTCGAGGCCGGCGGCTTCACCAAGTTCGCCAGCCAGAACGGCGTGACGGTCTTCAGGAAAGACGGTGAAAAGAGGTCATCGCTGCTCGCCAGGATGGAGGACCTGACCAGGAAGGGCGACCTCAGCCAGAATATATTGCTCAAGCCCGGTGATTACGTCGTAGTCAAGGAAGGACTGTTCTGATGCCGCACACGGAAAACCAGGAGATGGACCCGAAGAAGTACCTGAGCCTCGTTTACAGGATGCGCCATCTGTTTATCGCGGTAGTGCTCGCTGTCATGACCGGGGCGGTCGTGTACGGGTATTGGCTCCCGAAGGTGTACCAGGCCGACACTACCGTTTTTATCGAGCGCAACGTCATAAACGAGCTCATAAAGGACATTGCCGTCACGCCTTCGATGCAGGACAGGCTCAAGGTCCTCTCGTACGCCATGTCCAGCAGGAACATCCTTACCAAGGTCGTCAACACCATGGGGATGGATCTCAAGAACGACGCGGGGCTGGAAAGGATCATAGGCGAGCTGCAGGCCAACACGAAGATATCCATGAAGGACATGGACCTCTTCGTCGTCTCCTTCAAGCACAAGGACCCCCGGTTTGCGAGCGAATACGTGAACACCCTGGTGCGGCTGTACGTGGAGGAAAACATGTCCGCCAAGAGGGAAGAGGCCTACGGCGCCAACAGGTTCCTCTCCGAGCAGATAAAGTTCTTCAAGGAGAAGCTTGACGCAATAGAGCAGCAGGTCATCCAGTTCAGGAAGGAAAAGGGCGTATTCGTCTCCGTTAGCGAGTTCGCCCTGGTGGAAGATATAAAGAAGGCGCAGGACGAGCTCGAGGCGATAAAGATAGCCAGGAGAGAGACAGAGGCCAGGGGCGCCATCCTGAAAAAGCAACTCTCCCAGGAAAAACCCTACACCGTCGCGGTCTACAGCAGGAACTCCCTGAGCGACAGGAAGGCCATCCTGAAAAAGAGGCTCCATGAGCTCCAGCTCACTTATACCAAGGATTACCCCGAGGTCATAAAGGTCCAGACCGAACTGGAAAGCGTAAGCCAGCTCCTGAAGAACCAGGGCGCGTCCAGCGCCGACGGGCCTGAAGACGCGGATACGGAGATGTCTTCGATAAACCCGCTCCATCAGCAGCTCAAGGAGGAGTCCACCAAGTCCGAGCGCGAGCTTGCGGCGCTCTCGGCCAAGGAGGAGCACCTCCGGAGGCTCGTCGCCTCAAAGCAGTCTTATTTGAGGAACATACCCGAGGAGAAGACGAAGCTCTCGGAGCTCGAGATGGAGAGGAACACATATAAGAGGATCTACGAGGAGCTTGTCGGCAAGCTCGGCCAGTCTGAGGTATCGAAGCAGATGGAGGTGCAGGACAAGGCCGCGACCTTCAGGGTCGTTGACCCGGCCATAACCGCCACGAAGGCCGTGAGCCCGAACAGGCTCGCAATAATGCTGGGTGGAATATTGGCCGGCATCGCAACGGGTCTTGTGCTGGTCATAGGGCTCGATTACATCAACCATACCGTAAAAGAGCTTGAGACCGTAAGGTCGCTCGGAGTGGCGGTCCTCGCGGTCATTCCACGCATGCAGGATAACGAAGAGATCAGGCGCATGAAGAAACTCGACCTCATCACATATTCCGCGGCAGGCGCTTACCTTGTCCTGTTCGCGATTATCGTGCTCATGGAGGCGGCAGGCGTCGACTACATCGACAGGGTGATAACCGCCGCAGGGCGGCTATGGCTGGCATAGGGGGCATCATATGAGCAGGATAGAAGAAGCGATCGAAAAGGCGCTCAGGATGCGCGAGAGCGGCGCTGCCGTAAAGGAGAGAGCGCCCCTGGACCCGAAGCATTCGCCCGTGGTCCCGGAGTATGATGACAGCAACACCCTGGAGATACAGTGTGATAACCCGTACATAGTGTCTCTCAATCAGCCCAATACGCCCGTGGCCGAGGAGTACAGGAAACTCAAATCGGCGGTCGTGGGCCTCACCAGCAGGGACTCTTTTCTGAACACGATCATGGTGACAAGCACCATAAGCGGCGAGGGCAAGAGCATAACCGCGCTGAACCTGGCTATAACCCTCTCGAAGGACTACGATTACACGGTCCTGCTCGTGGATACCGACCTGCGCAAGCCCACGCTGCACAAGTACCTGAACCTCGAGCCGCGCGCCGGCATCTCGGAGTGCCTGATGGAGGAGAGGGACCTGCAGGACGTGCTCGTTAAGACCAACATCGGCAAATTGTCCTTCCTGCCCGCGGGCAGGCGGGTGGACAACCCGGTAGAGCTCCTCTCATCGCAGAGGATGAAGGATTTTCTCGCCGGGATAAAGGAAAGATACCCCGACAGGTATATCATAATCGACACGCCGCCCATACTCCCGTTCGCGGAGACCAGGGCCATGAGCGCCCTTGTCGACGGCGTGATATTCGTGATAAAGGAGAGGGCCGCCGCCCTCAAGGAAGTGCAGGAGGCGCTCGGTCTTTTCAACGGCAACATGCTCGGCGTGGTGTACAACGGGGTCAGCCCGGAGCAGCTGAAATCAAACCATTATTACGGGTACTGAGATGGTAATGGCAGGCGAATACGAGAAATTCTTCAATCTTAAAGCCAAGCCCTTTGAGCTTGTCCCGAACCCGGAGTTCCTGTATCTCAGCAAGACGCACCGCAAGGCCATGACCTACCTTGAGTACGGGATAACGGAGAGAGCGGGTTTCATATTGCTTACAGGCGAAGTCGGCTCAGGAAAGACGACCCTCATAAGGGACCTCATCCGCAAGCTCGACAGCACGGTCGTGCTCTCGAAGGTATTCAATACGAGGGTGAACTCGGACCAGCTTATCGCGATGATAAACGACGATTTTGGCCTCCCGGTCGCGGGCAAGGACAAGACCGCCCTCATAAAGGACCTGTACGATTTCCTGATCGAGATGTACGCAAAGGGAAGGCACCCGGTCCTGGTCATCGACGAGGCGCAGAACCTTGACAGGGAGCTGCTCGAAGAGGTAAGGATGCTCTCGAACCTGGAGACCGACAGCTCCAAGCTCCTGCAGATAATCCTCGTCGGCCAGCCGGAGCTCAAGCGCATGCTGGCGCAGCCGGAGCTGAGGCAGTTCAGGCAGAGGATCAACATAAGCTGCCATCTTTACAACCTGATGAAGGAAGAGGTCGAGGGCTACATCAGGCACAGGCTCGAGATAGCCGGGAACAGGGACGCGGTCAAGTTCGAGAGCGGGGCGATCGATATCATCCACCGGCACAGCAGGGGCGTGCCGAGGCTCATAAACATCATCTGCGACTTTATCCTGCTTACGGCCTTCTTCGAGAAGACCAGGACTATAACCGGGGACGCGGCCAGTGAGGTCATAGGCGAGCTGGACTTCGAGAACCGCTACTGGGACACTCACAGTGAAGAGCGCGGGAAAGACGCGGAGCCTGCGGCAGGCGCCGGGGACCTCGAAGAGCTGAGGAAGTGCATCAAAGACCTGGCCGCGCGGCTCGATTCAATTGAAAAGAGGCCGCCTGTGGCCGACCTCTCCGCCCACAGGGAGATAGTAAGGCGTCTTACCATCCTGGAACGAGTGCTCCAGGGCCATTTTGAGCAGAACCATTCCGTAAAAGAGAAGACCGACGACAGGCCGGAGCCTTATGACATACCGGTGAAGTATTCCAGCAAGGTGGAGCGCAGCAGCCCTCCCAGGAGGAATATCTTCCGGCGGATCTTCAGCTGAACGCAGGGACCATGATCCAGGGGAGCCTGAAAAAAATATGCCTCGCAGTCCTATTGCTTTCTCTCGCTAACGAGTCCGCGGCAGCCGAGAAGACTTTAACGCCCTCTATCGCCCTCAGTGAAGAATACATAGACAATATCTTCGCGACAGAACGCAACAGGGAGGAAGACTACATCACCAGGGTCATCCCCGGGCTCTCCGGCCACTACAAGGCGG
>MGPL01000007.1:17252-22362 GCA_001797415.1 Deltaproteobacteria bacterium GWA2_55_10
AAGCTCACATCCGGCATGCTCGCCGAGCTCGCGAGCAACCGCCTTTACCTCAAGCTCTCAGACAGTTACGACAGGGTCTCCCTTGACCCAACGATAGCCGACAGGCCCAGGGAGAGCCTCTTCCTCAACCAGACCGAGGCCAATGTTTTCCTGGCCGAGCCGTACCTCGTGATGAGGCCCGGAAACATCGAGATAACCGCGGGCTACAGGTATCTGAACTATTGGTACAAGGAAGAGAGCGCCGTTGACAAGCGGGACCATTCCACATACCTGAAGGTCGGAGGAGCCCTGTCAGACGAAACGTCATGGCACGTCCAGGGCGAGCACCTCGAGGAAATGAGCAGTGCCGCTGACTTCACGAAAGACAGCGCCTGGGCCGGCTTCACGCACCAGTTTGGCAGCGCTTCGGTCATATCGGCAAGCGCGGGCACCAGCCGCCTGGAATTCGATGAGGGCAGGTCGTACTCTAACATATTCTGGAACGCATCCATTGCCGCTGACCTCGGCATCGCGAAGGGGGAGCTTTCTACGGCCGCGCGCTTGAACGAGAACCCCCGGGCGACCCCGCAGTGGGAATACACGTACAGCGCAGCGCTTTCAAGGGAGCTCAGCCGCTCCGCCCTGAAGCTCACGGCTTACCTGGCCGACTATGAGAACTCGGAGACCGAGGCGTTTGAGACCAGGAAATACGGGAGTTCATTTCATTTCGGCCACAAGTTCTCAGAGCGCGCCGAATACGCCCTCACAGCCTCTTTGGAGAAGTTCGAGAAAAAGCTCCTTAACGCGCAAACGGTGAGGGTCTATCTGGAGCAGGCGTTCAGGTACAGCCTGTCAGAAGGGACATCCGCGTCCCTGGAATACATCCTGGTCGGATACGATTCGCACACCATACCAGAGGACAATTATATAACCAACAGGTTCATCGCCGAGATAAGAAAGGTCTTTTGACCGGTCCGCGGCAGCGGGCTTGAGAGTCTATATGAATATCCTCTACCTTTCACACAAGAACCCGGTCCTGGAAGACGAGGGGGCAAAGATAGTCATAATGGGCACCCTCAGGCATCTGGCGAAAAAGGGCTGCCGGATAACGCTCGTCTATCTCGACCAGGACGGCGTCGGACGTGAGACCCTGAGCGAGTTTTGCGAAGAGGCTGTCCCGGTCCCCCACAGGCCCGGTTCAATGTACAGCGGCATGGCAATGAGTATGCTTGCCGGCATGCCTTATTCGGTCTGGATGTTCCGTAACAGGGCGTTCAGGCAGGCCCTGAGAGAGACCGTTAAAAGGCGCTCGTTCGACCTGGTCCACATGGAAACCGCGCTCCTCCAACAATATGCCGACTGCCTCAGGCCCCTGCCGATACTTATAAGGCATCACAACCTCGAGGCAGACCTTCTTCTGCAGAGGGCCAGGGCTGAAAAGAACGCTGTAAACAGGATGGCGCTCTCCTGGCAGGGCAAACGGCTCGCTTCATTCGAGGCCGATGCAGTGAACTCGACCGAACGGTCTGTCACTATATCCGCGGTCGACAAGGCGAGGATAATCGAGGCCTACGGCTGCAAGCCGCCCATTGACGTCATACCCTCCGGTATAGAGACCTCGAACGAGACTGCGCTTGCTCAAAGAGAGCATTGCCTTGTCTTCTCAGGCCGCATTGAATGGGGCCCTAATGCCGAGGGCATCGAATGGTTCGTCAGGAACGTATTTCCGATAATAGTGAAGAAGTTCCCTCAGCTTAAACTCTACATAGTGGGCGGGGCCCCTCCGAAGAGGATAAGGGAGCTTGGGTGCGGGAGTATAAAGGTAACCGGCTTTGTGGAGAGCGTCATCGAGTTCATCGACAGGGCCGAGGTCTATGTCGTACCTCTCCTTTCGGGGAGCGGCATGCGCCTGAAGATACTCGAGGCCATGTCCCGTAAGAAGGCGATAGTATCCACTTCAAAGGGGGCTGAAGGCATCTCCTGCCGGAACGGCAGGGATCTTATGATAGCGGACGCCCCTGAGGATTTCGCCCGGGCGGTCATAGGTCTCCTTTCGGATAAGGATAAAAACGCGCGCATGGGACAAGAGGCCTTCAGGACAGTAAGAGAACATTATTCGTGGGAGTCCGTCGCGGATAGCTTCATCGCGGCTTACGAAGAGATGCTCGCAAATGGCCGGGTCCGTCCCCATTCGGCCGCGGCAAGGGTATGAATTTGCCTTACACCGTAATACAGATGAGGTTTTCAGGCGGCATCGGCGGCGCCGAGAGCGTTGCGTTTTCGCTCGCGAAGATACTCTCCGGCAATGTGCGTGACTCTGTCCTCTATATAATCCTGGAAGACAGGAGCGGCTTTGACGCCTGCCAGGGAGTGCTCGAAAGGGTCCGGGAATTCGGGGTCAGATGCAGGGTATTTCGTACGGGATCAAGGTTCTCCGCCGCGCTTTACAGGGAGCTGAAGGCGGCGCTTCAAGAGGACCGGGCCGATATCGTGCACGCGCACTGCTACAAGTCGGCCTTCTATTCCATCCTGCTCAAGCGCTTCGGCAAGGGGGTTAAAAAGGTGGTCTTCACGCTCCACGGCCTGTTCGACCAGTTTTCGCTGAGGTCAGGGCTCATCCACGCTGTCAATGCAGCTGGCCTGCTCTGGGCCGACAGGATAGTGGGATGTTCGAGCGAGATAACCTCCCGCTTCAGGAAATATCCCCTGCTCCGAAAGAAAGTGGAGCTCATACAGAACTGTCTTTTTTCGGACAGCAGGCACTCGCCTGAAAGGCTGGCCGGGCAAAGGGCCCAGGCCAGACAAAGGATATGCGAGCTATGGGGGCTCGACCCGGACGCCGTCTGGATAGCCAGCGTGGGAAGGCTCACTGAACAGAAAAACTTCCCGCTTTTTTTCGAGGCCGCAAGGGAAATGCTCGCTCCAGGGAGATGCAGTGGGAAGGTGCAGTACCTGGCAGTCGGAGACGGAAAGCTCGGCGTTGAGCTAAAGCGCCTCTCGGAAGAGATGGGCCTTTCAGGGCACCTCTTTTTTACTTCGTATGTCTCTGACATGGACACGCTCTTTACGGGAATCGACATCCTCATGCTCACTTCACTATGGGAGGGCACTCCCATGAGCGTGCTTGAGGCAATGGCCTACGGCAAACCGGTCGTCTCGACATGGGTAGGCGGCATGCCCGACATAGTGCAGCACGGCAGGACCGGGTTCCTCGTGCGCGGCTTCGATGCGCACGGCCTGGCGGAGGCTGCCCTCGTGCTGGTGGATGATGAGACCAAGCGGCTCGCGATGGGAAACAACGCCTACAGGTTCGTCATAACGGAGCTCTCCCAAAAGAACTGGATGGAGCGCCACATTGACATGTACCGGAATGTAATGGCCGGATGAGCAGGAAAAAAAAGATACTGGTACTCGATATCTGGAGGGGCACGCAGGGAGGGGCGAGCAAGTCTGCCCTGTACGGCGAGCTTTCAAAGCTGTACAGCCTCGAATTTCCTGTTTTCAGGCAGCCTCTTTTGTATAAGGCCTGGAAATATCTCGCAAGCTTTCACCCTGATCTGACGAAATGGAAGCAGAGAAAGGCCGTCATCGACGAGCGCTCCCAGAAGTACCCGAAGACCTTCAGGATGGCGACCGTTGCCTGGAACGAGGCAATCGGGAAGATGCCGAAGGACTATGACGCCCTGCTGCAGATAGGCTCTCTCTTCGGCCCTGTTTCAGTCGATTCCCGGGTGCCTTATTTTTCATATCACGATTCCGCGGTCGCGAACTATGACGCGAAGTGGAGCAAATGGATGCCGGGGGATTTCGACAGGGTAAGGGACGAATGGTATTCGCTCGAGAAGAAGATGTTCTCGAGCATGACCGCGATAATGACTTACAGCGCCTTCGTGAAAGAGACAATAGCCGGAGAGTACGGCATAGCGCCCCAAATGGCGCATGTCGTCGGCTCCGCCCTCAAGATACCCGAGGAGTACGAGATAGACTGGGCCGCAAGGGGCCCTCAGGCGCTTTTTGTCACGACAGACTTTGAAAGAAAAGGCGGATACGAGGCTCTCGAGATATTCGAGACGGTCGCTTCGCGCGTTGACGGCGCAAAGCTCGTCATAGCAGGCCCGGTCCCGGATGATCTGACTTCTATCAGGCGGCCCTGGCTTCACCTCGCCGGCCCGGTCAGGCAAAGCCAGCTGATCGAAATATACAAGAGATCCAGCGTGCTCGTCCATCCGGCAAGGTTCGACGCCTTTCCGAGCGTCATATTGGAGGCCGCTAACTTCGAGGTCCCATGCGTCGGGAGCCGCGTATGCGCCATACCGGAGATAATCATCGAGAACGAGACCGGCTTTACGGTCGAGCCCGGCGACAAGGCCCTCTTCGCGGAAAAGGTAATAGACCTGTTCAGGGATAAAAAGGCGCTTGAAGAGATGGGCAGGAGGGCAAGGCGGAGCGTCAGGGAGAGATTCCATCCCTCGGTAGTCGCGGCGAACATCAAGAAAGTAATGGACAGGCACATCTGATGACGGCGGCTGAAAGGAAATACGCGGTCGGCTTCGGCCCGGCCACCACGGCAAACTCGTTCCATCAGTCTGGCGTCAAGGTATCGGCGGAGCTGGAGAAAGACCCGTGCTTCCGTTCAGGCATATTCAAAGAGCCTTTCGATCTTAACGAGCTGATGGCTTACGACGCCCTGGTCTTTATAAAGATAATCCCGTCCTATGAAATATTGAGGAAGCTAAAGGATGCGGGCAAGACGCTCATCCTCGATTACCAGGATATGTTTCTGTACCCGAGCGTATACGAGCGAGACCCCGTGAGGAAGCTTCTCAAAAAAATATATTATTTCAGGCTCGAGTCAGGGGAAAAAAGAAGGCTCAGGCTCCTCGACAGGTGCCTGGTTGCGTCTCCCGCAGCCCAGGCAATCGTAAACGAGTCAGGCGTAAGGCCGTTTTTTCTTGAGAGGCAGATATACAACGACAGAAGCCGCGAGATAAGAAAAGTATACAACGAAAAGACGAACGGACTGAAGCTATATTGGACTGGCGTTGCCCTCAACCTTGACGAGAACGAACCCATAAGCGCCGCCCTGAAGAGGCTCTGCGAGAAGTATTCGTCGAAGGTCGTCTTCCACACC
>MGPL01000008.1:0-560 GCA_001797415.1 Deltaproteobacteria bacterium GWA2_55_10
ACCTTGTAGCCCGCCTTGGCAGGCTTCTGGTTGACCGTTGCCTTGCCCTCGTCAACGAGGGCCTTTATCCGGGAGCGGGTAAGCTCCGGCAGTTTGGCCGCGAGAAATATATCGAGCCTCTCCGAGGCTTGCTCGCTTGTTGCCGTAAAGGTTTTTACCTGTTCCATTAGATTACAAGCCGGGGAAAAAGGATAAGCCGGACGGCCTTCCTGTTTTATTATTGAAAGATTTGCTAATGAGGAATTTTTCAGGCTTCAAATAAGCTCCATATGCGAGGCCCCGGTTAAATCGGGGAGCGAGGAACGAGTCGTACTCTTCATGTACGTCGTTTCTGCCGCGATGATGACAACAAAGCAGATGGACTTATTTCATGCCTATTACCAGATTTCGGATTCTATGTTTCCGTGCCTCTTGATGAGGATGTCTACGATAGCCTTGTTGTAAAGGCTGTTCTTCTTGTCCAGGTCAGGGGATATCCTGCTCCTGTAGAGCTCAAGCCCTTCGTTCAGTTCCTTTTCAAGGAGGTCGAAGATATTGTCCTTCTTTATCCCCTCAGCGAC
>MGPL01000008.1:648-1112 GCA_001797415.1 Deltaproteobacteria bacterium GWA2_55_10
TCTATAATGTCCCTGTGCTGGCGGACCGAGTCAGCCATGCGGCCGGGCAGCGACAATGCAGTGACTCTGAATCTCTCGAACTGCGCGACAAGGTGGTGCACAAGGGCGCAGAGCTTCTCATTGCCGCATGTGTTGAGGAAAGTGTCATGGAACTGGTTGTCGAGCTTGAAGAAGTTTTTAAAGTCGCCACGCTCCGCGCACTTTTCCATTTTCGCGTTCAGGGCCTCGAGCTTCTCTATGTCCCTGGGCGTGAGCTTGTCGCAGGCGGTCTTTGCGGCGTATCCTTCAAGGAGGCTCTTTATCTCGTAGAACTCGCTTACGTCCTTGTCGGTTATGGGGCTGACGACCGCGCCCTTCCTGGGCACGACCGAGATGAAGCCTTCGCTCTCGAGCTGGCGGAAGGCCTCGCGGATAGGGGTTCTCGATATGCCGAAGCTTTCGGCTATCTCCTGCTCAGGCACCCG
>MGPL01000008.1:1143-10764 GCA_001797415.1 Deltaproteobacteria bacterium GWA2_55_10
GAGTCCTTTATGAAATCCACTATCCTCTCCCGTAGAGTAAGGGGTCTTTCTACGGGATAGTCAAGGATCCTGACTTTGTCCATGATGGCCAATTTTATAATTTTAGGTGGGCAAACGCCCCCATACGGGGCAGGATTATGTATATTGTATACTGTGTACACTGTTGAAAGTCAAGCGTTTTTTGGAAAAACTAAAGGACTGGTGAGAAACCTTGGGGGCCGGTCTCCGGCCCCAAGGTTTGTTTATCCGCGCGGTATCTGCCCGCGCGCGGGCGAAAACGGCCATCCGCCAGCCACCTTTATTACCCGCGCGGTATCTGCATGGGATCCTGATAGATCATGAGATGAGCGTATGGGCTATCAGGGTACATGACATAGGCCCCGAACCTGCTCGGCTCATCGGGCAGGGCCGAGACTTCAGGTGTTACAGGCCAGAAGACCATCCAGTGCGGCGGCTCCTTCATCCGGTCCGCTCCCTTCGTAGCCGGGTCCATGACTATCTTGCCGTCCTTCTCAAAATGCCAGCCGCCCTGGCCCATGTAGGCTATGCCGGGCGCTGTGTTAGCGGGCCTGGGCTCCTTGTTGAGCATGGACGTTATCCACTGTGTGGCAGCCCTGTCGCCGCATATCGGGTCAGGCCTTTCCTGGCCGCTCAAGTCAGGCAGGCAGGTGAACTCGTTGGTGCCCTCCTTGAGGGTCCTGAGCTTGCCGTCCTTGCCGATTGCCATTATGGCGGCGTTGTCGGATATGTGCGGCGGCGCGGCGCTCCTGGCGGTCCTTATGAGTTCCTCGTCAGACATGCCCTGCACCGCGCTCTTTGCCTTCTTTCCGGTCTCGGCTGCCATTGACCCTGATGCGAGCGCAAATGCCATGATAAATGCGATTAATACTACCGTAATCCTTCCCATAAGCTCCTCCAAAAAGGAATTTACCTCATAAATCATGATCTTACAGACATATACTTTAGTATAGCACACGCACTGCGGCGAGCTCTGGAAGCGTGGCCTTGAGTGAATAGACTTGAACAGGGCGGGACTTTCAGGTTTAATGTATGCTTTTTATGGGAGCCATGAGGAAGAACAAGCAAATACAGGTACATGTGCCATATCCATACCTACTGAAGAGGATGGATTATATTCTGGAGTCCGGGATAAACCCCGAGGTCTACATGGACGCCTTTTTTATAAGCGAGGCGCACAAAGCAGACCTGGAGCGGGTGAGGGAGGCCTTTGCCAAAAAGGGGCTCACGGTGACGCTCCACGGCCCGTACATGGACCTGAACGCGGGCAGCATGGACGAGAGGACGAGGCTCTTTACGGTAGAGACATACGAAAAGGTCTTCAAGGTAATCGAGCATCTGAGGCCGAAGACAGTAGTCCTGCACGCCGGTTATCATGAAAAGAAGTACAAGGGAGATTATAACCTCTGGCTCTCGCAGAGCCTGAAGACCTGGCATCCGCTGGTCGAAGAGGCCGAAAGGCTCGGTACTATCATAGCGGTGGAGAATATCTTCGAGAAGGAGCCGTCCACATTGAAGCTCTTGATGGAGCGCATACCTTCCCCTGACTTCGGCATCTGTATTGACGCGGGCCACATGAGGGTATTCTCGACAGTTGAGATGGAGGACTGGTTCTCTGCACTGGGCCCCCGGATAGCCGAGGTGCATTTGCACGACAATCACGGCAAGCACGACGACCACCTGCCACTTGGCGAAGGCACGATAGATTTCCCAAGGTTTTTAAGCCTCCTTGCGGTCTATGCCGAAGACCCTGTATACACCATAGAGCCGCACGGCGAGGATGTGATGTTGAGGGCTGTGGAGGCTGTAAGGAAGTATCTCTAACTGTTTTTTCTTTGCTTACTTTCTTTTTTTTAAAAAAGAAAGTAAGAAGAGTACGACTCGCTCCTCGACGCCTCGCATATGGAGCTTTTTGAGCAGCCTGAATCATGTGGTTTGAAAAAGTAATTGACGATTGGAGACTAAAACTGATAGCCTTACGCGAAACTACGGCGCTGGTGCCCGCAAGGGCAAAAAGGGAATCCCGTAAGGCTGCCTTTAAAAGTCAGGAATTTTTTCTGAGGTCAAGGAAGGGCGGAAATAAAAAGCGCAGCATATATGTGAATATGTCAGCATTTTTATTTTTGTCCTGACACAGAGATCTGGAAAAATAACGATTTTTAGAGGTAGCCGTAAAACCGGGAGCTGCCCCGCAACTGTTAGCGGCGACGAAATCTTGAAGTCCACTGGCCAAAGAGCCGGGAAGGTCAGGAGAGTAGGGTGACCCGCTTAAGCCAGGAGACCTGCCCGCGCCTTTAGCAGACCTTCCGAGGGAGAGGGTCGGCAGCGGGCCTTGTGGCCCTCTGGCCGCATTTCTACCCGTCCCCGGAAGAGGACGGGTTTTTTTCATTTCAGGAGGCCGCATGGCTAAAGGGCTGGTACACATCTATACCGGAGAGGGCAAGGGCAAGACGACCGCCGCGATCGGCTTGAGCGTAAGGGCGGCAGGGCAGGGTGTGAAAGTCCTCTTCATACAGTTCTTCAAGGAAGAGAGCGTCTCTTCAGGCGAAAAGGAGGCCCTGCGAAAGCTGGGCATTGACCTCGTGAGGTCGAACGTGCGCCATCCTATTTTCACAAAAGGGAAGACGGACCTGCAGGCTGTATTGTCCTCTGTCGTGGGCACATACGAGGCGGCAAAGGAGAAGGCCTTGGAAGGCGGCTACGGCCTTCTCGTATTCGATGAGATAATGTCAGCCGTCAACGGCGGCTGGATAAAGGCAGAGGACCTTATCGCGTTCCTCGACAGGAGGCCTCCTTCTCTTGAAGTGGTGCTCACGGGCAGGAACGCGCCCGTAGAGCTTCAGCAGTGCGCGGACTATGTCACAGAGATGCTCAAGATAAAGCACCCGTTCGATACGGGCGTGCAGGCAAGGAAGGGCATAGAGTTCTGATGTCCGGAAAGTTCTCTTTTATAGTAGGTGGCGCGCGCTCTGGCAAGAGCGCCTTCTCAATGGAGCTCGCGGCCGCCATCCCCGGCCCAAAGGTATATATCGCCACAGCCGAGGCCCTCGACACTGAAATGGATGATCGCATAAGGAAGCACCAGGATGCGAGGGGAGAGGGATGGGAGACGATAGAAGAGACATTAGAGCTGTCTAAAAGAATAGCCGCACTTGGACAAGGCCGGGCAATCGTTATCGACTGCCTTACCCTATGGGTCTCGAACCTGATTGCAAAGGGCCTTCCGGATGAGGCAATACTCGCCAGGGCAAGGGATCTCTTTTCAGCCTGCGCGGACTCTCTTTCCAGCGTCATTGCCGTATCGAACGAGGTCGGGCTTGGCATAGTGCCTGACAACGCGCTCGCCCGCAGGTTCAGGGACATCGCGGGTATTGTAAATCAGGAAGCCGCCAAAGCGGCTTCTGAGGTCTGGTTCGTCGCTTCAGGGATACCGATGAGGATGAAATAGCAAGACAGCTTTTCTCAATACTCTCCTTCTCCCCTCCGGGGAGAAGGTTGGGATGAGGGGAGTAGCACCCCCCCTCACCTTAGTCCTCTCCCATATGGGAGAGGATATTAAAGAATCAAAATGAACAAAAAGGATTTTAAGGAGAACCGATGAAAAAGCGCATCTTCGCGGCCCTGTTCGCCGGCAACCTGCTGTTCTTCTTTTTTTACGCCGGACTGGCATGGGCGTTGACCTACTTCAAGATAACCCCTTACGGCAGGTTCGTTGCCGAGTTCTTCAAGGGCCGGACGCGCGAGGGCGCGACGGAGTACATCCAGGCAAACAAGGCCCTCTTTGACAGCATGCTGATGGACGCCGCAAGGTTCGCCAACATTGTGCTGACGCCTCTTGCGGGATTTGTCATGGGACTCCTTGTGGGCGCTGTGCTCTCCGCCGACAGGAAGAAGGCTCTCATCTGGTCGGTTATAGCGGCCCTGCCAGCCGCGCTTCTCTTTGTCGTCAAGTCAGGCGGCGAGATAACCAATATCGCCTATCTGCCCCTATTCCTGGGCGCCACGGCATTGGGCGGGGTCCTGGGGAGCCTTGCGCTGAATAGAGGCAAGAAGGAGAGCATCTGATGTCGAAGCTCGATGAGGTCTTGAAAAAGATACGGCCCGCTGACGGCGGGCTTATTATGGACGCGCAAAAGAGGCTCGATTCACTTACCAAGCCCAAGGACAGCCTCGGCAGGCTCGAAGAGTTCGCGAAGAAGATGGTCGCCATAACCGGAGAGTTGAGGCCCGTCATCAAGAGGAAGATAATATTCACATTCGCGGGCGACCACGGCGTGGCCGCGGAGGGCGTATCCGCCTTCCCCAGCGAGGTAACGCGCCAGATGGTCTACAACTTCCTGGGCGGCGGGGCAGGGATAAATGTCCTCGCGCGCCATGCGGGCGCTGAGGTCGTCGTTGTGGACATCGGGGTCAACTTCGATTTCGACGACGCGCCCGGACTCTTGAAAAAGAAGGTCGTGCGCGGCACGCGCAATATCCGCAAGGGCCCTGCCATGACCAGGGAAGAGACCGTCAAATGCATCGAGGCCGGAATATCCATTGCCGAGGAATACGCGGGCCCCGGAGTCATCTTCGGCACCGGCGAGATGGGCATAGCGAACACGACCCCTTCGAGCGCAATGATAGCCGCTTTCTCAGGCCTTTCGGCAGAGGCGGTAACCGGCAGGGGCACGGGCATCGACGACGGCGCGTTGAGGCACAAGGTAAAGGTAATAGACGACGCGCTTTCAATCAACAGGCCCGATGCAACGGATCCCATCGACGTGCTCTCGAAGGTCGGCGGCGCAGAGATAGCAGGTATCGCGGGCCTTGTCATCGGGGCCGCTTCGTTGAGGGTGCCGGTCGTAATAGACGGCTTTATATCGACCGCAGGCGCGCTGGCGGCCTATGAGCTGGAGCCGATGACAAGGGACTACATGTTCGCGGCTCACAAGTCCGTTGAGCGCGGCCATGAGGTCATGCTCGAGAGGATAGGCCTCAAGCCCTTTGTGGACCTCGATTTCAGGCTGGGCGAAGGCACGGGAGCTGCCATCGGCATCTCGCTTGTGGAAGCCAGCCTCAAGATCTATAATGAAATGGCTACGTTCGGAGACGCAGGGGTCTCGGAGAAGAACGATTAGGATTGTCAGGTAGACAGATGAAAGGCTTTTTACTCGCCCTCCAGTTCCTTACGACATTTCCGGTAAATAAAGACCTCAAGGCCGATGTGAGCGAGCTACGCCGCTCCATGTCATGGTTCCCGCTTGTCGGAGCCCTGCAGGGGCTTATACTCGTTGCGGCCTATTTTATCTTCTCGACGCTCCTGCCGGACAGCGTCGTAATGAGCCTCCTCCTTCTTGTGCTCGTCCTTACCAACGGCGGCCTTCACGTGGACGGCTTTGCCGATACCGTGGACGGCCTCGCGGGCGGGAAGTCCGCCGAAGACCGCCTGCGCATAATGCGCGACAGCTCAACTGGCGCAATCGGCGTCCTCTTCGTGGCGCTTCTCATCCTGATCAAGTTCCTGTCCTTGCAGGAGCTGCCTGAAGAGGCGAGGCCTCAGGCCATATTCCTCTTCCCGGTATTCGGCAGATGGGCGATGGTGCCGCTTGCGTGCTGGGCGCCCTACGCGCGCCCGAGCGGCGGGCTTGGCGCGGCATTTGCCGGCAATTCAAGGGATGTGCTCATAAAGGCGACGCTGGCAGCCGCGATATTGCTATCGCTCCTCCTCGGCATCCTCTCGCTCGTGCTCGTCCTCGTCTTCGGGATTATACTTTATGTGTCGTCAGGGTACTTCAAAAGGAAGCTCGGCGGAGTGACCGGCGACGTCTTCGGCTTTCACAGCGAAATAGCCGAGGTCTTCTTTCTTTTGGGGGTGCTCGCAATGACGAACATGCTTTCAATAGACCTCCTGGAGGACTGACAGATGCACGCGACCAGAATCTATCTCATCAGGCACGGGCAAGTCGTAAACCACCACGAGTACCGCTACAACGGGCATTTCGACGTTGACATAACCCCGGTCGGCGTTGAGCAGATGAACCGCATTTCGGATTTCCTCGCGCACCAGCCCATAAAGGCCGTATATTCAAGCGATCTGCAGAGGGCTGTGAAGGGGGCGCGCATAATCGGCAAAAGGCTCAGCATAAATCCCGTGATGGTGCACGACCTCCGTGAGCTGAACCTCGGCAGGTGGGAGGGCCTTACCAGGGAAGAGGCAATAGCCAGATACCCGGAAGAGTCTGATTTCAGCTTCAAGGACGTCGCCACCTGCAAGGTCAAGGAGGGCGAGAGCCTTGTCGAGCTGAGGGAAAGGGTGATACCGGCCCTCAATGGATTGATCGAGAGGCACAGGCATGAATCGGTATGCATTGTTGCCCACGGAGGAGTCAACAGGGTCGTCCTGAGCGAGGCGATGGCCCTGCCTCTGGATAAGTTTTTCAGGCTGGAGCAGGACTACGGCTGCCTTAACATAATAGATTATTTAGAGGACGGCATGAGGGTCGTGAAACTCGTAAACGGCGGGCCTAATCAGGATATGCGCCCGACCGAAATCTACTGACAGGCATGAAATAAGTCCATCTGCTTTGTTGGCTTCAGAAGCGGCAGAAGCGGCGTACAGGAAGAGTACGCCTCATTCCTAAGCTCCTCGACGCAAAAGCATAATGGACCTATTTAAAACCTGAAAAAATTGGAGTTTGATGTCAAAAGTCCGCAAAATACCCGCCTTCATAATCGCCGGGGCCGCAAGCGGCTCCGGTAAGACTCTCATCACGCTCGGCATGCTTGAAGCCTTAAGGCGCAGGGGCCTCGTGGTGCAGGCATTCAAGACAGGGCCTGATTACATAGACCCGGGCATTCACGGCGCCCTTCTTGGACGGCCTTCGTACAACCTCGATACATGGATGATGGGCTCTGAAGGCGTGCGCAGAACTTTTGCGAAAGCCAGCTCCGGCGCGGATTGCGCGGTAATAGAGGGCGTAATGGGCCTCTATGACGGCAGGGGCACTGGAGAGGATGGCTCGACCGCGCACCTTTCAAAAATCCTGGGAGTGCCTGTAGTGCTGGTCGCCAACGCGGAGAAGGCCTCAAGGAGCATGGGCGCGCTTGTGCTGGGCTTTGATGTCTATGACCCCAAGGTCGATCTCAGGTGGGCGATATTCAACAGGGTAGGCAGCCCCAGGCACGCCGAGATGCTTCGGGCCTCCATGCGGAAATCGAAAGTGACTCTCCTCGGGTCGGTAGGCAGGGACAAAAATCTCAGGATGGATGAGAGGCACCTCGGGCTCGTAACCGAATCAGCCCAGGAGATAAAAGAGATAGCGTCGAGGGCCGCCGATGCGATAGAGAGGTCGATCGATGTAGATGCGCTGCTGAAAGGCCCTCTTGTAAAGGTCCGGATGACGGGTGAGGCCACCCCTGTCAAAGAGAAGGTCAGAATAGGCGTGGCGCTTGACAAGGCATTCTCCTTTTATTACCGGGAGAATCTCGACATGCTCGAATCACTCGGGGCAGAGCTCTGTCCCTTCAGCCCGCTCAAGGATGAATCTCTGCCTCATGATATTTCCGCCCTTTACATCGGAGGCGGTTATCCTGAGATCTACGCCGCCCGGCTTCAACAGAACGAAAAGCTCAGGCATTCGATAAAGAAGATGGCGATGGGCGGCATGCCCGTATATGCCGAGTGCGGCGGGCTCATGTACCTGGGCAGGGCCCTTGAGCACAACGGAAAGAAGTCCCGTATGACCGGTATATTCCCTTTCACGACAAGGCTCCTCGCGAGGAGAAAGGCGCTCGGCTACCGGGAGGTTTCGTTTACCAGCGGTTGCCCTTTTTTAAAGAAAGGGAAAATACGCGGGCACGAGTTCCATTATTCTGAAATAACCAGGATGCCTGATGGCATCAAGCGCGCCTACAGGGAGAAAGACGCGGGAGGCGAGGGCTTCACGGTAAAGAACACCCTTGCCAGCTACGTTCACCTGCACTTCGCGTCCAATCCGGCCTTTGCATCGGGGTTTATGAAGGCCGCAAAAAAATACGGTTCAAGGGGAAAGTGATGAAGCAGGTAGAGTCCGCGAAGAAGGGGATAATAACCGAAGAGGTAAGGGCGGTAGCCGCAGCCGAAGGGGTTGACCCTCTTTCGCTTCGTAAAAAGATAGCCGACGGCGTCTGCGTGGTGCCTTTGAACAAAAATAGAAAATCCAGGCTCGTAGGCATAGGCGCGGGGCTCAGGACAAAGGTGAACGCGAGCATCGGGACCTCTTCCGACATAGTCGATGTCGGCGCAGAGGTAAGAAAGGCCATAGCCGCAGAAAAGGCCGGCGCTGATACGCTGATGGAGCTTTCGGTGGGCGGCGACCTCGATTCCATCAGAAAGGAAGTGCTCTCGGCAATAAGCCTGCCTGTCGGCAGCGTCCCGCTCTACCAGGCGTTCAAGGAGGCCATAGAGCGCTATCACGACCCGAACAGGCTTACGGAGGAGCTTCTCTTTGACGTGCTGGAGAGGCAGTGCGCGGACGGCATCTCGTTCATGGCTGTCCACTGCGGCATCAACAGGCTCACCATAGAGAGGCTTAACAGGCAGGGCTACAGGTACGGCGGCCTCGTATCGAGAGGCGGATCGTACATGGTCGGATGGATGCTCAAGAACAACAGGGAGAACCCGCTCTTCGAGAAGTTCGACCGCGTGGTGGAGATACTCAAGAAGTACGATTGCGTCCTCAGTCTCGGCAACGGCCTCAGGGCCGGGGCCGTCCATGACAGCCTCGACAGGGCGCAGGTCCAGGAGCTTCTCATAAACTGCGAGCTCGCGGAGATGGGCCGCGCGATGGGCTGCCAGATGATGTGCGAAGGCCCGGGACACCTGCCGCTTGACGACATAGAGGCCAATGTGAAGCTCCAGAAGAGGATGAGCAACAACGCGCCTTTCTACGTGCTCGGCCCCCTCACGACCGACGTGGCTGCGGGATATGACCACATATCGGCCGCCATAGGCGCGGCAGAGGCCGCGAGATACGGGGCGGACCTCATCTGCTATGTAACTCCGGCTGAGCATCTCGCGCTTCCGAACGAGCAGGACGTCGTCGAAGGCGTCAGGGCCGCGAGGGTAGCCGCACACGTGGGGGACATGGTAAAGCTCGGCAGGAAGGACAGGGACCTCGAAATGGCGAAGGCCAGGAGGGACCTCAAGTGGGAAGAGCAGTTCAGGCTCGGCCTATTTGGAGAGCGCGCCAGAGAGGTGCGCGCGAGCAGGGCGCCCCAGGAGGAGGACACCTGCACCATGTGCGGCAGCTTCTGCGCGCTTGACAACGTGGGCGGATATTTCAAGTCAGCCCTTGAAAACGGGCAGAAAGGGTAGGTCCCGGCCTGCCCGGCTGAAAAATTAAAAAAAACCTTTCAGGCCCGCAGTTATCCTTGTAACAGGCTGTTTTTTTCTGCTATCATACCATGCTGATTTAGAATCCTTCTAAACGAACGGACGCTTGGAATCTATGCTCTCAAGGGTGCTTACGGCAACTACGCTCGGGATCGACGCCCTGCTTGTAGAGGTCGAGGTCGATATTTCAAGGGGACTGCCCTTATTTTCTACGGTCGGCCTGCCGGACAATGCCGTAAAAGAGAGCA
>MGPL01000008.1:10783-12458 GCA_001797415.1 Deltaproteobacteria bacterium GWA2_55_10
GGCGGAAGGCATAATAAAGGCCGAATCGCTGGAGGACTACATAATCCTTGGCGAGCTATCCCTTGACGGCGGCATAAGGCCCGCGAGGGGCGCGCTGTCCGTAGCGGTATTATCCAGGGACAAGGGGAAAAGGCTCCTGCTGCCGATAGAGAACCGGAACGAAGCCGCGATAGTCGAAGGCGTGGATGTCTATGGCATAGGCAGCCTCGGGGAGCTTGTCGAGTTCCTCAACGGGAGCGCGATGATGGAGCCCTTCAGGCTTGAAGCCGGGTCGGTCTTCAGCGCTCCTGACTCCGGGCTGCTTGACATTTCGGATGTAAAGGGGCAGGAGCACGTCAAAAGGGCGCTTGAGGTAGCGGCGGCAGGCGGACATAATGTCCTTATGATAGGTCCTCCGGGCTCAGGCAAGACCATGCTCGCCAAGAGGTTCAGGACGATCCTGCCTGACCTTTCGCTCGAAGAGGCTATACAGACTACCAAGGTGCACAGCGTTGCCGGTATGCTGGAGCCTGGCCGCCCGCTCGTGACAGAGCGCCCGTTCAGGTCGCCGCATCATACGATCTCTGACGCGGGGCTCATCGGCGGCGGCAGGGTGCCGAGGCCCGGAGAGGTGAGCCTTGCGCACAATGGAGTATTATTCCTCGATGAGATGCCCGAGTTCAGGAAGAACGTGCTCGAAGTGTTGAGGCAGCCGCTTGAGGACGGCCGCGTTACCATATCAAGGGCGGCCATATCCCTGACTTATCCCTCGGAGTTCATGCTCATAGGGGCCATGAACCCGTGCCCGTGCGGGTACTTAGGCGATATGCAAAAGGAGTGCGTATGCACTCCCATGCAGATACAGCAGTACAGGGCGAAGATATCGGGGCCGCTCCTCGATAGGATAGACATACACTGCGAGGTCCCCGCGGTAAGGTTCAGGGAGCTTTCAGGCGCGAGGCCGTGCGAGAGCTCGGCTGAAATAAAGAAGAGGGTCAACAGGGCCAGAGAGGTCCAGGAAAGCCATCTCAAGGGCGCGGGCGTCTTCTCGAACAGCCGCCTGTCTTCACGGCTCATCAGGAAGTACTGTGAGGTGAAAGGCGATACCTTGAAGCTCCTGGAGACCGCCGTCGAGAGGCTCGGCCTCTCCGCGCGCGCCTACACGCGGGTCCTCAAGGTCGCAAGGACGATAGCGGACCTCGAGGGCTCGGAAGGCATTCTCCACAACCATGTGTCAGAGGCCATCCAGTACAGGAGCCTCGACAGGCAGTTAGTCTGAGGCAGGTATGAAAAAGATAGAGGACATAGATCTCCTCAAGGCGATAATGGATTCAGAGACGGACGGCATCTTCGTGGTCACGCCCGAGTGCAAATACCTCGACGCGAACGAGGCCGGGTTGAAGATGTTCGGCTACTCGAAAGACGAGCTTCTGGGCTCTCATGTATCCACGCTCTTTCACCCTGACGACGGGGGAGGGGTCTTCGAAAAAGCGAAAGACGCCGCTCACGAGTCGTTCTTCCCCGAGTACCCCATGAAGAGGAAGGACGGAAGCGGGATATGGGTGGCAATGACGGTGCGCCCGTTCGAGGCGGACGGCGAACCATATAAGCTCTGCATAAAGAGGGACATAACGGCCCGCATCAGGGCCGCTGAAGAGATCAAGGCCTCAAGGGAGCAGCTCGAGGACAAGGTCAA
>MGPL01000009.1:0-1165 GCA_001797415.1 Deltaproteobacteria bacterium GWA2_55_10
CGCTTCCAATCAGAATCTATTTTCTTTTAACGATTGCATTCTTATTGTAAAATAATATTTTGACCGGCAATCAGGAACATTCGAGGGAGGTCCTCAACAGGGTCTCCCTCATGGTTTCCATGCCAGGTAAATCCCCCACGCTTCGGAGGACACGGCAGATGCACTTTTTCGACTACAGAGGCAGGAGCTTTTACGCTGAGGGCGTCCCGGTTGACAAGATAATCAAGGAAGTAGGCACGCCAGTCTACATCTACAGCCAGAAAACGCTGAGGCGCCACTACAACGCCTATGACGAGGCATTCGCCGGTGTGCCCCACCTCATCTGTTATTCGATAAAGGCGAACTCGAACATATCTATTCTCAAGACCTTTGCCGAGGAAGGCAGCGGCTTTGACATAGTCTCCGGAGGCGAGCTCTTCAGGGCCCTGAAGGCAGGCGCAGACCCCGGAAAGATAGTCTTCTCAGGAGTTGGCAAGAGGGAGGACGAGATAGAGTTCGCGTTGAAGCAGCGGATACTCTTGTTCAACGTGGAGTCGCCACAGGAGCTCCGCGCGATTGATAAGATAGCTGGCAGGCTCAAAAAGAAGGCCGGGGTTGCCATAAGGGTGAACCCCGATGTCGATCCCAAGACCCACCCTTATATTTCTACTGGCCTCAAGAAGAACAAGTTCGGCATAGAGTCCAATGAGGCGCTCAAGGAATATATCTACGCCAGGAAGAACCTGAAGAACATAGTCCCCATCGGCATAGACTGCCACATCGGCTCTCAGATAACCAGGCTGGGGCCCTTTGTCGACGCGCTCAAGAGGGTGACAGACCTCTTGAAGAAACTCAGGAGCCAGGGTATTGACATAAAGTACCTGGACATGGGCGGCGGCCTCGGCATCACCTACGATACAGAGGAGCCACCGCACCCGAGCAGATACGGCCAGGCAATAATAAAGGGCACAAAAGGCCTTGGCGTGACGCTCATATTCGAGCCCGGAAGGTCGATGGTCGGCAACGCGGGCATTCTCGCCACGACTGTCGTCTACACGAAGAAGGGCAGCAAGAAGAACTTCGTAATAGTCGACGCCGCGATGAACGACCTCGCCAGGCCCAGCCTCTACGGGTCATTCCACGCGATAAAGGCTGTTAAGAAGAACGGCCAGAGGGGCGTTACGGC
>MGPL01000009.1:1178-1655 GCA_001797415.1 Deltaproteobacteria bacterium GWA2_55_10
CCGCGCCGCGGAGGTAATGGTGGCAGGCAGGGACTTCCATGTCATAAGGAAGAGGGAGACCCTCGACGACCTTATAAAGGGAGAAAAGCTCCTCACCGGACCGGGCGCGAGGAGAAGATAAGGGGCCATGAAGATAAACTTCACCAAGATGCACGGCTTGGGCAACGACTTCATCGTCGTTGACGCGAGAAAGAAGGATTTGTCCGGCACTGTTCGGGCCATAAAGAAGCTCTCTGACCGCAGGTTCGGGGTCGGCTTTGACCAGGCCCTGATATTGAAGGGCTCGAAGAAGGCCGATTTCAGGATGGACATCTACAACAGCGACGGCGGCAGGGTCGAGATGTGCGGCAACGGCATACGCTGCCTGGCGCAGTACATCTGGTCGAACAAGCTCTCGCGGAAGAACCGCCTCGACATAGAAACGCTTGCCGGAATAATCAGGCCCGAGAGGATAGGCAAGCTCGTCAGGGTCGACAT
>MGPL01000009.1:1706-3553 GCA_001797415.1 Deltaproteobacteria bacterium GWA2_55_10
GATAGTGGACAGGAAGATAGGCATAAACGACAGGTCCTTTGAGATAACCTGCGTCTCGATGGGCAACCCGCACTGCGTCATATACGTCGACGAGGTCGATACATTTCCGGTTGAGAAGTACGGCCCCATGATAGAGATAAACAAGTTCTTCCCGAAGAAGACCAATGTCGAGTTCATAGAGGTGCTTTCCAAGAACAAGATAAAGATGAGGGTCTGGGAGCGCGGCGCAGGAGAGACGCTTGCCTGCGGCACCGGCGCTTCGGCTGCCGCGGTCGCCTCGATCATAAAAGGCTACACGGGCAGCAAGGTAACGGTCCTCCTTCGCGGCGGCAGGCTCGACATCGAATGGTCGAAGAAGGACAACCATGTATACATGACAGGCCCCGCGGAAGAGGTATTTACAGGGGTAGCAGAGATTTAAATCTTTCGATAGTGCAGCGTCAAGGCTGCTCAAAAAGCTCCATATGCAAGGCAATTCTCGCCGTTTGATGAGCGAGTCGTACTCTTCATGTACGTCGCAGCGACGAGCGACGAAGACAACGTAGCAGATGGACTTTTTCAGCAGCCGATTAGGAGGAATGATGTTTACAGGTTCGATAACGGCCCTTGTCACGCCGTTCAAGGACGGCCGCGTTGACGAGGCCGCGTTCAGAAGGCTCATAGAGTTCCAGATATCAAACGGCACATCGGGCCTTGTGCCCTGCGGCACTACCGGAGAATCAGCCACCCTTTCGTACGAGGAGCACAACAGGGTAATAGAGCTGGCCATAGAGATAGCCAATAAGAGGGTGCCCGTCATAGCGGGCACGGGCTCGAACTCGACCGACGAGACCATAATGCTCACGAAGTCCGCCGAGAAGGCGGGCGCCGAGTCTGCCCTCCTCATAACGCCCTATTATAACAAGCCCACTCAGCAGGGCCTTTATGAGCACTACAAGAAGGTGGCCGAAGAGGTCTCTATCCCGCTCATCCTCTATAACGTGCCGGGGCGCACGAGCGTCAACATGCTGCCCGAGACGGTCGCGAGGCTCTCCGAGATAAAGAACATCATAGGAATAAAAGAGGCTACCGGCGACCTAAAGCAGGTCAGCGACACGATAGAGTTCTCGAAGAAGGGTTTCATAGTCCTTTCGGGAGACGACTTCACCACGCTGCCGCTCCTTACAATAGGCGGCCACGGGGTAATTTCCGTGACTTCGAACATTGCGCCAGCCATGATGTCTGATATGATAAACGCGTTCAGGGCAGGGGACATGGACAGGGCCAGGGAGCTGCATTACAGGCTTCAGCCTTTGCACAGGGCCATGTTCATCGAGACGAACCCTGTGCCCGTGAAGACCGCGCTCGCGATGATGGGCATGGTAGGAGAGGAGCTAAGGCTCCCGCTCGTAGCCTTAAGCGGCGCGAACAGGGCAAAGCTCGCATCGATAATGTCCGGCTTTGGCCTCGTGCCGAAAGGAGCTTAATAAGTGATACACGTCGCAGTTACCGGCGCTGCCGGAAGGATGGGCAAGGCCATAATAAACGCAATTGACCGCCACCCCAGGACCACCCTGGCAGGCGCGCTCGAAAGGGAGGATTCGCCGTCTCTTGGCAGGGACGCCGGGGAATTGGCGGGCGGAGAGAAGACCGGCGTAAGGATATCGGCCGAGACTGACAAGGCCTTCAAAAAGGCAGACGTCATAATAGACTTCAGCACGCCTGAGGCGACAATGAATCTGCTCGCGGACGCTGTCCGGGACAACAAGGCATTTGTAATAGGCACGACCGGTTTTTCGCTCCACCAGAGGGACGAGATAAAAGAGCTCTCGAAAGGCGCCAGGATAGTTATGGCTCCCAACATGTCG
>MGPL01000009.1:3568-13013 GCA_001797415.1 Deltaproteobacteria bacterium GWA2_55_10
CTGCTGAAGCTTGTGCATGACGCCGCAAGTGTCCTCGGCAACGAGTACGATATAGAGATAATAGAGGCGCACCACAGGCACAAGAAGGACGCGCCGTCGGGCACGGCCCTGAAGATCGCCGAGGTCGCGGCAGCCGCGGTCAACAGGGACCTTGAGAAGGTGGCTGTCTACGAGAGAAAGGGCATCATCGGCGAGAGGAGGCCCGAGGAGATAGGCATTCAGACGATCCGCGCCGGCGACATAGTCGGCGACCACACGATAATATTCGCCGCGCCCGGCGAAAGGATCGAGCTCACGCACAAGGCGTCGTCAAGGGATACATTTGCCGCAGGCGCGGTCAAGGCCGCTGTCTGGGTAATGGACAAGCCGAACGGCCTGTATGACATGCAGGATGTGCTCGGGCTTAAAGCATGAAATAAGCCCCATCTGCTTTGTTGGCCTCAAAGCTCGTAGTAGCGGCGTACGGCAAAGAGTACGCCTCTTTCCTCGCTCCCCGATTTAACTGGGGCCTCGCATCTGGACCTTTTTGAGCAGCCTTAATGGCATTGGTTTTTCAGCAGGTTGGAATAAAGGAGAAAAAAATGAAAAAGAGATTTTTGATAGTTCTGGCCTTCGCTCTTGCCTTCACGGTCTCATCGATTGGGGGCAGGGCAGAGGCGTTCCCGGCCACGGGCAGCGCGGCTAAATGCACTGACTGTCACACCCTTACGAAGGAGGAAGCGGCAAAGCTCCTCAGGGCCGACCAGTTCAAGGCACAGATAAAGGACGTCCGCATGAGCCCTGTGAAGGGGATCTGGGAGCTGGAGGTCAGCCAG
This sequence comes from Deltaproteobacteria bacterium GWA2_55_10, assembly GCA_001797415.1. GTDB lineage: Bacteria > Desulfobacterota > GWC2-55-46 > GWC2-55-46 > GWC2-55-46 > UBA5799. The sequence continues at coordinate 4,384 of MGPL01000009.1, forward strand.
GGAGACAAGGTCTTCATAGTCTATGTGGACTTCGCGAAGAAGTTCCTTGTTGAAGGCAGGTTCACGGAGCTCTCACAGATCGGCGAGAAGCAGCTTAAGAAAGTCGACCTCAAGAGGATACCCCTGGACAACGCCATCATCATGGGCAACCCCAAGGCCGAGAAGAAGGTCATAGTCTTCGACGACCCGGATTGCCCGTACTGCGCCAAGCTCCACGAGGAGATAAAGAAGATAATCGCCAAAAGGAGCGATATAGCCTTTTACATCAAGATGTACCCGCTGCCCATGCACCCGAACGCCTATGACAAAAGCAAGGCGATAGTCTGCCAGAAGTCAGCCAAGCTCCTCGACGATGCCTTCACCGGAAAGAAGCTGCCGGCACCTGATTGCGAGACGGACGAGATAGACAACAACATCAAGCTCGCGGAGGAGCTTGGCATCAGCGGCACGCCCGCATTGATACTTCCGGACGGAAGGCTTCTCCCCGGATATGCCCCGGCTGACGCCCTTTTGGGGATAATAGACAGCCCGCAGCCATAAAACCTGTATTGGCCCGGGCAGAATCGATTCCGCCCGGGCCTAAAAAAAGCTCAAGGTCCCTCCATCCGCTCCGAAGAGTAAATAACCTTATATTTTTCAAACAATTGACTTGACTTTTGTGCATGTAAAAGGATATCTAACAGGTATCCGGCAGGATTCGCGGCGGGAAAAGTTGATCGAGTGGAGCCGACGGGGGGATTCGAACCCCCGACCTACTGATTACGAATCAGTTGCTCTACCAACTGAGCTACGTCGGCGATGAAAGTATTAAATGTTAAGCCAAAGAGCCTGATTTGTCAAGGCTATTTGAAGGCTGATGCCCTCAGATAACGCGGGCCGCTGGAGGGAAAATGGGCATGGGCGTCAAAACTACGGAAACCGGGATCGCAATGACCAACAAGGTCTTGATAATAGAGGACAGCCTGACCAGTAAGGCCATCCTGGAGGACATCCTCACGCAGAACGGGTTTGAGACGCGCTCGGCGACGAACGGCAAGGAAGGGCTCAGGATCCTGAGCGAATGGACCCCCAATGTCATACTCCTCGACCTCGTGATGCCGGGAATGGACGGCTTCAGCGTGTGCAGGGAGATAAGGCAGATGGACCTGCACCCGAGGCCGTCCGTGATAATCGTCTCGGTCAAGGGAGATAATGAATCGATTGTCACCTCTCTGGCCAACGGGGCGGATGATTTCATCGTGAAGCCCATAAAAGAGCCGGAGCTTATCGCCAGGGTCACGGCGCAGCAGCGGATCAGAGATTTTTACCGCGAACTTGAGGAGGACAAAAGGAATTTGGAGACGATCCTTGACATTACCAGCACCATGGCTGCTTCTCTCGACCCCTCTGAAGTCCTGAATACGATAGTATCAAAAGTGGCCGGGGTGACCCAGGCAGTAAGATGTTCGATAGTCCTCATAGCAAACCAGGAGAACGAAGGGTATGTGCTCGCCTCTCACGAGGACCCGGCAGTCAGGGAGCTCAAGATAGACCTCTCCAAGTACCCTGAGATACAGCAGGTCATAAACACCAAGGCCCCGCTGGCTCTTGAAGACATCGTCAACAACCCCATAATGAACCAGGTAAAGGAGAGCGTAAAGGACTTCGAGGGCATGAGCATCCTCATTGTGCCCATAGTCTTTAACGACGAGGTGCTGGGCACCCTGTTCCTGCGCACCAGAAAAAAAGTGAACGGCTTTTCCAAGAAGGAGATAGACTTCTGCAGGATAGTCGCGAACGCGTCCTTCCACGCGCTCCGCAACGCGCGCCTGTTCGAGAAGGTAGTGAAGGAGAAAGATTACCTCAAGGAGATGGCCGTAAGGGACCATCTCACCAGCCTCTACAACCATAACTTCTTCTACTCGCGGCTCGACGAGGAGTTCGAGAGGGCGGTCCGCTACGAGACGCCGCTGGCCCTCATAATGATGGACATAGACAATTTCAAGCAGATAAACGACACCTACGGCCACAGGGTAGGGGACATGGTCCTGAAGGAGATCTCAGCCCTCATAAAGAAGGGCGTGAGAAAGACCGACATAGTCGCGCGCTACGGAGGAGAGGAGTTCTCCGTAATACTTCCGCATACCCTCGTGAAGGGCGCGGTCGATGAGGCCGAGAGGCTTCGCGAGATGATAGAGAGCCATGCATACGCCGGGCTCGTCAATCACAAGGTGACAATAAGCGTCGGCGTCGCATCCTATCCGCAGAAGGGGGCCATGAACTCTGGCGACCTCGTGAACCACGCGGACGACGCCCTTTACAGGGCAAAGTGGAGCGGGAAGAACTGCGTTAAAATAGCTGAAGTTTAAAAGCAGATTTGATGAAAAAAAAGGCGGGCAAGTTGCCCGCCTTTTTTATTTCACACAAAGACTTTTTGCGCGCTGCCGCGCTTTTTTGGGCATAAGGCTTCGCTCGCTGTCTGCCCCCATCCTCCGGCTCGCCCTTATGTCGCTCAGACTTACAGCTGTCCTCGGTCCTTCTGCCCCGGCTCGCCCGCCCCGCCTCCAGCCCTATGCTCGCTTCGCATTATGCCCCGTTATTTGAAGGACGAAAGCGTGGGCCTCCTGCGGGTTCAGGGTTGTACCCTGAACCCGAATATACGTAAGCGGCTTCATCGGATTTTCGGGTTCAATTTACAAAATTGAACCCGCCACAAAAGGCCCATAATGGGCCTTTTTGCTATTTCTGTATCTTTATCGCGCAGAGGCTCCCGCACATGGTGCAGACTGATTCGTCCTCCGGAGGGCTCGTCTCCCTTATCGCCCTTGCCCTCTGCGGGTCTATCGAGAGCCTTATCTGCTCATTCCAGTCGAGCGCCTTCCTTGCCTTCGCAAGCCTGATATCGGCTTCCATTGCGCCTTTTGCCCGCTTGGCTATATCTCCCGCGTGCGCGGCTATGCGCGCGGCGATGACGCCTTCCCGCACGTCATTGACAGTGGGCAGGCTCAAGTGCTCGCTCGGGGTAACATAGCAGAGAAAGTCCGCGCCGGCAGAGGCCGCGATCGCGCCGCCTATGGCAGAGGTTATGTGATCGTAGCCGGGCGCTATGTCGGTTACGAGCGGCCCCAATACATAAAAGGGCGCGCCATTGCAGAGCCTTTTCTGAAGGAGTATGTTGGCCTCTATCTGGTCAAGGGGCACATGACCCGGCCCCTCTATCATGACCTGCACCCCGGCCTCGAATGCCCTCTTCGCAAGCTCGCCCAGGGTGATAAGCTCAGAGACCTGCCCCCTGTCGGTGGCGTCAGCCAGGCAGCCGGGACGAAGGCCGTCCCCGAGGCTGAGGACCAGATCGTATTTCTTCGCAATCTTCAAGAGCCTGTCGTATTCCTCGTAGAGCGGGTTCTCTTTCTTGTTGAACTTCATCCACTCGGCCGTGAGAGCTCCGCCCCTGCTCACGATGCCCATTATGCGCCCTTCCTTCTTGATCCTCTCTACCGAGCTCCTCGTCACGCCGCAGTGGACGGTTATGAAATCGACTCCGTCTTCGGCATGCGCCTCTATCGAATCGAACATCTCCTCAGCATCGAGCTCGACAAAGCTCTTGCCCTTCTTTCTCGCGCCGTAAGCAGCCTGGTATATGGGCACCGTGCCGATCGCGACCGTAGATTCATTCATGACCGCTTTTCTGATGGCTGAGACGTCGCCGCCTGTGGAGAGGTCCATGACAGCGTCAGCCCCTGCATCTATCGCCACTTTGAGCTTTTTGAGCTCCTCTTCGATGTCAGCCTTGTCCTGAGAGGAACCGATGTTGGCGTTGACCTTTGTCCGAAGGCCCCTGCCGACTGCAAGGCCGGATATCGAGCGGTGCAGCTTGTTTTTATTGATTACGATTACACCGTCTTCGATGCCTTTTCGTATGAACTCGGCATCTACGCCTTCGGATGCTGCTGCGGACCTCATCTCTTCTGTTATCGTTCCCTTGCGGGCAGCCTCAAGCTGTGTCATTTTAACTCCTTATCTTATTCCGTATCCGAATCGAATTCCTTCAATAGCTCCCTTGCGCTTGCTTCAATATCAGGGCTGTTCAGTATCGCGCCTATCAGCGCGGCATTTGCGCCGGTCTTCAATACCTGCCTCAAGTTCCCCTTGTTGATGCCGCCCAGTCCATAGACAGGTATCGAGATAGAGCGCACCGTTTTCTTTAGCTCATCGACACCGAGCGGCTCCCCATAGCCCGTCTTTGAGGGCGTATGAAAGACGGGCCCGAAGGTAATGAAGTCAGCGCTCGCCGCTTCAGCTGCCTTTGCCTCGTCTATTGAATGCGTTGATACGCCTATGATGCCGTCTTTACCCAGAAGCTCCCTTGCGTAAGTTGCTGAGTAGCTCTTTGAGGTAAGGTGCACCCCGTCTGCGCCTGAAAGCAGGGCTATGTCCGCCCTGTCGTTTATAATAAGCCTTGCGCCGAAAGACTCGGTCAACTCGCGCACGCTCTTAGCCAGCTCCAGGAGCTCCCTTGCGCAAAGATTTTCGCGGAGCTGAACCAACCTCACCCCGCCCCTCAGGGCAGCCTGGATCTTCTTGAGAAACGCATCCCCTGAAGATGCCGAGCCGTCTGTAATGAGATATAGCCTTGGAAACCTCATCGCATCCTTTCGGCAGGCCGCTGAAAAAGTCCATCTGCTTTGTTGGCTTCAGAAGCTCGTCAGTGCGGCGTACGGCAAAGAGTACGCCTCCTTCCTCGCTCCCCGATTTAACTGGGGCCTCGCATATGGAGCTTTTTGAGCGGCCTGAGTAGATGCAAGCTATTCGGGATTTATGGCTTCCAGAGCCTTTTTGAAAATATTACGATCAATCCCAAGGCCGCGATAGTCAGGCTCACTGCCTGCGCCGCCTTCAGCGAATCCATCATGAGGCTGTCTGCCCTGAAGTGCTCTACGATGAACCTTCCTATCGAATAGAGCGTAAGATACATGGCGAATATGAAGCCGTCCTTGTGACCCTTGTTCCGCAGATAAAACCAGAGGAACGAGAATATGCCCAGGTTAATGAACATCTCATATAGCATCGTCGGGTGGAGCGGCGTGTTGGGGAACTCGGACCCGGCAATCGATTCCGGCGGAAAGACTAGTCCCCAGGGCAGGTCAGTGGGCCTGCCGTGGGCGTCTCCGTTCATGAAGTTGCCGAACCTGCCGAACGCCTGGCCGAGTATGATGGCAGGCGCGACAGCATCGGCCATCCTCCAGAACAGGACCGCTTTTCTCCTCAAGTATATCCAGGCAGCAGTGATGCCGCCCAGGAGGCCGCCGTGTATAGCCAGCCCGCCGTGCCAGATGGCCGGTATCTCTGAAGGGTTTGCCCCGTAGTATCCCCAGTTGAATACGACATAGTAGGCCCGCGCCCCTATTATGCCGCCGATTACGGTCCACACTATGAAGTTCATCACGTCGTCGGGAATGAGGGCGATATTCTTCCTCTCGACCTCTTTCCTTATAAGGACGCTCCCAACAAGTATGGCGATCACATACATGAGCCCGTAAAAGCGTATGGCCACAGGCCCGAATTCTATAAGTACCGGATGCATTTGTCTCCTACCCTATCAGGCCCGTAAGCGGGCTCGAAGCTGTCGCGTAGAGCTTCTTCTCTATCCTGCCCGCGAGATATGCGAGCCTTCCGGCCTCGACAGCGAGGTTCATGGCCCTTGCCATTGCAACAGGGTCCTTTGCCCCGGCAATGCCGGTGTTCATCAGGAGCCCGTCGCAGCCAAGCTCCATCGCTATCGCCGCGTCAGAGGCAGTGCCGACTCCTGCGTCCACTATGATGGGCACCTTTACAGTTTCCAATATTATCTTTATGTTGTACGGGTTGCGTATGCCCAATCCAGAGCCAATGGGCGCAGCCAGCGGCATGACAGCCGCGCAGCCGGCCTCTTCGAGCTTCTTTGCCATAATGGGGTCGTCGTTGGTGTAGGGCATTACCGTGAAGCCCTCTTTCACAAGCACGCGCGCAGCAACGAGCAGCGCCTCGTTGTCAGGGAAGAGCGTCCTCTCGTCGCCTATTACCTCAAGCTTGACGAGGTCGGTATCGAGGGCCTCCCTCGCAAGCCGAGCCGTCCTTATAGCGTCCTCTGCCGTGTAGCAGGCCGCGGTATTTGGCAGGAGCGTGTATTTTTTTAGATCAATATGGTCGAGGAGCGATTCGCTCCTGCGGTCCAGGTTCACCCTCCTCACCGCGACCGTGACCACCTCTGCCCCGGAGGCCTCGAGAGCCTTTACCATTACCTCGTTGCTTGGGTACTTCCCTGTGCCTACCATGAGGCGGGATTTGAATGTGTATTTGCCTATTTTGACTGAGTCCATTAAATTTCTCCTGAATTGTCTTTTATCCCCCTCTTTTCTAAAGAGGGGTTAGGGGAGATTCGCAATGCCATTCAAGATCTTTAATGTCATTCTGAGCGAAGCGACAATTTTTGCAGGATAGCAAAAATTGAATGCTGCGCCGAAGGGTCGAGCCCCAGGGATGGGGCGAGATAAGGATCGCTCTCCTTTGTTTTTGCGCCGAGATTCTTCGTCGCCTCCGGCTCCTCAGAATGACAGACTAACAGGATGTTGAAAAAGTCCGTCCTGGACTTTTTCAAACACGACTTGGCCGAAGTGAATTCGTCCAAGTCTTACAAATTGCTCGACTTTTCAAGTCTCGCAATTTGGCAATCCATCCATGGATTGCCTTAGCAGGGTGTTTTTCAACACCCTGCTAAATAATCCCCCATTCCTGCTTTGGAATAAGGTGGAGGGGAATATCAGCCGCCCCCGACCATCCTCACTATCTCTACCTCGTCCCCATCCTTGAGGCTGGTCGACCCGAATAGCCGCTTCGGGACTATCTCGCGGTTTAGATCGACTGCTATGCCCTGGATCTTTATCGAGAGCGAGTCAAGGAGTGATTGTATCGTAATCCCGTCCTCGACCTCTTTTATTTCTCCATTAAGCTTTATCTTCATTTCGAGGGTAAGTTTTTCCCCTCTCCCCTTTGGGGAGAGGCAGGGTGAGGGGGATTATTTAAAAGACCCCATCACCTTCATCCTCTCCTCCTGGGGGAGAGGAAATTAAATCAGTCTTTCTCACGCAAATAAACTCTTCAATGACTCAATCAGAAGAACAAATCCCGTTCCCCGGCCTCGAGCTCGTCGAGCTTTTGCGCGAGAGCCTTTCTAATGCCCGGGTCAACGCCCTTGAGGCCTTCATCTATTGCCTTCTGGAGAGCTTCTTTTGAGCCGTTTTGGCAGTAGTCGAGGAGATATTCTTTAAGCGTGAGAACGGCGTTTGCCTGGCAGAATTTTTCCATCTCCCCGGCCATTGTCTTGCCAGTGAACTCGCTGCCTGTCCTGCCCACCCTGTAGCATGTGGTGCAGAGGCTCGGCAGAAGCCCTTCGTCTATTATCGACCTTATTACCTCGATGAGGCTCCTGTGGTCGTTCGTCGAGAACTGCTCGAGGCTCTTTTCTCCGGCGTATCCTCCGGGGTTTGTCCGGGAGGCTGCGCTGAGCTGCGTTGCGCCTGTATGTATGAGCGTGGCCCTGAACTCAGCTGGCTCCCTGGTGGAAGCGACAATGCCTGCGGAAGGCACGCTCAGACGAAAGACAGCCACAACCTTTTTGAGTTCTTCGTCAGATACCCTGTATGGCGCGTCATCCAGGCCTGCTTCAGCTGGCATGAGGCGTGGAATCGATATGGTATGCGCGTGAGTGCCGTAATTTTTAAATAGGCGCTCAGAGTGGGCTATGGAAGCGAGTGAATCGAACCTGTAGTCATAGAGGCCCAGCAGAGGGCCTATGCCGACATCCCCGAAGCCTGCATCCATTGCCCTGTCCATCACGTCGAGCCTGAAATCATAGTCCTTTTTACGGCCGCTCGGGTGCATGACGGCGTAAGTTGGCCTGTGATATGTCTCCTGAAAGGACTGATAGACACCGGCCCCCGACTTCTTTAATTCTCTGAGAGAATCGGTGTCCATCGGCGGCGCGTTGACATGGACGATGCGCATACCGGTCCGTTCGTATATCGCCCTTACGCAAGAGGTAATATAGTCGAGGCCCCACCTCGGGTCCTCACCGGTGACAAGGAGTACGCGCTTGAAGCCCATGGCCACGAGCGCCTTTGCCTCGGATACGGCCTCATCAACTGTAAGGGCCTTTCGCGGCACATCCCTGTTCTGGCTCCTGAAGCCGCAGTATGTGCAGCCGTTGGTGCAATAGTTTGAAAGATAGAGCGGCGCAAATAGGACAATGCGCCTGCCAAAGACCCGCTCCTTTACCTCTCCTGCTATCCTGAAAAGCTCGTTCAAAAGGGCCGAGTCTTTTATCGACAGGAGGATTGCCGCCTCTTCAAGCGAGAGGCCCCCGGCAAGGGAGGCCTTCTCAAGCACTCCGAGGGCTTCTGCCTCGGCGGGCTCTCCCAGGGCAGCGAGAGCCGATATCTTTTCATGGTCAAGGTGCATGAAATTGAAAAGCCGCCCGGAAGGCGGCTTTTGGGGCGCCAATGGCGCCGGTTGGATATGTGCGGCCGCTTCCCTACGCTGGCATTAACCAGATCAGGTCGTCAGGGTCTTCCCTTGCGGGAACTCTCAGCCCAAAACGGGCTCCCCCAGCGTGA
>MGPL01000009.1:13047-15351 GCA_001797415.1 Deltaproteobacteria bacterium GWA2_55_10
ATTATTGTCTCCGCTATCTCCTTCATCTTCTTGTTCTCTTTCTGGGAGTGGGACTGCAGGAGCTTGAAGGCATCGTCTTCGGAGATGTTGCAGCGCTTCATCAGTATGCCCTTGGCGCGCTCGACCATCTTTCTTGTCTCGATCGCGTCCTTGAGGTCGCATACCTCGACCTTGAGGCTTTTGAACTCGGAGTATCTCGCGAGGGCTAATTTTATGGCAGGCTCAAGCTGTTTTTTGGTGATCGGCTTTACGAGATAGGCAAAAACGCCGGATTCTATGGCCTTGGTGGCCATTTCATCGGATGAGAGGCCGGTTATGAGGATTATTGGAACAGGACCTTTTGACGAGATGGCCTTTGCGGCGTCTATCCCGTCCATTTCTGGCATCTTGACGTCCATTATGACAAGGGCCGGGTTCAACTCAGCGGCCCTTTCAACGGCAAGGGCGCCGTTACAGACCGCTTCCACCTGATAGCCGAGCAACTCGAGCTGGTTTTTCAGGAAGAGCCGGGTCTTTGAGTTGTCCTCAGCGATAAGGACCTGTTTTGGCTGGAGCGCAATCTGAGCCTTCATGACCTGTATAGCCCTCATGACTATTTCCGCATAGGATAACTTAGAAGCTCGTTTCAGTCAATACATTATTTTATTTAAGGGTTTACGGCCAGAAACAAGCCAAAACCGGCAAAGACCCTTTAATTTGTCAGTTTTGGAGCTTTTTTGCCGGTAATAATGCGGCCTATGACCGCGTCAACCACCATGACAAATACCGTAAAGTACCCAAGCGAGGCCAGATAGACCCTGTGTTCGTAAATTGCGTCCACAATGGGCACGAAACTCGATGTAGGCGAAAGCACCAGGAAAAACCAGATGATGAAGTAAGATGCCGCCCGGGCCTTTGAATGAGGATCCTTCCATGTACGCGCGAATAGATAGACGGCAGCGCCGATTATAATGAGGAGTACCAATAGTGATACTATCGGCGGCAGCATCGGCATGTTCAGTACAGTGCCAGGCGGAACTGCCGGGGCCTTGAAGAGCTCTTTTGCCCAGGGGAAATCGTAATCGAGGTTCTGGTTGGCTGGCACCAGGAGGAGCCCCAGGTAATAGACCATGACATTGAACTGCGTGTAGAGGTACTCCTTCGGGCTCACCTGGGATATCTTAAAGCCTGCCGTGTAGTCCAGCTCCGCAGGTCCTGCAGGCGCGAGTTCGCTTTTGACTATTGGAGCGGCATATTTCTTATCTGTCTCTACTGCCGCCGTTTCGTCGCTCAGGTCATTGAAGCCTCCGAGGGGCACCACGGTCGCGTATGTGAAATAGCCGAAGAGCACCGCCAGCAGCGCGTACGCAGGCCATTTTTTGAGTACGCCTTTGATCTGCCCCTTTGCGATGAAGAAATAATCGTAGAGAAGGATCGCTGCCGGCAGCGTGTAGGTTATCTCCTTTGAATAGAAGGCGAGGACATACGAGAGAGCCACGCCACCATAGAGAGCGCCCCGTTTTATGATGTTAGACGCCTGTGAGGCCATTATGAAAAGGAGGATGGCGATCAGATAGAACATGCTTGAGAGGGACTCCATCCTCTGCACGATATAGGTGACCGCCTGGGTCTGTATGGGGTGCACCGCAAAGAGGAGCGCGGCGAAAGCCGATATGCGCCTCGATGTCGTCTGGTCGACCTTGAGGAATTTGAAGGTCGCAAGGAGCAGGATATAGGCAAGCGCCGCGTTTATTATGTGTATGGCGAAATTGACTACATGATAGCCGGTAGTGTCGAGCCCGCCTACGGCATAATTCAGGGCAAAGGTAACGAGGGTCACGGCCCTTGTGTTCTCGAGCATGACACCGAGGTTCCCGAGGTCGCGTATGAGGAAGTTGTCGCGGACTATCGGTACGTCGTCGTACTGGAACGCGGCGAAAAACGAGTTTGAATAGACTCCAAGCGTGACGAGCGACATGAAGAGCAAAAAGAGTGGGCTGAACCGCCTGTTCGCGAAAAGCCTATCCATTCGGCAGCCCTTTATCGTCCTTTTTCGCCCCCCCGGCCGTGTCTATGCCCGCTTCCTTGAGGGCGTTCTTTACCAGGGTGATCTCCTGCGCCAGCACCTTGTTCTTTTCGTGGAAAATGGATATGACGACCGAGAAGTGGAGGTTTATGAGGAGTACGAATATGAAGGCGACAAGGAAGAGAAAGGACGGCGGATACGCGATGCCGATATAGCCCGCGACAGTATCCAGCAGCTCTTTTTTAAGGGAGAGGACAGTGATGACCAGGGCGCAGGCCAGCCAAAGGACAGAGTACTTT
>MGPL01000009.1:15528-15882 GCA_001797415.1 Deltaproteobacteria bacterium GWA2_55_10
CGTACCAGAATCACGTCGGCGATCATCCTGGCAGCCAACGCGATATGTTCATAATTAACTAAGGGAGCAACCGCTTCTCGGAGCGCCAGTTTATTTATGGCCTGTGGATACCAATATTTTATCAATCCTTCTTGCAATGGCCAAGTGTAGTTAAGTCCTAAAAAAATTAGGATTAGCCAACCCCACACTAGTTTAGCCGACCATTTCTTTTTCACCGCCCATAACACAAAAAGCGGCATTAACATTATGTATCGATGAATCACGGTAACAGAACTGCCAATCGCGTAGAACGCCGCCGCCGAAAAGAGTATTTTGGCATACATAAATTCATGGACCTTCTCTTTTCGATATAGT
>MGPL01000010.1:0-1826 GCA_001797415.1 Deltaproteobacteria bacterium GWA2_55_10
GCTGGAAAAGATCGCCTACCCGGACAGCCATATGCTGCCTCCGCTCCTTGAAAAGAAAGTCGATACAACCGAGCTTGAAAAGCTCAAGGCCAGATACTGCCTCGAGCGCGCCGAAGGAGACTGGAGGGCCATGTTCATGGGAAGCGAGTTCCTTGCTTTCATGCAGAGGTAAAAAGATGATACCGGCATTCATAACCGTAAGGACAAAATCTACCCGGCTGCCTGATAAGTGCCTGCTGCCGTTCGGAGACGGGAACGTGCTTGAACACGTAATAAGGCGCGCGAAACACTTCGGCCTTGAGCCCATCGTCTGCACCACAAACGACCCGGCGGATGACAGGGTAGAGAGAATAGCCGCAAGGGAAGGGGCAAAATGCTTCAGGGGCAGCGTCGTCAACAAGCTCAAGCGCTGGCTCGATTGCTGCGACGCCTTCCGTATAAAGGCATTCCATACTGTCGACGCCGACGACCCCTTCTTTGACGCGGAGCTTGTACAGAGGAGCTTTGCCCTGCTCGGGGAAGGCTATGACGCGGTCTATCCCACTGAGTCGTCGAAGAACGGGGCCGCCAGCGTCGGCTTCTCCCTGACGCGCGATATTGTCTCGCGGGCCTGCGCCCTCGTCGGCGAAGGACATGACACGGAGATGATCTGGCACTTCATAGAAAAGGTCAATGGCATGAGGAAGACCGCGCTTGGGGATAGCGCGGACGCCCTCAGGATGAGGCTTACCCTTGATTATGAAGAAGACTACTGGCTCCTTGTCACGGTCCAGCGCATCGTGGGCGGCAATGCGCCAAGGCCGGAGGTCGACGCGCTCTTCGCAAGGAACCCTGACCTCCACAGGATAAACTGGTTCAGGAATATGGAATGGAAAGAGGGGCAGCGTAAGAAGGCGAATGGCTAAGGCACTTCAAAAAGAGCGGCTGAAATCTTTCAGTCTGGCCGGCAAGGTCGCGGTGATTACGGGCGGGGCCGGACTGTTGGGGGCCATGCACGCCGAGGCTGTAGCCGGGGCCGGAGGCGCAGTCGCCCTCTGGGACATTGATGAAAACGGGGCAAAGGCAAAGGCGCTCAAAATCGGGAAAGCCAGCGGCACGCTTGCAACGGGGATGCGCGTTGACATAGTTCAGCCGGATTCAGTTAGGGACGGGCTCCATCAGGTGCTCGAGACCTTCGGCAGGGTGGACGTACTCATCAACAACGCCGCCATCAACCCCAGGGTCAGCAGGGAAAACCCGGCGTGGAGCCGGTTTGAAAACTACTCCCTCGACAGCTGGAACAGGGAGATGGAGATCGGCCTCACGGGCGCGTTCCTCTGCTCGCAGTCAATAGGCGCTCACATGGCGGAAAAGGGCAGGGGCGTGATACTCAACATCGCATCCGATTTGAGCGTGATTTCCCCAGACCAGCGGCTCTATAGGATAGACGGCCTCGCGGAAGAGCTTCAGCCGGTAAAACCCGTATCATATTCCGTCGTCAAGCACGGGATCATCGGGCTGACCAGGTACCTTGCAACGTACTGGGCGGCAAAGGGGGTGAGGGTCAACGCCCTCTCTCCCGGCGGCGTCCTGAATAACCAGTCAGAGGAGTTCGTAACTCGGCTCGAAAAACTCATACCGCTCGGCAGGATGGCGAACCCGGATGAATACAAGGCAGCGGTGGTCTTTCTATGCTCTGAGGCATCGTCGTATATGACCGGTCAGAATATAATCATGGACGGCGGGCGCAGCGTCCTTTGATAAACAGCTCACGGAGAGAAGAGATGACAGGTAAGCTTACGTCAAACCCGCATGGAAAGTACAACGGCAAAGAGGCTGAATACGTG
>MGPL01000010.1:1863-7273 GCA_001797415.1 Deltaproteobacteria bacterium GWA2_55_10
ATATATCCTGGACTCAGCGATTTGAGGAGGAGTTCTGCCGCGTAATGGGGGTGGAGTACGCGATAGCGTGCAACTCAGGCACATCAGGCCTTCACGCGGCCCTTGCCGCCGCAGGCGTGGGCCCCGGCGACGAGGTCATAATGCCCGCGCTTACGGTCGTAATGGACGCATTCGCAGCCATCCAAGTCGGCGCGACTCCAGTCTTCGCGGACGTAGACCCGGCGACCTTCACCATAGACCCGGCGGACGCGAAGAGGAAGATAACGCCCAGGACAAAGGCGATAATCGCGGTATCGCTCTACGGCCTCACGGCGGATATGGATCCCGTAATGGAGGCGGCCGATGAGCGCGGGATAAAGGTAATAGAGGACTCTGCCCAGACAATGCTGGGCACATACAAGGGGCGCATGGGCGGCACGCTGGGGCACGCAGGGGTATTCAGCTTCGAGAATAAAAAACACCTGAGCTGCGGCAGCGAGGGCGGCATGATAGTGACAAATGACGAGGCAATAGCTCAAAGGGCAAGGAAGTTCGCCGGCATAGGGTACAAGCACCTTACCGCCTCAGCGGGAAGGACGTCCCTTGCGCTCTCTACCGCGCAGGACCCTGCCTACGAGCGCTTCGACACTCTTGGCCTGAATTACAGGATGACCGAGGTGTCGGCCGCGATCGGTCTCGGCCAGCTTGAGAGGGTCTCGGAGAAGGTAGAGATGAGAAAAAAGGTGGCCTGTCTCTTTGATGACGCCATAGAAGGCTGCGCCTGGATGATAAAGCAGACGACACCGCGCGGCCACGTTCATTCGTACTATACCTATGCCGTCAGATACGAGGGCGATAGTGAAAAGGGGCTAGCCTGGAAGGAGTTCTACAGGAGGTATCTTGATATGGGCGGGGACGGCTTCTACGGCGCGTGCAAGCTGCCCTATCTCGAGCCTGTCCTGAGGCTTGAAGGTAAAGGCAGGACCGGCATCTGTCCTGTGGCAGAGGCGCTCCAGCCAAAGCTCATGCAGTTCAAGACAAATTACAGGGACCTCAAAGAGGCGGAAAAGAAGACTGAGGTACTTAAAAAACTGATACGTTCAATCATGTAAGTATAGAGCGACGCGCCAAACCCACCACGAATCTCATCAAAGAATTTACCCGGGAAAAGAACAAAGGAAAGATGAAGGTCACAAAGGCCAAGTTCATAAGGGACTCGTTCAACTATTTTTCGGCAGTTGTCGTCTCCAACGTCATAACGCTTGCGACGCTGCCGGTTTACACGAGGTTCCTCTCGCCGTCTGATTACGGCATCATCGCGCTCTTCACCATGTTCGGCGGATTGATCGTTGGCTCGATCTCCTTCGGACTTCAGGGCTCCACCTATCGCTATTACTTCAAGTACTGCGACGACATGGAACGGTTCAGGTCTCTCAATATGGGTAATCTGCTCTTTTCAATAACGGTGCTCTTTGCAGGCGGAACGGCAGTATGGTTCCTCTCCGGGAAGATAGCGCGCGTGGCCTTCAACGGCGGGCTCGAACCTGGGCTTCTTATGTGGTCGTACGTCAACGGCTGCCTGGACTTTCTCCTCGGCTACATGCTTTTTCTTCTGCTTGCTGAGACGCGCTCCCGCGCCTATTCCGCGCTGAAGGTCGTGCAGGTCATATTTACAGCGGCGCTTTCCATCTATTTTCTCTACTTCCTGTCAATGACCTACATGGCGCGGATATACGCATTCCTTATAGCAAAGACAGCCCTGCTCGGACTCGCGGTCTACCTCACAAGGCGGCTCTTTGCATTCAGGTGCTCGCTCGCGCTGCTCGGGGTGTCTCTGAGGTTTTCACTGCCCAACATACCTCTGAATATCGTGGGCCTCTCCAACTCGGCTGTAGACAAGACCCTGCTGAGCAAATACAGTGGGCTCACATCGGTCGGATACTACAACTTCGGGGAGAACCTCTCCGGATCGCTCAAGATGCTCGTCGATTCGATAGAGAAGTCCTGGTCGCCGTATTTCATGCAGAAGGCCAAAGAGGGCACGACTGATGCAAAGGCCGCCATCATCGGCAGGTTTTACGACGTGGCCTTCCTGTTCATCTTCTGCGGCTTGTGCATCATATATTTCGCGGAAGAGGGCGTAAAGCTTCTCGCTACAAAGGAATACTATATGGCCATGTACGTGGTCCCGCTCTTTGTCTTTCACTACCTCTTCGGCGTTATCTCAATGCTCGCGGTCAACCAGATAAACTTCAGCGAAAAGACGAAGGTCTTTCTTATTCCGGCCGTGGTAAGCATGGCGCTCGCGCTTGTGCTCAATTTCGTATTCATCAGGCTCTACGGCGCCATGGGCGCCGCGGCGGCCACGGCGCTCTCCTCGCTCGGCGCGGCCATCGTAGAGCTATATCTCGGAAACAGGCTTTTTCCACTCGAGATCAAAAAAGGGAAGCTGGCCTTTCTCTTTCTCCTGTCAGGGGCATTCACGACGCCGGTTTATTTCCTGATGGCATCAGAGATCAATATGCTCATGAAACTTGTCATAAAACTCGCGCTGCTTGGCGCGTTCCTGGGAATAAGCCTCAAGACGAGGCTCATCTCGATAGAATACGCCCGGAGGTTCTGGCAGATGCTCATGATCCGTATTCTCCCTGAAAGGACCTGAGATGCCGAACAAACTCTCGGTAGAGGGCATTATCAAGAGGTCCAGGAAGTTCGTGGGCAGGACCCTCAGGCATGCGCTCCTTAAGCCTGCGTTGACGGACCTCATTCTTTACGCGAATTCATTCTGCAACGCGTCGTGCCAGTTCTGCGACGTGGGCAGTTCGAAGCAGGGCATTAGGAGGGCCATCAAGGATGCTCCCCTGTACCTTGATATCGACCTGCTGGAGAAGGTGCTCGATGACGGGCTCATATACGGCAATAGGCTCTGCGTAATCTTTCTTATGACCGAGCCCCTGCTCGCGCCCAAGCTCCCGCTGATGCTTGAAGCCTGCAAAACGAGGGGGCACTGGACCAAGGTCACTACGAACGGCCTTCTGCTAAGGAAAAGGATCGGGGAGATTGCCACGAGTCTTGATGCAATCCAGGTCTCTATTGACGGACTTGAAGAGGCGCATGATTCCATAAGGGGCAAAGGGTTCTTTAGAGCCGCTATCGCCGGGCTCAAGGCGGCGCGGCTGGCAGCCCCGGACCTGGAGATACAGGTCAATTACACTATAACGCCTCGGAATCACCGCGCGCTTTGCGAGTTCCTTAAATTTATCGACGGGCTGGGGCTCAATATCGACCTGCTGAAATTCCAGCTCATGGACTTTGTCTCCGAGAGCATGGCCGCGCGCCACAACCGCGAATACCCGTGGATAGCCCAGACCGTCTCGTCGATAAACGATAACTACCGGTTCAGCCACGATGATATCAAAGATTTATGCAACGAGATCGAGGCTGCAAGGGCCTTCACTGCATTATCAATAAAGCGGGTAGCTTTCAAGCCGCCCATAGCCTCTATCGAAGAGCTTAAAAGGTACTTTGATGCAGAAGGAGAGCCGATACCCGGCGCCGATAAATGCTATGCGCCGTGGACCCAGCTGGCTATCAACACGGCAGGAGATGTCTTCTGGCATATGCGCTGCTTTAACGGATATGCGCTCGGTAATGCAAGGAAGAGTACCTTGAAAGAGATATTTCATGGCCAAAAGGCTGAACACTTCAGGGAAGAGTTGAGGCGCTCCGGTTTTGCCTTTCCGGCCTGCACCAGATGCTGCAGCCTCATGCCAATGGACTGAGCGAAAGATATGGATCTGCACATAATCTCATCGAACGCATATTTAAGGCGGCTGCTCGAGGAAAACCCGGCAGCGCTCAGGTCGCAGGCGATCGCGACCAGGGACTGGTTCGTCGAAAAGGGCATAAGGGCCGCCGGATATGAAGCGATCATCGTTGACAATAACCTTACAGTGGCCGAGGCAGGGGAGCTGGCAAAAAAAGCAACGCAGGAGTCCTGCAACTGGTACAAAGGAAAGGGCAACTCCGATTTTTCGGTCTACAGGGGGATTTCGCTGGCCGACTCGGCGCAGCAGCACTTCTATCATGACATCTTCACGCATCTCTTCTCTCTTATTCCGAACGTCTCTAAATTGGTCGAGAAATACAGTCCGAAAAAAATCGTTTATGAGCATCATGAATCGTTCAGAAAGTCCCTTAACTTCAATAACGAAGATATTCTGCTTGGTCATATTGCCGAAAAATACGGTATCGAGTTCGAATGCGTACGCACGTATGAAACAGATGCCGCGGATGCGCTCCGTAACGCGCACTCAACCGTACTGAAAAGAGAGCGCGACTATATAGTCAGGACGATCAGGACGGACAGGATCAGGGGCCTTGTTTTCGACGCCGCTACAACCATGCAGTTAATCAAGCACAGGGCCAGGGCTCTTCTATTCGGGAAAAAGCCTTGCATCCTGACTGACTGCTCCAGGGGTACGCAGGATTTCTGGGAGGCCTTCTCAGGAGATAGAGACTGCACATTCATTATTAACAGGCCTCTTAAGGGCGTACTCGCCAACCTGATTGAGATCACTGTCGCGCTAAAGAGCCATCGCGGCGCATTCAGGTATAAAAAAGAGCTCGATCGGATACGGAAAGAGTGGCGGCAATTTCTTGTAAATCACAAGGAGAGATTTAACTATTTCGGCATGGATTTCTCCGGATATATCGATAATGAGGTCTCCTGGGCGATAGAGAATATCTTTCCCGCCCTTATGGAGGTAACAGACAAGGCATCAGCTGTCTTCAAAAAAGCCGGGGTCGACTGTCTGCTCAGCCAGACCGACTCTCCCATCACCTACCGGTATATCTACAACATCGCGAAGAAAAACGGCATCAGGAACTTTACCCAGCCCGACGGCATCAGGAGCACAATAGAACCTGGCTACAGGCATGCGGATAACGTGCTCGTCTATTCAGAGGCGATGAGAAGCGACCTCGCCTCAGAGGGAGTAAGCTCGTCATTCCATGTGGTCGGAAACCCAAGGTTCCAGGCCGTTTACAGGCAAAGGGAAAGCAAAGGCGCGGAACCGGCGCTTCCACTAAGGGTGCTCATCGGCATGAAGGCCGAAGGCCCGCAGGTGATAGGCCACCATTACAGCAGCAGCAACGCCCTGCTCGAAGAGATACTGAGGGCGCTTCGGCCTTTTAAGGACCGCATCAGGATTACGGTGAGGACAAATCCCGGCCAGAGCGAGTGCCTGGAGCAAATCAAAAGACTTTACCTGCCGCAAGATGATTTCGAGATACAGCGGGGCGAGACGATTCCGTTCGAGGTGGCGGCTCAAGGGCAGGACCTTTTCATAATGAGCTGGACCACCGCGATCGTGGAGGCTGCCGTACTCGGTAAGATGGTCATCTACTACGCCAATGACGCGGTATTCCA
>MGPL01000010.1:7293-9887 GCA_001797415.1 Deltaproteobacteria bacterium GWA2_55_10
CGTCCGAGCTTGCGGCCCTGCGGACGAATGGCGAGCTTGAGGAGGCCATCAAAGAGATACTGAACGGCGGGCGGGAAAGGTACCTTCGATTCGGAAAAAAAGATGTAATGGAGAAATACGCCGGCCCGCTGGAAAAGCCGTCAGCCGTCGAGATGATGAGGGAGGCTGTTTTGGCGCCGGCATCCGGCGGAAGGGCGCAGGAGCTCAGGCGAGCATGAATGCGCTGAGAAAAATCGCAAAATCCGCCATTGGCGCGGCGACGAGGTTTATAACCGAACTCGTGCCAAAGGACGAAAGGGTCATCTTCCACGGCTCCACGCTCGCCAGCTACAACGAGAGCGCGAGATACCTCTACGAGCACTTCGCGAAAAAAAACGACAGCAGGGCAGTATGGGCGACGAGCAGCGAAGATGTCTACAGGCATCTCGCGAAAAAAGGCTTGAGGGTCGTATGGCACAGGAGCCTCTCTGGATATTGGAACTATTTGAGGGCGGGTACCGTTGTGGGCACGGGAATTTCATATCCTGATTTCATGGGCGCGGTGGGCTCGAAGACTGCAAAGGTCTGCCTGTGGCACGGCGCGGGGCCAAGGTCAACGAACGCGCCTGACGGAAAGGTCTTCACGAGCGGCCTTGATATAGTAGGCCGCGTGCAGAGGTTCGACTACTTCACTATGACATCAAAGTACACCTCGATGATGATAGGGAAGCTCCAGTTCTTGCTGCCCGCGTCGAAGATAGTCATGAACGGCTTTCCGCGCTGTGATCATCTTTTTGACCGCGCCGAGATGAAAAGACGGCATGAGACAAAAGGGCTTTTGAAGCGCATTTTCCCGGAAATGGACAGGCATGACAGAGTGATACTCTATTCCCCTACATGGAGGCAGGACTGGGGCGTATCGTTTCCACTCAAATCCCTGCCCGATTTTGACCTGTTGGCATTTGATGAGTTCCTGCTCTCTAATCGGTTTTACCTGGTCATATCCAGGCACCCCATTGTGAAGGCCTGCGAGGACCTCTCGGAGCGCTCGCGGATATTCTATCTTCCGCAGGACCCTCTTTTTGATATCAACCAGCTGCTCCCTGAAGTCTCGATGCTCATCACGGATTACTCTTCTATTATGACCGATTTCGCGATACTGGAGAGGCCCCTTGTATTCGTTATGCCGGATTACGAGGAGTTCTTCTTTAACCGCGGCCTCCTTGAGGACTTCCGCGAAAACCTTCCCGGGAAAGAGGCCCGGACGGCGAAAGACCTTGTAAGGATAATTTCAGAGTGCATGGAAGACCCCGGCCTTGACGCTCATCTCAGGCAAAAATTCCTTTCGAGGTACTACGATACCTCGATAACCGATTCATGCGAGCGCAATTACCGTCTCATAAACGGGCGCAATAGGGGCTGAGAAATGTGCGGAATACTTTATACGAGCCATAACCTGTCGAGAGAGCGATTTATGAAGGCCCTGGGACGCATGCGCCACCGCGGGCCTGACGGAGAGCCCGGATACCTGGAGCGCGGCTCGGTAAAGCTGGGGCATAACAGGCTTAAAGTCATCGACCTCGACGACCGCGCGGCGCAGCCCTTTTTTTCAAGAGACGGCAGGTATGCGCTCATCTATAACGGCGAGGTCTACAACCACGGGGATCTGGCCCGGAAGCATGGAATAGCCCGGAAGACTTCATCTGATACGGAGGTGATTGTCGAGCTCTTCCGGCTCCTCGGCCCGGAAATGCTGAAAGAACTCAACGGCATGTTCTCGATGGTGATACTCGATACGGATACCGGCGCGGTCTTCGCTGCCCGCGACAGGCTCGGGGTGAAGCCTCTCTATTATGCGCAGAGCGGAAATGGCATTGTCCTGGCCTCTGAAATAGCGCCCGTAATTGAGCTTACCGGAAAATCCGTCTTCGATGAGTTCGGCCTCAGGCAGTACAGAAAGCTCAGGGCCTTTTTCAATGGCCGGACAGCTTATAAGGGCATCGAAATGTTCCCTGCCGGCCATTATATGTTGAACGGCGTCATGAAAAAATATTGGGATATTCCGGCCGGGCCGCAATCCCCGCCGGGAAACGAGGAGCTTCTGGACCTCCTCAAATCGGCGGTAGAGATGAGGTGCGTCTCTGACGTGCCCGCGGGAGCTTATCTCAGCGGCGGCCTGGACAGCACGCTCGTAGCCGCGCTCTCCGGACTAAAGAATACATGGACGGTCGGATTCGAGGAGATGAACGAATTCGAATGGGCCAGGCTCGCTTCACTCGCGCTGGAAAGCGACCATGCGGAGGTATTGATCGATCAGGAAGACTTTGCGGAGATGGCAAGAGGGCTCATAAGAGAGCGCATGGAGCCGCTTTCGGTCCCGAACGAGGTGCTCCTTTACGCCATGACGCGGGAGGTAAAGAAGAAGAATACGGTGGTGCTCTCGGGCGAAGGCGCTGACGAGCTCTTTTTCGGCTACGACAGGATATTCAGGTGGGCCGCGGGCAATCATTGGGATCTAAGGGAATTCTCCAGGCTCTACTCATACGGCACTATAGATGACCTTGACATAGTCGAGGACGCAGTATCTCCATTCCTGTGCCGGGGAAAGGCCATCG
>MGPL01000010.1:9918-12769 GCA_001797415.1 Deltaproteobacteria bacterium GWA2_55_10
CCTGCACGGGCTATTAAGAAGGCTCGACAGCTCAACGATGCTCTGCTCCGTAGAGGCCAGGGCGCCGTTTGTCGACTACAGGCTTATCGAAAGGATGGCGGGAGTGCCTTTCGAATACAGGATAGAGGACAATGTCCCGAAGGCGCAGCTCAAGCGCATAGCGCGGGGCATAGTGCCGGATGAGATAATATTGCGTAAAAAGGTCGGCTTTCCGGTGCCGCTCGGGAGCATGTCGTTCAACTCGGCAAAAGCCGCCACCCCGATGGACGCGTGGCTCGAATTCAACCTGATGGAACTCACGGGGGCCAAAGACAGTGAAAGGGGCATGGTAGCCCTTTGATTTTATGAACAGGAAGGACTGGCTGAATGAAGCTTATCTTGCTGGCTGCGGGTAAAGGGGAGAGGCTGCTGCCTCTGACAAAAGAAAGGTCCAAGCTGCTGCTCGATATGGGAAACGGAAAGACGCTCCTTGACGAGCAGTTCGAGAACATAAAGAGGTCCGGCGTCATAGACGAGGTCATCCTGGTCGTGGGCTTCATGGCCGAGCAGATCGAGGAGAAGGTCAGGGCATACGGCGGCAACGGCATAAAGGTGAAGACCATCTTTAACCCCTTTTACGAGCTATCGAACAACCTCGTATCGCTATGGTTCGCGAGGGGGGAGATGGAAGGCGGCTTCATGGTCAGCAACGGCGACAACCTCTTCAATTCATCGGTATACAGGAGCCTTGCCGAATCGGCGGCCGACGGGGTCTACATAACTATCAGCAGAAAGGACAGGTACGACTTCGATGACATGAAGGTAACTCTTGAAGACGGCAAGGTGGCCCGCATAGGTAAGGACATAGACGGAGGAGCGGCGCACGCAGAGTCTGTCGGGCTCTCGCTCGTATCAGGCGCCCGCTATGCCGCCCTCTTCGCAGACAGCCTCGAAGGGCTCGTGAAGCGAAAGGAGAACATGAACAAATTCTGGCTCGAGGTCTTCAACTTCATGCGGCAGAACGGGGCCGACATCCGGCCCTATGAGATAGACGGTGAGAGGAACTGGCGGGAGTTGGATTATCACCTCGATATCGAGCAGGTAAAAAGGCTCATAAAGATGATCTGAAGGGGGACGGGCTTGGAAACACATTTGGATGCTGACAGGACAGCTGAATACGCCTACAAAGGGCTCAAGATAAGGACCGCAAAGGGAGTGCACGAGCTTACCTTTGAAAGGATTGCCGGTCTGGCCCGCGAGGCAGGGGCCGCGCCTGAAAAGCGGCGGGTACTTGACCTCGGCTGCGGCTCAGGGGCTCTGACCCAGCGCCTCTCTGACGCGCGCTTCAAGACTACGTCGTGCGACATAGGGGGTGAGAGCTTTCACGGTGCGGGGGACTTCATAAAAATAGACCTGAACAGCGATTTCGCCAGGGAGCTTATCTACAGGAAATACGACTACATAGTCGCGCTCGAACTCATCGAGCATCTTGAAAACCCGCTTCACTTTCTGAGGCAGGTCAGGCAGTTGTCCTCCGCGGGAACGAAAATATTCATATCTTTCCCCAACATCCACATGTGGCAGGCAGTGAGGACCTTTGTCAAGGACGGGACCTTCGTCAACTGGAACGTCTGGCAGTACCGGAATACCAGGCACTGCACCATCATGACCGACTGGCTGTTTGAAGAGCACTTGAGAAAGACCGGCCTCAGGGCAGACAGGAAGTTCTATCCGGCCAGGCTTGAAATGCCGAGGACATGGAAGTACCCGCTGCATCTGCTCTTCTTTTCTGCAGTAACGGCATTTTCAGGGGCTGCCACAAGGGCGGCACGCAGGTCGGATACGGTGCTCTTCGAGATCTCGGCGGAGCCGGCCGACAACCTTTTTATGAGAAGCGTGAGATGTGCGGTATAGCCGGGGTATATGAGTTCACAAAAGGGCAGACGGCCCCGCAGATCCTGTTTAACGGGGTCGAGGCGATGCTCAGGGATCTGCGCCACCGCGGGCCTGACGACAGCGGCATTATCACTCAGCCGTCCCTTGTAATGGGCATGAACCGCCTGAGCATCATCGATATCGCCGGCGGCTCTCAGCCCATGCAGGAGGATACGGGAAGGTACTCGATAGTATTCAACGGCGAGATATACAACTACAGAGAGCTTAGAAGAGAGCTTCAGTCCCGCGGCGCCATATTCCGCACGTCATCCGACACTGAAGCGGTACTCCTGGGATACGCGGCGAGGGGGCCTGCCATACTGGAGAGCCTCGAAGGCATGTTCGCTTTCGCCATATATGATTCCTCCGGCCATGAACTCTTCATCGCGCGGGACCGGCTCGGTAAAAAGCCGCTCTATTACTTCAATGACGGGCAGCGGCTCATATTCTCTTCCGAAGTACAGGCGTTGATAAAAAGCGGCATGATAAGGGCACGGATAAACGCTCAGGCCTACTGGGACTATTTGACATTCCGCTACATACCCGGGGAAGAGACCTCCATAGAAGGCGTGCGTAAACTCCCGGCCGGTCATTATATGAGAGTCACCGGGGAGGGCGCGACGATATCAAAATACTGGCAGATACCGGCCGGGTCAATGGCTTCTGCATCTAAAAGCCCGGGAGCGGAGTTCAGCAGGCTTTTTGAGGAGTCGGTTAAAAAAAGGCTTGTGGCGGACGTTCCCGTCGGCGCCGTCATAAGCGGCGGAATTGATTCATGCGCGGTACTCCATGAGGCGGCAAAGACGATGAAGATAAGCTCGTACCATGTCTTCTTCGACGAAGCGGATAAGGAATACAACGAGCTTGAAAGCGCGCGCGGCATTGCCCGAGAGTTCGGCTCTGAATTCACTGCCGTCAAAATTACAGAAGAAGCATT
>MGPL01000010.1:12777-19769 GCA_001797415.1 Deltaproteobacteria bacterium GWA2_55_10
AGGAGAGGGCAGCGATGAGGTCCTGGCAGGCTACGGCTCTCAGCATATATATAAACGGCTCCGGCTGTTCGGCCTGATACAGAAGCTCGGGCTGCAGGGCGCGGCGTCAAGTGTCGGCAAAAGCCTCTTCCCCGGAAAGGCCGCCCTCATCGACGAGGTCAGGATACCTGTAAGCCAATGGGGCGCGAGCACAAATTACAACATAACATTTCAGGCAGGGCAGGCCTTAAAGGCCCGGCTCTGCGGCGCAGCCCCGTATCTCGATTCATCGCGCTTTATCGGCGCCGCATACGGCGCGGCAAAAAACGAGGACCCTCTCAACCAGACGCTCAGGGTCATCTCCGGCGACTGGCTTATAGAGAACGTGCTGATGAAATCGGACAAGGTCTCGATGAGTTCTTCCATTGAAGTCAGGTGCCCGTTCCTCGACCACGGTCTGGTGGAGTTCCTGTTTGCTTTGCCCGGCAGGCGCAAGGTCGGTTTTTTTGGAAAGAGCTTCGCATCCAAGATCCTCTTGAGAAGGCATTTAAAAGGCAAGGTGCCTGATGGGGTCTTGACGAGAAAAAAACTGGGTTTCCCGGTGCCTGCCTATGAGCTGAAAGCGAAAAAATGCAGGGACTATGTCTTTGACATGCTCAGTTCAAACAACGCTTATTATGAAAGGGTCTTCAGAAAAGACAGAGTGCTCTCACTTTTCGAAAGGGCACTCCAGGAGCCCGGGCCAACGCGGCTCAAGCACCTCCTATGGAGCTTTGCCGTATTCGAGCAATGGCACCAGACAAGGCGTGCGTATCTAGCTGATTGAAATCATTAGCAGGTTGCTAAAAAATTCAAATTTTTCAGGCTGTTCAAAAAGTTCCATATGCGAGGCGTCGAGGAGCGAGGAATGAGGCGTACTCTTCATGTACGTCGCAGTGACGAGCGACGATGACAACAAAGCAGATGGACTTTTTCAGCAGCCTGTTTTGGAGGAGTATGGAATTCAGTGCGCGGCTCGCTGGAGCCAGGGATAGTTTTGACAATGTCGGGAACAGGGGCTGGTGGGAAAAAAATCCCATGCTCTACGACTGGAACGGCGTCCACGGCGCTCCCGCGCTCAACGCCGGATACTTCGAAAAGATAGACCGCATCTTCGGAGAAGGGCACAAACTCCTCAACAATCCTGACTGGCCCAGGGGCGACATACTCGAAAGGTTCATCCCTTACCAGGAGGTCGCCGGAAAAGATGTGCTGGAGATAGGCTGCGGCGCCGGCCTCGTCGCGAGCCACCTTGCCAGGAACGGAGCAAGGCTCGTTGCAGTCGATATAACCGCAAACGCCATCGGCATTACGCGCGAAAGGTTCAGGCTGGCTGGCCTTAAGGGCGCCCTTATGCAGATGGAAGGCGAGAGCCTTGCGCTAAAGGACAGCTCCTTCGATTTCGTGGTCTCGTGGGGAGTGATACACCATAGCGGAGATATGGCAGCCATCTTAAGGGAAATACACAGGGTGCTCAAGCCTGGAGGCAGGGCACATATCATGGTCTATAACAGAAGGAGCCTCAGATATCAGGTCTACTGCCGTTTCTGGCTCGGGGTCATAGGGATGAGGCTCGTCAAAAATAATATCGATGAGATAGCTGGCAGCATTACCGATGGCTTCATTGCAAGGCACCTCACCAAAAGGGAGTTCAGGGAACTCGCATCCCCTTTCTCCAGGATAGACTTCAGCTTTTCAGACGAGTCCATTTCCACCTTCACCTATCTGGTCGGAAAATTTCACAAGCTCCTGAAGCCTTTTCCACGCCTCATGGCGGCCCTTGAGAGGGGGCTCGCGAGAAGATGGGGCTGGTACATGGAGGGAAATGCTACAAAATGAGGCCCTCGTGAGGATAGTCGTGTGGAATGAATGTTATATCTCGGGCGGAGCAGACTGGTCGCTCATTGACCTCGTCACTTCGTGGCCTGATGAGAAGGATGTTTTTGTAATATATGTAAATCGAACGCACGAGGGCCTTGACCTTATAAGGGCAAAGACAGCGGGCCGCGCCGAGGTGCGTACATTCACGAGCGTGGCCGAGTTTTTATCCGGCATCACGCGAGTTTTTCCGGACAGGCTTAAAAGACCCGCCAGGGCGCTCCTGTTCCCGGCGGCTATAGCCCTCTCCTTCATAAGATATTGGCCCCTCGTGAAAAGAAGGACCTGCGACGCGATAGTCTTCAACAACGGCGGCTTTCCGGGCGGGCTTTCGAACTATCTTGCCGCGGTCGCAGCTATGTTAAAGGGCATCGCCGGGAGAGTGATGATAATAAGGAACTACCCGCACCAGGAGAGCAGGTTTCTTTCAATGGCAAGAGGCTTGTGCAATTCGGGCGTAATAGGCACGGTCATTGCCGTCTCAGAGTCATTGAAAAGGTCACTTATCGATGAGGCTGGCATAGGCGCCGAAAGGGTGAAAAGGATATACAACGGAATATCTGTCGAGGGTAAAAATGGAGATAATGCGCACCCTGTCCTTGTCCGCAAAAACGGCCCGTGTGCAGGGATAATCGGCACTCTCGAAGAGAGAAAAGGGCACAGGGTCCTTTTCATGGCGTGGAGGGAAGTCCTCAAGACATTCCCCGAAGCAACGCTCTATGTGGTCGGGTCGAGCAAGAGCGGCGACAAGGGCGGACTCGTTGAATTCGCGCGCGCCCTCGGCATAGAGCGCGGGGTTGCGTGGCTCGAATTCGAGCGTAACATAGGCAAGGTCTACAGCGCACTCGATGTAGTTGCTCTCGCCTCCCGCGAATATGAAAGCTTCGGAAGGGTCGTGGTCGAGGCTTTTGCATTCAAAAGGCCTGTCGTGGCCTCAAAGGTCGGCGGCGTGCCTGAGCTCATCGAGGATGGAGTAGACGGTTTTTTATTTCAAAAGGATTGTCACGCCGAACTTGCAGTGATGATCGTCCGGCTTTTTTCATCAAAGGAGCTGTGCGAAGGCGTGGCGGAAAGCGGCTTCCGAAAGTATAAGAGCCGCTTTACAGCAGCGTTAATGGCAAAGAATTACCATGAGATGCTCGCGATATATGGAAGCGCGAAAAGAGACAAGGCAGTGTGCCCTGATGGAGAAGAGGCTTTTTTATAACTGGGTCTTAAGACAGAACGGTTATCTCAAGTTCGCCGAGTTTACCCTTAAAAGGGCCGTGCACAAAATGAAAAGAGACCTTCTCAGGGAGACCTGCGTCTTCTATCCTCCGGAGATAAGGGCTGCCGCGCCCTTTTCGTTCAAACCGGAACGGCTCCGCTGGGCCTTCAGAAGCGCATCGAAACAGGAGAACTCAGCATCGGCACGCAAGCTGGACGGGTTTCATATCGACTGGCAGAGGGAGCACGACGACCCGGAAGAGACTGAAGCCTTGCACAGGTGGAACTGGCTCCTGGCGCTTCTGCCCGATAGAACGTCGAACGAAGGCGCAATCACGCGCTGGGTCGATCTGCAATTGATTGAATGGGTAAGGCTCTTTTCGCATGAAATAGAGCGAGAGGCCCGGCGAGCGTCTCTAATATGGGAGAGCTACACCGTTGGCGAACGGATTTCCAATTCGGTCCTTTTCTATTATTTTATGAAAAAAGAGCCGCCAAAGGCTGTGATGGAATCGTTGACGGAACAGGCCCGGTTCCTTGTGCAGAGGCTTGAGTACAATGGAATGCGCACCGGCAATCATATCTTGAACAATGCAAGGGCCGTCTATCTGGCGGGAGTCGCCTTCGACGCGCCTGCGTGGCGTCAGTTCGCGTCCCTCATAATGCGCCGCGAGCTGCCGGTACTCGTCACGGCGGATGGCTTCCTGCGTGAAGGCTCATCCCATTACCAGTTTCTTTTTA
This sequence comes from Deltaproteobacteria bacterium GWA2_55_10, assembly GCA_001797415.1. Lineage (GTDB taxonomy): Bacteria > Desulfobacterota > GWC2-55-46 > GWC2-55-46 > GWC2-55-46 > UBA5799. The sequence continues at coordinate 16,621 of MGPL01000010.1, forward strand.
CAAGATGGGTCCTTGAGGTCGCGTGGTTCGCGGAGCTCGCCGGCGATGGGGAGCTTATTGAAATGATTAGGCCTGCTGCCGGGCTCCTCATAAAACGATGCTCCTTCTTTTTGGTCAAGGGCGCCGATGGCAGCTGGGATTTCCCCAGGTTCGGTGATATCTCGCCTGACTTCAGGCCAGGGTGGCTTGTCGACCTCGTATGGTCAAAGCCTGCCGCGCGCTTTCTGGAGCCGCAGAGAGAGGCGCCGACATCAGGGAGTGATACCTGGGCAGGGCTTTTCGGCTTCGCGGAAGGCAATGGAACGGAGAACGGAAGAAAAGAAGACGCGATACAGGCGTTCCCAGGGAGCGGCTGGTACAGACTCGACGCAGCCGGGCATACACTCTTCTTCAGGCTCGATGAGTCCGGGCCGCCAATGCACGCCGGACACCATCATAATGACCTCTTTCATTTTTGCCTTTTTTATAACGGGGAACCTGTGCTGATTGACGCAGGCAGGCTCAACTACATGCTCTCGGACGCCCGGGGCAGCTATGGATTGCGGCCTGAGGCCCACAATGCCTTTACCATAGACGGCCTTGGCGCCGCGCCTTCCGGCTGGCATCTATACCCGCAGGCATACTCGCGGTTCAAAAACAGGGTCGAGATTGAAACGGACAGAGACGGCATATGGATTCTCCTGACCTCGAACGCGTTCAGCAGGATGGAGAGGCCCGTTGAGGCCAGAAGGACTTTTTTCATCTCCAGGCCGCTCTTTCGAATAACAGACAGCTTCAGCGGGACCGGCGAGCATGAGATAAAGACCTTTTTTCACTGGGACAAGGCCCTGGCCCTTTCTCAGATAAAAAAAGGCGAATGGGACATTTCATCCGGGGCGGTAAGAGGCAGGTTCCGCGTAATCGATCCGCAATCATCGAGCATTAGGCATGAGCGCGGAGGCGAGGGCTTCTTCGGGTGGATGGTGGAGGGGTACGGCTCCGCTGTCAAGGCCGGCTCGCTTGAGATATCCGCAAGGGCGGCAATGCCTTTTGAGGCCGTATACGAGATATCGTGGGAGGAGCGCGCCGGCCATGTGCGGTATTAACGGCATATTCAATTTCGATAAGAGGCCCGCGGAGCGGGGCGACCTCGAAAGGATGAACGGCAAGGTGATACACCGGGGCCCTGACGACGAGGGCTTTTATTTGAAGGGGCACGTGGGGCTCTCCATGCGGCGGCTCTCGGTTATCGATATAAAAGGCGGGCAGCAGCCCATGCTGAACGAGAACGGCGCCATAGCGGTCGTAATGAACGGCGAGATATTCAACTACCTCGAGCTCAGGGAGAGGCTCATCAAATCGGGCCACAGGTTTGCAAGCTCTTCGGATACCGAGGTGATAGCGCACCTCTACGAGGAGAAGGGAGAGCATTTCGTCGAAGAGATCAACGGCATGTTCGCCATAGCGCTTCATGACAGCCGCTCCGGCAAGCTCTTTCTCTTCAGGGACAGGGCAGGGATAAAGCCGCTCTTCTACGCGCAGCATAACGGCGCGTTTGTCTTCTCTTCTGACCTCCGTGCCATCAACTCGATAAGAGGCTCGACCGCAATAGACACTTACTCTTTCCTTTCTTACCTCGGCCTCTCGTACGTACCCTGCCCCAGGACTATCTTCAAGGGGATATCAAAGCTCGAGCCGGGCCACTATATGAAGATAGGCAGGGAAGGGGTCTCGGTAAGGCAGTACTGGGACGTAAGGGATTTCGAAACGCTCGTACTTTCCAGAGAGGAGGACTATTCTGAAATGGCGCTCGGGCTCCTCAGGGATTCCATAAGGCAGCAGATGCGAAGCGATGTGCCCGTGGGCGCGTTCCTCTCCGGCGGCCTGGACAGCTCCTTTATTGTAGGGGTCGCCGCAATGGAGGCAGCGCGGCCCATCAACACATTTTCAGCGGGCTTCGAGGGCGGGCTTAACGAGCTGCCGCTTGCGGGCCTTGTCTCAAGGAGATACGGGACAATCCATGAAGAGTCCGTCATCGCCGCAGGCGATGTCGCCGGACTCATACAAGAAGCTGTCAGGTGCATGGACGAGCCGATCTCGGACAATGCTGCCATACCAACGCTCGTCCTTTCAAAGAGGGCGGCGCTCAAGGGAATAAAGGTCGTGCTCAACGGCGCAGGGGGCGATGAGCTCTTCGGCGGCTACGGCCGTTACAGGCGCACGGGCGCGGCATACGGGATAACTCGACTCATGCCGAGGCGGTTCAGGAATTTCACGGCCGGCGCCCTGGGCAGTATTCCCTCTGACAGGCTCATCAGGGCCGCTGACGCCAGGCTCCATCACGGAGCTTCCGTGTCAGGGGTCAGCTATGCTCTGGCAGGAAAGCTCCTCAGGGATAAATGCCATTACGGCTCGATGATGAACGAGCTGCGGGGTTTTTACGAAGGCCCTGATGGCGGCAGGAGCGCATCGGGCGTCATGTACAATGATTTCAAGAAATATCTCCCGGGCGATCTGCTATCGCTCTTTGACAAGGTGACCATGGGGCTCTCCATAGAGGGCAGGGTCCCTTTTCTCGACCACAGGCTCATCGAGTTCTGTTTCAGCATGCCTGATAAGGTCAAATTCAGTGGCGGAAAGCTCAAGGGGCTGCTGAGAAAGATGATAGAGAATATAGTGCCGTCTGAATTGCTCGCGCAGCCCAAGGCCGGTTTCACGGGGCCGACCTGGAGCTGGGTCAAAGGGCCGCTCAAAGACGAGATAACGAGAGACCTTGTGCATGATCCGGCGCCGTTCTTAAAGGAGCACATCGATAGCCGCGAGGTGGCGCGGGCCATTGTCCGCATAGACGGCTGTCCTGGCCACGCCGAGACGCTCTATTCACTCTATGTCTTTAATATGTGGTGCCGCATGAATCAGGGGAGCCGGACCTGATGCCTCTCATATCGGTCGTCATACCCGCGTATAACGCGGCTCCTTACATACCGGCCACGCTTGAGAGCGCGCTCGCCCAGACTTTCGATGATTTCGAGGTGATCATATCCGACGACGGTTCGACTGACAGTACCATTGAAACTGTCGGCGAGATTTGCGCGAGGTTTCCGAAAAGAAAGGTCAGGATCCTCAAGAACCCTCATCTGGGCCCGGGCAACGCGAGAAACACTGGAATA
>MGPL01000010.1:19788-22597 GCA_001797415.1 Deltaproteobacteria bacterium GWA2_55_10
GGATAGCATTTCTCGATGCCGACGACCTCTGGTTCCGGAACAAGCTTGCGGCCGCGGCGGAGATGATAGAAAAGGACACGGCAGACCTCTTCTGCCACAGCGAGATATGGATGGACTCCTTCGGGAAAAAGCGGCTCCAGCATCACAAGTCATTCGACAGACGCATTTCACCGTTCCTATCGCTTTACAGGCGGAACGCGCTCTCTACCTCGGCGGTAATCGTCAGAAAAGAACTTCTCCTGAAGGCAGGTCTCTTTGACGCATCGCTTCCGGCAGCCCAGGACTATGACCTATGGCTCCGTCTTGCGCTCATACCCGGCATCAGGTTCGACTACATAAAAGAGGCGCTGGGCATTTATGTGACAAGGCAGGGCAACATAAGCTCGAACGTAGAGAGGTGGCTCGGCTGCATGAAGAGAATAGGCAGGAAATATGAAAAGGAGCTTGGAGAAGAGGTGGCGTTCCCGGCTCTTGAGACGCTCAGGTTCGAGGGCAGGGCGCAGACAGGGGCGGGCCTGAGGCTCCTGAAGAGAAAGGAGAGGGCGCGGGGGCTGCTCCTCCTGTCAATAGGCATGCTCAAGTGCCCGAGGCCCGTAATGGCATTCAGTCTCCTGAAGAAGGCATTCGCAGGGAGAGCAAGGATGCCCTGGGACCGGCATGCCGATTAACGCGTTCAACAGGCTTTACATGGGCAGCGCGGCCATACTCACCTATCATATGGTGGTGGACCGGGATACTTACGCCGAAGCGTTAAACCCGATAAGGCGCTCGATGGTGACGCTGGAGAGGTTCGAGGAGCAGATAAGGTTTTTGTCGAGGCGCTTCACGGTCATAAGCATGGATGAGCTTGGGGAGGCCGTAAAGGCTGACGGGGCTGAAAGGTACGCGGTAGTGACGTTCGACGACGGCTACAGGTCGACCATAAATAACGCGCTGCCCGTTTTGAGAAAGCATAAAGTCCCGGCCGCCCTTTACCTGACAACGTCCTTTATTGATGAAAAAAGGCTCTGGTGGCTCGAGGCCCATGACTTGATAAGGAAGGAAACCGGAATATCGGCAAGAGGCAGTGATTTTCCCTGTTCTGCTGGAAACACGGAGCAGATGGAAGAGACCCTGAAAGGCATTATCATGTTCGGGAGCGCGTCGCGCGAAAATCAGGAGGCCGTGATCAGCGCGCTCAAAGACGCTGGCGCCCGCCCGTCAGCGGAAGCCATTACCTGGGATGACGCGAGGCTCCTGTCAGGAGAGCGGCTCGTCTCGATAGGCGCGCATACCCATAGACATCTTATCCTCTCGGGGCTCTCTGAGAGCGAGGCAAGGGCTGATGTCTCTCATTCGAAAAGGCGGCTCGAAGAGGAGCTTGGCAAGCCGATCAGGCACTTTGCATACCCGTTCGGCGGCGCGGCGCACGCGGGAAAAAGGGAGTTCAGCATCGCGGCGGAAGGCTTTGAGACCGCGGTTACCATGAGGAGGGCCGGAGTCCATGCAGAGCATCTTTTCCAGATGCACGCATTGCCGCGATACCCTGTGATGCAGAGGGACACGCCGCTCCTGCTCGGCGCAAGGCTCTCCGGCCTTGAGGCATTCATCAAGCACAGGGGAAGGCGCGTAGTGATCTGAATGAAGACCTTCATACCCGCTGGCCCTGTGCCTGACATAAGGGACGTATTGAGGGTAACGCTCGGAAGACCGGCAGTCCATCATGCCTGGGCAGATACTGACACGGCTTTCTACAAGTCCGGCAGGCTGGCATTGAGAGAGGGAATAAAGAAGGCGCTCTCGGAAAAGGGCGGCGGCAATACGGTCTGGCTGCCTGATTATTTCTGCGATGATGCCGTGGCGCCGCTGAGGCGCGAAAAGGTCAACATTGTTTTCTACCCGATCGGAAAAGACCTCTGCCCTGATTGGGACAGGCTCGGGCAATTAGCCGGAAGGAACCGCCCTGATGTCCTGGTCCTTGTCCATTATTTTGGATTTCCTTCGACTCTCGACGAAGCGAAGAGATTTTCAGCGGCCTGCGGCGCATCCATTATAGAGGACGCGGCTCATGTGCTCACGCCGGCTGCGGGCATAGGGGAAGGGAATATCACGATCTACAGCCCGCGAAAGCTCCTGCCAATACCCGGAGGCGGGGTTCTCGCATCACCCGGGAGGGCAATGGAGAGCGGGACCGCAAAAAGGTCCCCGGCATTTTTAACATGGGCAGCGAAAAATATCATCAAGACGGTTATGTTCAGGATGGGCATTGGTTGGAAAGGAGCGGCCCCGTACGACAGGCCCAACGGATGTGAATGGGAGAAGGACAGCGCTTCAGGAGAGTACGAGAGGGCGGTTAGAGCCATGTCAGTCAATTTGGAAAGCATTATGGAAAGGCGCAGGGCAAATTTCGAGCATCTCTTCTCTGAACTTCGCGAATCGGGGGAGGAGAGCATACCCTTTCGGAATCTGAATAAAGATATCTGCCCATACGCCTTTCCGATATTTGTCCGCGACAGGGAGCGGACCCTTGTAAGACTCTATGCCTCGGGAATACCTGCGCGGAGCTGGTCTGATCTGCCTGAAGAGGTGCTTGGCAATAAGAGCGTTCATAATGGCGCGCACTGGTTGAAGGGTCGTCTTGTCCTGCTGCCGGTTCACCAGAGCCTTAATGCCGGGCACATGGAATATATAGCGAAGTCGTTCAAAAAGGCACTGAGGGGCGGGGGCAGGCGATGACTCTCATTTTAATCGAGGCGCTCACATTTGTGGCCATTTCGTCGTTCCTCTACGAAGCCGTCGTCATAAATAGAAGAGGCGGCGCATTGGCGCT
>MGPL01000010.1:22661-23053 GCA_001797415.1 Deltaproteobacteria bacterium GWA2_55_10
CAGCATCCAGCTGACCTCGTGGACATTCTATGCCACAGGCAAGTACCTGCCATACTACAATATCCTGATAATCCTCTATTATGCGGTCATCCTCGTGCTGTGCGGCGCGGCCTACAGGTTCGTCTCATACGACCTCAGGATACTCCTGCTTATGTTCTATCTCTTTGCGGTGCCGTCAGCGCTTTCCGGCTACGGGATTACGGAGATCCTCATCGGCCTCAAGTACACCCTGATACCGTTCCTCCTCTATTTCTTTTTCAGGACGGCGCTCGACACAATGGAGGAGGTCCGCGTCTTTCTGAGGCTCATAGTCTTCGCGGGCGCGCTAACGGCTCTGTATGTGATATTCGAGCTGGCCAACAGGTTTACGGGCATCTGGCCAGGCTTCTGGC
>MGPL01000010.1:23077-24303 GCA_001797415.1 Deltaproteobacteria bacterium GWA2_55_10
CCGAGAGACCCGCCTACGTCAATTACATAAGGGATTTCATATACCTCAAGTCATTCCTCGTAAGGCCGCTCGGCATCTTCCTGGACATATATTCGCAGGGCTTCCTCATAATGGCGGCCCTCCTCATTACCATCATCATGGGCAGGGCGGTCATAAGCGAAAGAGCGATATTCCTCCTGCAGCCCATTTTCATACTCGGGATACTACTTTCAACGGTCAAGAGCTACATCGTCATACTTGTCCTCTCGCTCATGGGTCTGTTCCTGTTCAATTCCTGGAAGTTAAAGGACAGCGGCATGCGCAAAAGGCTTATCTCCTCGGCCTTATTCCTTTCGGCAACCGTTTTGCTTACGCTCGCCTATTTCTACAAGGTGCTCCTCCATATGTTCGGCAGGCTCTTGAACCTGACCACAGCCGGTTCAGCGACCCACGAGATAATATTCGACGAAATGCTGTTCTTTTTTACGAAAAAGCTCCCTTATCTTCTCAGCCACAGGCCGCTCAACGCCATATTCGGCTTCGGTTACGGCACAGAGCTGTCGCTCGCCGGCGAGGCGCATTTTTTCGGAAGGCAGGTCGCCGTAATGGGCATCATCGGGTTCGCGCTCTATTGGTCGATAATCGCAAGGTCCTGCCGCGAGGGCCTGATGGCCGCCGGAAGGCAACACGTCGGCGATTTGGAGAGAAGGCTCTTTCTCTTCGGTGCGCTCATGTGCATGGTCCTTGCCGCGACGCTCTTCCATTACTCGCCCCTGAACGTGTGCAACAACTTTGTCGCCGCCTTCATGCTCTATATAGGCGAGCTGGCATACGGCCATAACAGGGGCCTTTATCTATCGGCTGGCGGCCGCCCATGACAGACGTCCGTATCGAGAGTTTCGAAAGGAGCGGTTCACTCCGAAAGGAGTGGGAAGGGCTTCTGTGCTCGGCAGAGGAGAAGCATCCCTTCTCGACCCTCGAATGGCTCGGGACATGGGCTGATTCGTGCGGCGGGAAAAAGGATAATTTTGTAATAACAGCAAGAGATGGCGCTGGAAGCCTCATCGGCGCGCTGCCGGTCTCAAAGGGACAAACGGGCATGCTTGACTTAAGGACTGACATGGTATCGTCAACCGGGGCAGGGCTCGCCGATTACATGCCGGTACTTCTCAGAAATGGATTTGAGCGGACGGCGATAAAGGCTTTGATAAAGAGGGCAGCTGAGCTTTCCGGCGGCAGCCTGCTGG
>MGPL01000011.1:0-3118 GCA_001797415.1 Deltaproteobacteria bacterium GWA2_55_10
CCTTTTCGGCAAGACGACCCAGTACGGCCTTGCCGATACCATGTGGGACCTCATTAACGACCTTATCGGCGGCGTGATAACTGCCGTGATCGGCATGGTCTATGTCAGGTACGCGAACCCGGACACGCGCAAAAGGCTTGCAAAGCCCCTCGGCGAGGTATTCGGCCTGGGCCGCAGGATAGACCTGATAAGAGAGCACATGGGAAAGGCCGGTTCCCGGAAGAAAAAACGCGGCAAGGAAGCGCCCCCGCCCGGGACTGACGCCGGAGAAGGCTTATAAAAGGAGGGAAGGAATGGAGACCTACTGGACCTTTTTGAGCAGCCTTGCACTGTTGCACTGATTTGAAAAAAATAAAAGGCGGCAGGTCTAACCTGCCGCCTTTTTGCCTTCGCGGCCCGTTATCTCCGGTCAGTAAGAGTAGGATAGGTGAGCCGTCCGAAGACAGCCCCCACATCCTATTCTTACCAACCGGGTTTTCCGTCCCGCGAAGGCAGCTTTCAATCTTTCCGCGGTAGAAGTTTCCTTCTACCGCGGTTTGCTTTCCTGGACCGGTTAATCCCGGCTGGTAAGAGGAGGTTTCGAGACCCGTCCCGAGGACAGATCTCTAATCTCCCCTCTTGCCAGACGTTTTTCCCGGTCCAGGAAAGCAAACCTCAATTCTATATCTGATAGGCCTCTTCCACATGGAAGAAGTTGTCTACCTCTTCCTCTATGACTGAAGCCAGGTCAGAGACCGATACGAGACCGATGAGCTTATTCCCTTCGACAACGGGAAGCCTGCGTATCTTTTTCCTTGCCATCAGCTTCGAGGCGTCGAACACGTCCAGATCCGGCTGGGCGGTCACAACGCTCGTCTGCATTATCGAATTGATCCTCGTAGCATCCGGGTCCTTGCCGCTGGCCAGCCAAAGGACTATATCCCTGTCAGTGAGACAGCCCTTTATGGACTCCCCGTTCGTCACCAGGAGGTAGCCTATCCTGTAGTCTTTCATCTTTTTCGCCGCATCCCGTATGCTTGCATCCGGGTTGAGCGTCACAACTTTTTTCTGCATTATCTGTTTAAGATTCATTTTCCTTTACCCCTTTCCCCTTCACCCTTATGCGTGGGGAAGAAAGCCTTACTCTTAGCCTAACTCATACGGTCCAGTTGTCAAGAAGCCTCTATCGCATTTCCAAATATCATCGTCGCCTGTATTTGATGTTAACCCAAATTCAAGTGGTGTCAAGTCAGGTCTTATTCCGCGCTCTCACCATATAAGGGCCGCGCCTATGAGCATGGTCAGGACCAGCAGGAGAGAGACGGCTATGTAAAATTCGTCAAGGTGCCTTATATCCGGATCAGACCAGTCATGCCAGTACATACGCTCACCTCCTCATTAATTTAATTATATCATTTTTCCGGAGGTCAAAACTGGCCTGCCGGCTTGGGTCAAGCGGGGGTTTGACTCGCGATTTTCCGGGTCTATACTTAGAACTTGATAGGCTCTCTCCTGTTCATCTGCCGTCGGAAAATTGAATGCAACGGGGTGGAATATGAGAAGGTCCTGCGCTGCAATGGTCATTTTGCCGGCGTTTCTTGCCCTTGCCGGGTGCTCTCTGGTCGAATCCGTCATAGAGATAGAGCCGAGAGGGACAAATCCCCGCAGGGCCGAGGCCGGCAAGAACGTGCATGCAAAAGCCGCGTACGCAGCCAACGCAGAGGGGACCAGGTGCGACGACGTATTCGGCGACGGGACTACCACGTGCAGCGACATCGCAAAGGCCAGCAGGGCCAAATACGACCAGACAAGGGTAAACAAGCCGCCTTCGCGGCCCGTTGAGAAAAAGGCAGGGGACGCGGAGTCAGGCTCGGAGATAACCAGGCTTTTCAAAAAATGGGTGATGACCGGCATGCGCCTGAATTCCTGGTCCAACAAGGAGTGAGGCTCCGAAAAAAAAGAGTTCATGAAAGGCGCCGATATTTTGTATAATCCCGTCTGCCGGCCTTTTTGCCGGCGATTATGGAGACCGTCCTTAAAAACAGGTATATTGCCTTCCTTTTGATTGCCCTCGTCGGGTTTGCCGTTTATTCCAATATACTCGGCGCGCCGTTTGTCTTCGACGACCTCGACTATATCAGGGGCAACGAGAAGATACGGGACTTGAGGAACTTCCTCGACCTCTCCGGCACCCGGTATCTCGGGTTCCTTTCCTTCGCGTTCAATTACCAGTTGAACGGGTATGATACCTTTGGCTATCACATTGTAAACGTAGCTCTGCACGTCCTTAACGCCGCCCTTGTCTATCTGCTCGTCGAGGCCCTGTTTGCGGCTGCCCAGGCTGGAAAGGATGAGAGGGCGGGGCGCGTCCCGGCCCTTGCAGCATCGCTTCTCTTCCTCACCCACCCGGTCGAGACCCAGGCTGTCTCATACATAACCCAGAGGCTCGTCTCGCTTGCCGCCTTCTTCTATCTCCTTACGGTCCTGCTTTATTTAAGGGCAAGAAAGGAGGCCGCCTCCGGGACATTCTCGTCAAGGCACCTGCTTTTTTATATTCCAGCCCTTATTGTCTGTGTGGCCGCACAGAAGACAAAGGAGATAGCGGCGACTCTGCCGTTCATGCTGGCGCTCTCCGAGATAGTCTTTTTCAGCGGCGAAAGAAAAAAGCGGCTTCTTTACCTGCTGCCTTTCCTTGTTACCGCCCTTATCGTGCCGCTTACGCTTGTTTTCGGCGGTTCTGGGGGCTACTCGGATTTTGGCGAAAAGATAAGGCAGATGCAGATCGAAGAGATGTCCACCCTTTCAGGAAGCGAGTACGCGTACACGCAGGCAAGGGTTGTGGTGACTTACCTGAGGCTTCTTGTCCTGCCATTATGGCAGAACCTCGATTACGATTACCCTGTGTTCGGCTCCTTGTTAGCGCCCCAGGTGCTCGCATCTCTGGCCCTCCATCTTACGCTCATCGGCACTGCGGTATTCCTGCTCATTCGTTTTTTCCGTTCAAATCTGAAGGGCGGGCTCATCCTCGTCCCTTTCGGGATATTGTGGTTCTACATCGCCCTCTCGGTTGAATCTTCGATAATACCCATACAGGACGTGATATTCGAGCACAGGGTCTACCTGCCCTCGATCGGAATCG
>MGPL01000011.1:3128-9300 GCA_001797415.1 Deltaproteobacteria bacterium GWA2_55_10
TGCCGCAATAGGGACGCTTGCAGCGGAAAGATGGAAGGCCGCCGTCTTTCCGATTGCCGCCATGGCCGTAGCTGCCATAGCGATAAATTCAGCGCTGACTGTAAAGAGGAACGCCCTCTGGGCTGACCCGTTCGCGCTCTGGTCCGACGTGGTCGAGAAGTCGCCAAATAAGGCGAGGGGGTATCATAACCTCGGATTCCTTCTGGCGGAGAAGGGCAGGCTCGACGAGGCGCTGCCGTACTTTGAAAAGGCCATCGCCATAAGGCCCGGCCTCTGGATAGCGTATGACAACGTGGGGACGCTGCTTATTGAAGCGGGCAGGGCAGAGGAGGCGCTGCCATATTTCAAGAAGGCAATAGAGCTCAAGCGTGACTTCGTCCCCGGCTATAACAAGCTCGCCAACGCGCTCATCAGCATGGAGCGTTTCAGCGAGGCGCAGGGCTATCTGGAGGAGGCCCTGACTATCGACCCGCGCTCATACAGCGCACTTTCAAACCTGGGCTTTCTATTTGCCCAGACCGGGGATGTTGACGGGGCCATAGGTTTTCTCGAAAGGGCAAAGCAGGTAAGGCCGTCGGCAGAGGCATGCAATAATCTCGGAAACGCGCTCTTGATGGCTGGGAGGAAGGCAGAGGCCTTGCGAGAGTACAGGGCAGCGCTTGCCATTGACCCGGGGGATCCGTTTGCCAGGGAAAATATTGAGAGGATTATGCAGGGAAATTAGTTCGGATTTTGGTTCAAGGCGGCGCATCTCTTAAAGATGCGCCGCCTTTTTTATTCTCTCCATATTTCGCGGCTTGCGGCTTGATATTTTCATATCCTCTCCCCAGGGGGAGAGGAGTAAGGTGAGGGGGTCTATTAATTACGTCCCCCTCATCCCAACCTTCTCCCTGGAGGGGAGAAGGAGAAAAGCAATCGGCCATCGCGGCTTAGTTCATTACTGCCCGTCCTTGAAGGCCTCTACCTGGATGAAGAGCTTTACTTCGTCCGAGACGCCGGGTATTGCGTATGTCATCCCGAAATCCGAGCGTTTGATCGCTGTCGAGGCGTCGGCTCCGCAGACGTACTTCTTGTTTATGGGGTGGACCCTGCAGCTGAACGAAGATATGGAAAGGGTCACCGGCCTGGTAACTCCAAGGAGCGTGAGGTCGCCGTGAACGCTCCTGGGGTTATCTCCCGCGAACTCGACTGCGTTCGACTTGAATATTATCTTCGGGTGCTTCCCGACGTTGAAGAAGTCCTCGTTCTTAAGATGTTTCTCAAGCTCCTCAAGTCCCGTGCTCACTGTTGCAGCGTCTATTTCTATTTGGACGCTCCCTTTCTTTGCCTCTCTGTCGAGGGTTATCTTCCCTGCCGCGCCGTTGAACCTGCCGCGCTGGGTCGAGAGGCCCATGTGGTTCACCTCGAAGCTCGGGTAAGTGTGCCTTGGGTCTACCGTGAAGCTCTCCATCCCGGCGTATGCGGGCATTGACAGGAGCAGTACGGAAAGGGTCAGCATAAGTCTCTTCATATCAGCCAGCCTCCTTGGGGTTATCTTATTTTTTCGGGACAGGGACAGCGAACCTGAAAAGTATCTCGACCTCGTCGGCGACCGTTCCTGTATCCGACCACGCGCCTTCGCCGATGTTGAAATCAAGCCGTTTCAATGTGAACTTGCCGTCGAACGTCCACCGGTCATTGGCTTTTTGGGCGGCGAACGGCGCCGATACTTCGCGCGTGCGACCCTTTATGGTCATCTTGCCCGTTACCCTGTAGAGTCCGGGGCCGACGGCAGTGACTGTGCTCGAAGTGAATTCGGCCCTGGGATAATTCTTTACGTCGAACCAGGGCCTGCGCTTTATCTCGACCGTCGCCTCGTCCGAGCCGGCGTCTATGCTTTCAAGGTCTATGGAAATCGCGGTCCTGCCTGCCTTGAGATTGGCAGGGTCGAACAGTACGTCGGCGTCGAAATTCTTAAAAGAGCCTTTTATGGGTACGCCCATCTGTTTTGATACGAACTCTATCCGGCTTCCGTCCTTGAGGACAGGCGCCGCCTGGGCGCTGGCGCTCACGAGCGAGGCAACGGCTACAACGCAGACAGTCCCGAACCTGAGCATCCTTTTGAGCACCTCGTCCCTGTCGATGAAGTGGTGCTTGAGGGCCGCCGCGATATGGAGCAGTACAAAAGCGAGAAGCGTCTTGTTGAGGATGAAGTGCGCGAGTTCGAGCGACTCTTCAAGCTCCTTGTTCTTTTCCACGAGGTCAGGCAGGGGTATTATCCCCAGATAGACCGTCTGGAAACCGTGGGCCGAGCTCATGAGCCAGCCTGAGACCGGGACGATGAACATGAGAGCGTAAAGGAGAGAGTGGGAGGCCTTTGCCGCGCTCTTCTCCCAGGCGGGCATGCTCCCGGGAAGTTCGGGCGCCTTATGGAAGTACCGCCAGACGAGCCTTGCGAGGGCGAAGAGGAAGACGGTCACGCCTATCCATTTATGATACGAGAAGAGCCTGAGCTTTGCCGGAGAGAATGCCAGGCCGACCATGTACATCCCGAGCGCAAGAGCAGAAAATATTAATAAGGCGGTCGTCCAGTGCAGTACGACTGCCGTGCGAGTGTAGCCAGTGACGGAGCCATTTGTCATATTGCGATTTGCCCCCTAATGCCAATCCCTAAGCAGCGCGTTACCGCATTACTGATTCGATTTGATGAGCTCCTTTCGCAGGTGAAAGACGTTGCGGGCGGTATTGAACTCAAGGTAGGGGAGGTTGTCCGTATTGACGCTGTTCATCCCCGTGAAATAATAGTCCAATTGCTCGAACGGGACCTGCGGCTCTGAAAGGAACGAGATGACCGCGTCCGGAGTCGATTCTGACAGGGAGACATTTACGTCAGACCCTATCTTCGGAACCTGGAGGAGTGCGGCAATGTACGCCGGGTCGATTACGGGCTCTGTATGGGAGGCAAAGATGATGACGTCGGATTTCAGCATCCAGAAGGTGACGTATTCGAACCGCTCCTTGATAGTTCTCAGTATGAGCTTCAGGTCGTCAACGTCCATTTCATAGCCGGGCACCCATTGGGATAGGATTCCGCCGGGGTTCAGGTGGTCATCCACGATCTTGTAGAACTCCCTTGTGAAGAGCATCGATACTCCAGAGACCCAGATGTTCGGCGGCTCGGATACTATTACGTCGTACTTGTTTGGCGCGGTTTTGAGGAAGTGCCTGCCGTCATGCACATGTATCGATATCCTCGGGTCTGCCAGCGCGTCATTGTTGAACTCCCTGAAGTACCTGCCTGTCGCTTCGACAACGAGCGGGTCGATTTCGACCATGTCTATTTGCTTAACGTTCGGATGGCTTTTTATCGCCCCCAGGGTAAAGCCGCCGCCGAGCCCTATGTTCAGCACCCTTTCAGGATTCTTATGAAAGAACAGCGGAACATGGCCGAGCATGACCTGCAAAGGCATGTCCCTCAACGAGTTCGTCGCGTCCACTTTGCCGTTGTGCAGTATCTGGGTCTCCCTGGTGGCGGGATTGTAGCGCACTGAGACGAGGCCGTAAAAACCATGCTTTGAATAGGTTATCTCGCTCTCCATGCGCTTTTTATAATTCAGAAAGCTCTCGATTGTCTTGTGCCGTATGCCGCCGTAGTAGACCCCGTAGTTAAGCGAAGGAGCAGAGCCGAAGAGGTATCCGCCTGTTATGAAGGCCACTGCCGCGCCTGTACATACGGCATAGTGCAGGGCCTGCCTCTTTGCGATAAACAGGGCGGCGAAGCCTATTGCGAGATAGCCCGCAAAGGCGAGAAAGTTGGTCTTCTCAAGGCCCAAAAGCGGGATTATTATGAACCCGGCTGCGAATGCCCCGATTATGCCGCCTGCTGTATTGAAAGAGAAGGTAAGGCCCGCGTCCTCGCCCCTGGTCTCCGTGTCCCTGCCGAATATCTTTATGGCAAGGGGGAAGTTAGCGCCCATGAGGGCGGCGGGGATGAGCATTATTACAAAGGCTATTGTGAAGAGAGCTGCCTGGAACACATAGAAGCTGTCTATCAGATAGAAGAGCTTGTAGTAGAGGACCTCGAGCCATTCAGATGAGCGGATGACGAGGAGCGCGAAGCCGCCGATTAAAATCTCGATATAGGCGAATACCAGCACCGGGTTCTTCATGTTCTCCAGGCGGCGCTTTATGAGGAAGCTGCCTATGGACAGGCCCATGAGAAAGGCCGCGATGACTATGGAGAACGCGTATATGCTCGTCCCGAATATCAGGTGGAAGTAGCGCGCCCAGACCACTTCAAGGACAAGGGCCGAGAAGCCTGAGAAGAAAAGGGCGGCGAGGATGAAGACCCGGACAGAGTCGAGCTGGACGGGTTTCTTTGCCTGTGCCTGTCTTGCAGGGGCGGCCTCCTGAGCGCTCCCTTTCATTACGAACATCAGGATGCCGAGCAGGATATATAGGGCGGCTGATATGAAAGAAGACTCACGGAGGCCCACCATCGGCACCAGTATGAAGCCGCTTATGAGAGCGCCGAGCGCCGCGCCGAAGGTGTCGAGGAAGTAGATGAAGGCGACGTCCTTGCCGAGCTTGCCTGTCTCGACCGAGTAGAGATATGTCGTTATGGGGAAGATCGAGCCGATTATGGTAGTGGGGAATATCAGTATCAGGAATGTAAAGAAGAGCTTCAGCAGGTTTGTCAGGACCGCCGATTCAATGCCATGGAAAAGGCCGAAGATAAGGTCAATGACCTGGAAGAGGTATCCTACAAAGAAGCAGTAGGCTCCGAGTACGGCAAGGAGAATCCCCACGGCCCGGCGCTTGTTATCTATCTTCCTTATCCATTTGCCCCCCAGATACCCGCCGAGGGCTATGCCCGAGAGGAAGACCGTCAGCGTGGTCGAGACCGACAGGGCTGTCGAGCCGAATATCGCCATTATGTTGCGGGTCCATATAACCTGGTAGACAAGGGACAAGAAGTTTACGGCAAAAACCGTAACAAGTACTACTGCGGAGCCTTTTCTATTCATGGTGTGGGGTTGCCTTCTCCCTTCCAGCGTATGGGAAAAACTCATCCTTATCAGGCGGGATTATATTGAATATTCGCCCATATATCAAGGCTTTTTAAGATTGGTCGGGGATACGGAAGCGGGTCAGATGGACGGCGCGGTTACCCGGGGAAGAAGCCCGTCCCAGAGCTCTTCGGGCTTACCGGAGAAGACCTCTTGAGCTTGGGCGTCGATGAGGTGCCAGCCCCCCCTGGAGAGCTCTCTTTCGAGCTGGCCGGGCATCCAGCCTGAATAACCTATGTAGACCCTGAATTCAGGAGGTTTTGATTGCGACATTACAAGGATATCCAGGACCCCAGAGCTTTCGGCCATGCAGACCTCTTCCAGGACAGGCGTGCAGCCCTTTATGGGCTCTTTTGAGCGGATGAGCACCCAATGGGTGTTGGTCGCGACCGGGCCGCCTGAGAATACAGGGCCGTGGCCGTCTCTGGCCGGTATATCTGTGCCGGTCTCCTTCTTCTGCGCGGGGCGGTTGACGATAAGGCCCATGGCGCCGTTATCGCCGTAATCCACGAGCAATATGACCGTAGAGCTGAAGTTGCGGTCGTTCATCTTTTTGCTCGCTACAAGGAACTTGCCCTTTGATATCCCGAAATCATTACTGTGCTGCTGATCGGGTTTTGAATGAGGCTGTGAATGTGGCTGGATGGGCCCGAACGGGGGCAGGCTGGCGTAGACCGGTGAAAGCGCCAATGTAAGCGTTATCGAGAATATTGCGGCAGCATACCTGATATGATTGACCCTCATACGACTGATAATCTTTCTGCAAACCAAGTATGGACAAGGCCCGGGATTTGGGCAATTTTAATACAAATCCAGCCGGATTACAGCAGAATTTTCGTATTTACTCCACGACCACCACACCTTTCATCCTGAAGACCGTATGCGGGTCGCAGAAGTAGTGGAACTCCCCGGCCTTATCGAAGGTTATCGAGAACGATTCATTCCTGTTGAGCCTCTTAGACCCCCAGGCGCCGTCTGCGACCCCGTCCTTTCCGCTCGTTACCGTATGCTGGTTATCGGCGGCGTTCACCCACCTTACGGTATCCCCGGCCTTTACCGTGACCGAGCTTGGCATGAAGCTGTAGTCGATTATCTGGACATCAATGGTATCGGCTGACGAGACG
>MGPL01000012.1:0-10143 GCA_001797415.1 Deltaproteobacteria bacterium GWA2_55_10
CCCTCAGTCCCCTCCCGTCAAGGGAGGGGAGGATTTAAGAGATACCCCGCCTCTTGCTGCGGGGAGGTTCATTTATGTATTTCGTCCAGATAAATATGATATAATTCACGGGAATACGCGTCCTTCGAGCCCGGCAGCAGACCGGGCCTTATTTGGGGTACATAGATTCATAATTTCGAAACTATATTCGTGATTGATGATAAAAATCATACGATACTGTCCTGCCCGGCTTTATCATAATCTCATGTACATGAAAGGGATGAGCTTGAACACAGGATTGCGCTTCCTTTCGATCTTTCTCCTTGTACTCATCTTTTCCATGCAGGCCCAGGCCGCCCCGCAGCTCGACCCGGTGATACTGAAGAACGCGGTCGACAACTCGATAAAGGCCGAAGGCCGCAAGCTCGGCGATTATACTCTCGTGGACCAGGACGGAGTCGAGTTCCGGCTTGGCGAGTACTTCGGCAAGGGAAAGCCCCTTGTCCTGAGCTATATCTATACTACCTGCCCGCAGGTCTGCCCCACCATCACGATGGAGCTGAAGAAGGCAGTCGACGGAGCCAGGACAAAGTACGGGGACAGGTTCGAAGTCTTGACCATAGCATTTGATACCGCGCACGACACACCGGCTGCCGTTAACCAATACGCAAGGCGGTTCACCGAGCATTTCCGGGGATTCAGGTTCGCCACGGGCGATGAAGCGACCATAGCGAGGCTCCTCGACGATACAGGCTTTTTCCGGGTGAGGCAGGACGACGGCAGCTTCGACCATATGGACATGGTTACAGTGGTGAAGCCAGACGGCGCCATCTACAGGCAGGTCTATAGCCTGCGCACCCAGCCGCAGGGCATGGTCCTGAAGCTCGAGGAGCTCATAGAAGGCAAGGCCGAGGGAGGCCGGGGCCTTTCCATGGTAGACAAGTTCAAGTTCTTCTGCTACAGGTACGACCCGTACACGGGCAAATACGTGCTCGACTATCCGGTCTTCGTCAGCATCGGGATCCAGGCGCTCGTGATAGCCGTAATAGCCTACGCGGTCTGGGGCAGGAGGGTAATGAAGAGACTTTCAAAGAAGGACAAGAAATGACGGAAGAAAAGACAAGAGAGGCTGCGACGCCCGCGGCGGCGCACGATACAATGAGGGATTTCACGGCGCCAACCGGGCTAAAGGGGCTCTGGCTGAGATTGGAGTCCCTTGTCAACGGCATCACCACGCCGGAGTACAACCCGTTCTATTACCTCGGAGCCATAGGGATATTCTTCCTCTGGATAATACTCATCTCAGGCATATACCTCTTCCTCTTCTACGGCATAAGCGCCAAGGGGGCGTATCTCTCGGTCCAGAACCTCACCATAAACCAGTGGTATCTGGGCGGGGTCATGAGGAGCCTGCACAGGTACGCCTCGGACGGGCTCGTGCTCGTGATGGTACTGCATGCGCTGCGCTGCTATATGCTCGACCGCTACGGCCACTGGAGATGGCTGGCGTGGGTATCCGGCATCTTCATAGCCTGGGTTATTATCGCAGGCGGCATCTTCGGATACTGGATGGTCTGGGACGAGAGGGCCAAGCTCATAGCCACGCTCTCGGCGCACATGCTCGAGAACATACCCATATTCGGCCTTCCTTTGAGCCTGAATTTCGCCAGGGTGGAGAACCTCACCGACCAGCTCTTCTATATAATACTCTTCATCCATTTCGCCACCATATTCTTCATATTCATCCTCATACTCATACACATTGCGAGGGTGACGAGGGCGGTCATAAACCCGCCCAGGGCGCTTGTCTACGCCATTATGATAGCGCTCCTCGCGCTCTCGTTCATAAAGCCTGCCGTGAGCGCGCCCCCGGCCGAGATGAAGAGGCTCGTCGAATCGGTCCCGTTCGACTGGTTCTACATGTTCATATTCCCGCTCCTGAAATACATGAGCGCGCACCAGCTCTGGGCTTTTATCGCGGCCGTGACGCTCTCGCTGGCAATGGCGCCGTGGCTCACCCGTACGAAGAGGAAGCCGGCCGTGGAGCTCACGCTTCCAAACTGCACGGGCTGCGAGCTGTGCATGGAGGACTGCCCTTACCAGGCCATATCGATGAGGAAGAGGACCGACGGCCTGCCGTACCCGCTCGAGGCCGTTATCTATCCGTCAAGATGCGCAAGCTGCGGCATCTGCATGGGCGCTTGCGACTACAAGGCCCTTAACCTGCCGGATATCACCGAGGACTATGTAAAGGCGGAGATAAGAAGGCTCTCGGCCGAGCTCAAGGAATCCGCAAGCATTGACAAGGTCATCGTCTTCGCGTGCGCAAAGAGCGCGCGGCTCGACGGCTTGGTCGAGAACGGGAAACTTTCCGGATATGAATGGGCCAGGGTCATAAGCCTTCCCTGCATCGGCATGCTCCAGCCCTCGATGATGGCGATACCGTTCGAGAAGTCCATCGCAGTGGACGGGATATTCGTCGCGAGCTGCCGCAAGAACGATTGCCATTACAGGAAGGGCGGGGAATGGTTTACAGGCAGACTCCTGGGCTTCAGGCCGCCGGTTGTGAGGAAATCACTGGACAGGGCAA
The DNA here is from genome assembly GCA_001797415.1 of Deltaproteobacteria bacterium GWA2_55_10. Taxonomy (GTDB): domain Bacteria; phylum Desulfobacterota; class GWC2-55-46; order GWC2-55-46; family GWC2-55-46; genus UBA5799. Next base: position 2,570 of record MGPL01000012.1, read on the forward strand.
GGATCAAGACCGTCTATCTTTCGTCGGTCGAGCAGAAGGAGTTTTTCAAAGAGCTTGATGAGTTCCGCCAGGGGCTCTCTAACAGGACCAGATAAGGAACAAATATGGTAATCATACTGGTAACGCTATTCGCATTCCTCATTCCTGTAGCATTCGTATTGTGGAGGGAATGGAAGAAGAACAAGGAAAGGGAGGCCAGAGAGGGCATCGTCGCGAAGAAGAAGGAGCGCGTCCCCCCTGCGGCAGTGGCAAAGGCGACTTTCATCATCATATTGCTGGCCGTTCCCGTCTATCTCTTTTCAGACATCTCGTATTCGCATTTCAGGCCGGAGGAATCCATGCTGAAGGTCGCCTTCAAGCACACTGGCCAGAGGGTCGAGGAGTGCGACGAGACCGGCATGGTGAAGACCGAGGGCGAGAGGTACAGGAGGGAGCTCAAGGACACCAGGCAGGTCAAGATGAACGTGGAAAAGCTCGCAAGGTGTCCGCGCGAAAGGCACCCCGTGATAGTCGAGCTTTTCGTTGATGGAACAAAGGCCCTGGATAAGGCATACTCGCCGACCGGCCTTAAAAAGGACATGGCGTCATATATATATGACGAGTTCATGATAACGCCGGGCCGGCACAGCTTCAGAGTGCTGCTGTACAATAATGGAAAGAAGGATTCACCGGCCTACGCGCTTGAGCAGTCCATGAATGTAAAGCCCGGAGAGATAAAGGTGGTCTGGTTCAACGAAAAGGCCGGCGCGCTCGTCTTAGAGTAGACAGTTTTTAAGGCAGCAGGCGCATGGAAGGCGGAAAACCGGAGGTTTTCCGCCTTTTTGATTAAAGAGGGCCTCGAAGCTCGGATAAGACTTTGTTGAGGAAATCTCTTGTAAATTGGGGTTTTTAGATATATTATCCAAGTAGTTACGTCTGAATACCCGCCTTAAAAGGGACCTAATGAGAATCGGTATCAGGGTCAAGCTCCTCATCTTCGCCGCCCTTGCCTGGGCGTTCATTTTCGGCATATACAGCGTATATATCTATAAGGAAAGGATCGCCCAGACCCACAGGATGGCCCTGATGACAGCCGGCTACCTTTCGAGGGAATTGGCTGCCGAGCGCCAGTACTATACCTCTACCGTCATCAGGCGCGCCCTGGACGCGGGGCTTACCGTCTCAAGCACATATCACGACCAGGAGCGCGCGATACCGCTCCATTTTACCTTCATAAAAGAGGCGACCCAGGCGATAGGCGCCGGGGGCGCGCTCACCATAGAACTTGTAAGCACCAACCCGATAAATCCCAACAACCTGCCCAGGGACGAGTTCCAGAGGCAGGCCCTCGCGCAGTTCTCAAAAGGTTCCGAGACCAGTTTTCACAGCTTCTCAGACTACAAGGGCAAGAAATCAGTCAGGTACATGATACCCGACATCGCAACGTCGCAGACCTGCGTTGACTGCCATAACTCCAACCCCGCAAGCCCCAAGACGGATTATAAGATAGGCGACATAGCGGGAGGGCTCGAGATAATAATACCTATCGAGAGCGAACTCGCGGCGGCCATGAACGACGTCTGGCGCTCCATCGCCTTCGGGTTCGTGGTCGTGCTCGCAATGGGGCTGGTCGGGCTGGCCTTCATAAGGAAGATCGTCACTTCTCCGATACTCTCTCTCGTGGACACGACCAAGCACCTCGCCTCGGGAGACCTCACGAGCAAGGCCCAGATTTCATCGAACGACGAGATAGGCGACCTCGGCGGGCAGATGAACGAGGTCGTTGACAACCTCCACAGGATGATAGGGGAGATAAGGAGGTCCTCTGACGAGGCCGCCGTCATCTCGCACGGCGTGCGCGAGATGAGCAGGTTCGTGCTCGAAGGCTCCAGTATGCAGGGCTCCGCCATAGACTCCATCGGATCGAACATGAAGGGCGTGAACGCCTCCATGTCGGGGATAGCCAATTACACGGAGCTTCTCGCCAAGTCCCTTGAGAAGGGCTCCAGCTCGGTCCTCGAGCTTGGTTCCGGCATAAACGAGATCGTCGAGAGCATGGAATCGCTCTCCGTGAGCGTGGATGAGACCTCCACATCCACCCGCGACATGTCGTTCTCGATAAAAGAGGTCTCCGAGAACATCGAGAGCCTGTCTTCAGCCGCGACCCAGGTCTCCTCTTCCATGATGCAGATAAACGCCAAGATAAAGGAGGTCGAGGCAAATGCCGCCGAGGCCTCCAGGTTCGCCGAAGAGGTCATCAGGGACGCCAGGGCAGGGGCGGAGAGCGTGGAGTCCACCATAGACGGGATATTGAAGACCAAGGAAATAACCCGGGAATCCACATTTATTATCAACAGCCTCTCTGAAAGGGTTAAAGAAATCGGTAAAATACTCGATGTCATACAGGAAGTCGCGGAAGAGACAAACCTCCTGGCCCTTAACGCCGCCATAATAGCCGCCCAGACAGGGGAGCACGGCAAGAGCTTCTCCGTGGTGGCAAACGAGATAAAGGACCTTGCGGAGAGGACATCGACCTCTGCAAAGGAGGTATCCGAGATAATCCACGCGGTCGAGATCGAGTCCGAAAGGGCCGTGAAATCGATGGAGCGCGGATACCTGAGCGTCGAAGAGGGCGTGCGCCTCTCAATGAATGCCGGCGAGGGCCTGAGAAAGATAATGGGCAGCGCCCAGAGGTCGACCGCGAGCGTGCGCCAGATAGCCGCCGCTTCCGAGCTGCAGGCCTCTGAGAGCAGGATGGTGGCGGAGGCGACTGAAAAGGTCGCTGAGATGACCAGGAGGATAGTGAACGCGACCCATGAGCACGCAAGGGGCAGCGAGCTTATAAACAAGGCGACCGAGCGCATGTCGGACATAACCTACAGGGTCAAGGCCACGACCAAGTCCCAGGCCGAGGCAACGCGCCAGATAACCTCGACCATAGAGGACGTGAACAGGATGGTCGCCTATATAAACGATGTCATAAAGGAGCAGAGCAGGAACACCAATAAGGTGCTCGAGGCCCTTGACGCGGTAAAGAGGATATCGGTTGAGAACACCGGGAAGGCTCTCGAGACCGATAAGGCGGTCGAGGAGCTTGCGAGGCTGGACAGGCAGGTGACGGAGAATGTTAAGAGGTTCAAGCTGAAATGAACTTCTCGGGTACCTGAAAAATCTTGCGCGGTGGGTATCAATACCTTATAATAATTTGCTGTTGAACAGTTCTTTTTTGAATAATCTCTTCTGGCGGGAATCTCCTGCCTTTAAAAACACCCGGCTTTTTAAGTCAGCTTTAAAACGGCAATAAATAATCGCCTGGGGCCTAAAAGCCATTGTAAACGGCTCTGAGTTACGGGCATTCCCTTGCGAGAGTGGCGGAACCGGCAGACGCGCCAGACTTAGGATCTGGTGGGCAACCGTGGGGGTTCAACTCCCCCCTCTCGCACCAAAATTTCTCAGTAAAATCAAAAAAAATCAGCTATCCGTTTTTTGTATTAATGTAAAGCCAGTACTCGCATGTTTTCTTTAATAGATTTGTATATTCCTCAAAGTCCCCTGGTTTTCGCAAATAACTGTTAGCCCCCAGGTCATAGGCCTTCATTATGTCCGCAGGCAGGTTTGAGACCGTCATGATGATCACGGGTATGCGCCTTGTTCGCGGGTTTTTCCGGCACCACTCAAGAACCTCGAAGCCGTTCTTTTTTGGAAGCCTGAGGTCGAGGATTACCAGGTCCGGCATATCACTCAAGCTTCTGTCGGCATATTTCCCCGTTGCCGAAAGGTACTCGATCGCCTCCGCGCCATCATAAGCGACATCGAGCAGTTCCTGACTGACGCATCCCTTAAGGGCTTCTTTTGAGAGCTCCACGGCGTCATGGCTGTCTTCTACAAGAAGTATGGATTTACTCATATCAGATTGCCTTCTGAAGCGAAAAAAAGAAGGTAGCCCCCTTGCCCGGTTCGGATTTTGCCCAAACGCGGCCGCCGTGCCGCTCGATAATCCTTTTTACAGTGGCGAGTCCGACACCGGTCCCCGCAAACTCCTCGGCGGAATGGAGCCGTTGGAAAGGTTCAAATATAATCTCGGCATACTCAGCCGAGAAGCCCACCCCGTTGTCCGCGACAAAAAAAACCGCCATGCCGTCTTCAAAGCCGAGAAGCCCTAATTCTATGATGGATTGCTCGATTTTAGATGTATATTTCCAGGCATTTCCAATTATATTTTCAAGGGCCATCCGGACGAGGTGCGCGTCTCCGCGCGCTTTCAGGCCGCTCGTTATCTGTAATTTTACGTCTCTCGAGGGCTCAGCCTTTGTCAGGTCATCTATTATCTCGAATGCCAATTCGCTTACGTTTACCGTGTCGTATGTTATCGCTGCCCGCATTACGTAAGAGAGATTCAGGAGGTCATCTATCAACTGGTTCATGCGTTTTACGGACGACCGCAGCCTGTGCAGCTGGTCATGGCCGGTCTCATCGAGCCTGTCTTTTTGTTTTTTCAGCAGAAGCAGGCTGAAGCCGTCGATAAGCCGCAAGGGCGCGCGGAGGTCGTGAGCGACCGAATAAATGAAGGTCTCGAGTTCCTTGTTCGTGGCGGCCAGTTCCTCAAAAGCCTTCTTCAGGTCCATCGTCCTCTCCTCAACCCGCTTCTCCAGTTCAAGGTTGAGCTGCCGTATCTCTTTTTCCATGAGTTTTCTATCCGTGATGTCTATCGCCATGCCGGTTATGATATCGCCGTCCAGCCGCGCGCTCAGAAGGAAATATTTTTCATTGCTTCTCCTTGTGAGTACCTCGAATTCCTCGCCCTCTACCCTGCCATATCTTTTAAGCGAGTCTATGAACCGCGCCAGATCGGAGCTGTTTTTGAACCCTGTTCCCGCGCCTTCCATTATGGCGGCGTCGACGGTATCGAACCCGTACATGTCAGCCATGGCGTCGTTAAGGTAAATATATTGCCCATCCAAACCCATGTTGAATATGCCCACAAGAGAGTTTTCGACAAGACTCCTGTACTTCTTTTCGGACTCCTCGAGCATCCGCGCCGTTTTTCTCGTCTGGGTGACATCCTGAATTACCCCCTTGAGCTTTACAGGCCTCCCAGCCTCATCCCGGTCGATCTCGGCCTCCGAATGCACGACCAGTTCCTGCCCGTCCAGCCTCTTTATCCGGTAATCCAGGGAATATGGTCTTCCCTTTTGCAATGCCTCATCAAGGGCCTGCTCTACGGCCTTTCTGTCTTCAGCGTGGATGGCGTCGGCCAGCTCCTCATAAGTTGTAAGTTCTTCATGGCAGCCGAAAATGCGGTGCGCCTCCTCCGACCTGATGACGCGATTGCTGGCTATCTCCCATTCGAAGTTGCCGATGTGGGCGATCCTCTGGGCCTCCTCAAGCATCTTTTTGCTTTCAGCCAGCGACATAGTGGCCTCCGCGAGACGAGCCTTCTCAACATGCAAGTCCTCAAGTATGTTCAAGACCGCACGATTTGTCCGCGTCAGGGCCGCCTTCTCGGCGCTGAAGTCTTCAAGTATATTGAAGCTGGCCTTCATGGTCGTTTCCAGACTGCTCTTCTCGGCGAGCAGGTCCTCGAGCACGTTCATAATTGCCCTGTTGATGTGCTCCTGTCGCCTTTTTTCCGCGCTGAAGTCCTCGAGGATGTTAAGCGCCGCACGCTGGGCCTCTTCGAGCCGTTTTTTTTCAGAGCCGAAGTCTGTGAGGATATTGAATGCTGCCCTTTGGACCATCTCCAGGCGGCTCTTCTCAGTGGCAAAGTCATCGACTATATTCAAAATCGCGCGCTGGGCCTCTCTCAAACGATTCTGCTCGGCATCGAAATCCTCGAGCAGGTTGAAGGTCGCCTTCTGCAGTTCGCGTGTCCTTGCCTCGGCTCCTTTGAGATGCGCTTTCATGCCTTCTCGCCGAGTTTTGATTTCAATTCATCTATTTCCTTTTTGAGCTCTATCATCTTCAGCTCCCGTCCGACGGTCAGCTTCTGAAATCTTTCCAGTTCGAGCAGCCTTTCAAGCTCTCTGGCGCGCTGCTCAGCAACCTGCTCTTCAGCTCTTCTCTGTGCTGTGATATCGCGGGCAGCGGCAAAGACGCCAAGCACGTTGCCGATCACGTCGTTATAGACCGAGGCGTTATAAAGGACATTGGTCAGTTTTCCATCCTTATGGCGGATCGTGAGCGGATAGTCCATTACGAACCCCTTTGCAAGTACCTGCTTGTAGCCTTCCCTTGCCTTTTCCGGCTCTGTGAAGTAATTTGCGAAATCCGCGCCGATGAGTTTCTCCCTTTCTATGCCCGTGACCCTGATGGTAGCCTCATTCACGTCGGTAATCTTGCCTTCGGGACTGATGGTCACGAGAGGGTCGAGGGAAGCCTCGATGAGGCTCCTGGCGTACTGGGATGCCTGCTTCTGGGCGGTGACATCGCGAGCCGCGGCAAAGACGCCGAGGACATTTCCGGCGTCGTCCTTGTAGACTGAGGCGTTATAGAGCACATCCACTGTTTTTCCGCTCCTGTGCCTGATAGTCAAAGGATAATCGGTCACCGTACCTTTTGAGAAGACGAGTCGGTAACCTTCCCGCGCCTTCTCGGGCTCGGTGAAATAATTCGCGAAGTCCGTGCCGATGAGTTTCTCCATTTCTATGCCCGTGACCTTGATGGTAGCCTCGTTCACGTCGGTAATCTTGCCCTCGGGGCTGATGGTCACGAGCGGGTCGAGGGAGGCCTCGATGAGACTCCTGGCGTACTTCGATGCCTGCTTCTGGGCGGTGACGTCGCGCGCCGCGGCAAAGACGCCGAGGACATTTCCGGCGTCGTCCTTATAGACTGAGGCGTTGTAAAGCACGTCTGTCAGTTTCCCGTCCCTGTGACGGATCGTGAGGGGGTAGTTCATCACGAACCCCCTGTCAAGTACCTGTTTGTAGCCTTCTCTTGCTTCCTCGGGTTCGATGAAGTAGTTCGCGAAGTCCGTGCCGATGAGTTTCTCCCTTGCTACGCCCGTGACCTTGATGGTAGCCTCGTTAACGTCGGTAATCTTGCCCTCGGGGCTAATGGTCACGAGCGGGTCGAGGGATGCCTCGATGAGGCTCCTGGCGTACTGTGAGGCCTGCTTCTGCGCGGTGACATCGCGAGCCGCGGCAAAGACGCCGAGCACATTTCCTCCAATATCCTTATATACCGAAGCATTATATAGAACGTCGGTCAGTTTCCCGTCCCTGTGGCGTATAGTGAGCGGGTAATCCATTACAAACCCCCTGGAGAGGACCTGCTTGTATCCTTCCCTGGCTTTCTCAGGTTCCGTGAAATAATTCGAGAAATCAGTAGCGATGAGCTTCATGCGCGCGAGTCCCGTGACCTTGATGGTAGCCTCGTTCACGTCGGTAATCTTGCCTTCGGGGCTGATGGTGACGAGCGGGTCGAGGGAGGCCTCGATGAGGCTCCTGGCGTACTGGGAGGCCTGCTTCTGCGCGGTTATGTCGCGGTCTATCGCTGAAAGTCCTGTTAATTTTCCTTTTTCATCCAGTACGGGAGAGACCGTAACGGCGACATCTATCAGCGTCCCATCCTTTCTTTTCCGCTGCGTCTCATACCGC
>MGPL01000013.1:0-5615 GCA_001797415.1 Deltaproteobacteria bacterium GWA2_55_10
CCTCCTGAACGCGCAGAGCCGCTTTTTTTTGATCAGGTCCTGGCGTACCTGTCATTCCATGATAAACTCTATTTGATTCAGCGGTTTAGCCGCAAAGAGGCCTCTGGATTGGAATCTTCAGCCGCCTTTTTCTTCTTGCAACACACGATTTAATATGCTAAAAATCTTCGATTAACTACGCACGTCCGGGATTTTGGAGGCCGGCGGTGCCCTGCAAGGGTTCCGGCCGTATTTGCCGGGCGGAGGTAAAACCAAAACAGAAGGAGAAATGAAAAAATGGCCTATCTTACAATGAAACAGCTTCTCGAGTCCGGAGTCCACTTCGGGCACCAGACCAAGAGGTGGAACCCCAAGATGAAGACCTATATCTACGGGGCGAGGAACGGCATATATATCATCGATCTGCAGCAGACGGTCAAGATGTTCAAGGAGGCCTACGACTACATAAGGAACACGGCCTCCAAGGGCGGCAAGGTCCTTTTCGTAGGTACAAAGAAGCAGGCCCAGAATGCCATATCCGAAGAGGCCACAAGGGCCGGCATGGGGTATATCAACAACAGGTGGATAGGCGGCTTCCTCACGAACTTCGCCACCGTAAAGAAATCGATAAACAGACTGAAGGAGCTTGAGAGCATCGACACAAACCCGGACTTCGCCTCCGCGACCAAGAAAGAGCTCCTGATGCTCAACAGGGAGAAGGAGAGGCTGGCGAAGTACCTGGGAGGAGTAAAGAACCTCGATAAGGTCCCGGAGGTCATATTCATCATCGATTCCAAGAAGGAAACCATCGCCATAAAAGAGGCCGTCAGGCTCGGCTTAAAGGTCGTCGCCATAGTCGACACAAACTGCGACCCTGACGAGGTCGACTACGTGATACCCGGCAACGACGACGCCATCAGGGCCATAAAGCTCTTCGCCTCGTCCATGGCCGACGCGTGCCTCGAGGGCAAGGCCGTATACGAGGAAGCGCTCCAGGCAAAGAGCGACAAGCAGGCTGAGAAGCCGGCAGCGGCGCCGGCCGCTCCCCAGGCAGCAGAGGCCCCTGCCCAGGGCACGGCCCAGGGCTAAGTATCCGTAGCAGCTTTCTGATTTCTGTTTTGTTCAGGCTTCAAATAAGTTCCATATGCGAGGCCCCGGTTAAACCGGGGAGCGAGGAACGAGTCGTACTCTTCATGTACGTCGCTTCTGCCGCGACGAAGCCAACAAAGCAGATGGACTTATTTCATGCCTTTTGAGAAAATTTTGACGGGGGTTTTTTGGTAATGGAGATTTCCGCATCCGCAGTAAAGGATTTGAGGGAGAAGACAGGGGCCGGCATAATGGACTGCAAGAAGGCCCTTGCCCAGACCCAAGGAGATATAGAAGCGGCAGTGATCTATCTGCGTGAGAAGGGCCTTGCGGCAGCGCAGAAGAAGGCCTCCCGTCTCGCCTCCGAAGGCATTGTATCGAGCTACATCCACGGCGGCAAGGTAGGCGTCCTTCTGGAAGTCAACTGCGAGACCGACTTCGTTGCGAAGACCGAAGGGTTCGCCACTCTCGTGCGCGAGATAGCGATGCACGTAGCCGCGATGAACCCGCAGTTCGTATCCAGGAACGAAGTCCCGGCCGGGGTAATAGAGGGCGAAAAGCGCATATACGAGGCCCAGGCAAAGGAATCCGGAAAGCCTGCGCACGTAATCGCCAAGATGGTCGAGGGCAAGATAGAGAAGTTCTATAAGGAGGCCTGCCTCCTTGAGCAGCCTTTCGTCAAGGACCCGGACAAGACCATCGAGAAGCTCGTCATAGAGAACATCGCCAAGCTCGGCGAGAACATATCAATAAGAAGGTTCGCCAGGTTCAAGGTCGGCGAGGGGCTCGAGAAGAAAGAGTCCGATTTTGCCGCCGAAGTGGCGGCTGCCCAGAAGTGATCGAGGGGGGGGCTGTTGGGGTCCCCCCCCCTTTTTTATCCAAATCTCACCTTATGCGGGCCTCTGGCCTGCCCCGGACGTAAGAATGCCAGAATACAAATATAAAAGAATACTCCTCAAACTCTCGGGCGAGGCCCTCATGGGCGGCAAGGAGTTCGGAGTCGATACAACAGTCATAAACACCATCGCGCAGGAGATAAAAGACGTCCATAACCTCGGCATCGAGATCGCGGTCGTAATCGGCGGCGGAAATATCTTCAGAGGGGTCTCCGCCAGCGCCAAGGGCATGGACAGGGCTACTGCCGACTATGTCGGCATGCTCGCCACGGTTATAAACTCCCTCATGCTCCAGGACGCGCTCGAGAAGAACGGCATCTTCACGAGGGTCATGTCGGCCATAGAGATGAAGGAGCTCGCGGAGCCCTACATCAGGCGCCGCGCCGTTCGCCACCTGGAGAAGAACAGGGTCATCATCTTCGCCGCCGGAACGGGCAACCCGTACTTCACGACCGACACCGCCGCGTCGCTCCGCGCCATGGAGATACACGCGGACGTCATCTTGAAGGGCACCAAGGTCGACGGCGTCTACGACAGCGACCCCATGAAAAACCCGGCGGCAAAGAGGTACGAGGGGCTCAAGTTCCTCGACGTATTGAAGGACGGCCTCAAGGTCATGGACGCTACGGCCATATCGCTCTGCATGGATAACAACCTCCCCATCATAGTCTTCAGCATCAAGGTCCCCGGGAACCTCGTCAGGATAGTCACCGGCGAGCCCATAGGCACCCTGGTTTCCTAAAAAGAATTCAGCTTAACGGAGTTCCTGATGAATACCAAAGAAGAGATATTTTCAGACATGAAAAAGAGGACCGACAAGGCCCTCGAAACTCTCGCCCATGAGCTCGGCGGCCTGCGCACAGGCAGGGCCTCGCTCGCTATCCTCGACCACGTAAAGGTCGACTTCTACGGCACCCTGACCCCTATAAGGCAGGTAGCCACGCTTGCAGTCCCCGAGAGCAGGACAATAACCATCCAGCCCTGGGACGTCTCCCAGCTCCATGCCATTGAAAAGGCCATAATGACCTCGGACCTGGGGCTCACGCCTTCGAGCGACGGAAAGATAATACGCATAAACATCCCGGCCCTTACCGAAGAGAGAAGGAAGGAATTCGTCAAGCTCGCCAGGAAATACGGCGAAGAATGCAAGGTCGCGGTGAGGAACGTCAGAAGGGACGCTAACGAAAACCTCAAAAAGCTCGAAAAAGATAAAAAGATATCAGAAGACGACCATAAAAAGTTCGCCAAAGAGGTCCAGGACCTCACCGATAAACAGATCCATAGAATAGACGAAATGGTGGCCCAGAAAGAGGCCGAGATAATGGAGGTCTAAGGCCAGGTAACGTAATGAAAGGCTTTTTGGGGGAAACTTTCTGTAGAAAGTTTCCCCCAAACCCCCTTCAAAGACTTTTAGTTCCCTTGGCACCCCCCGTGAATCCTGGGGGTGCCAAGGGAAGAACTACAGTTTTTTGGAGAGAGTTTGAGAGAACCTTTTTTACAAAAAAGGTTCTCTCAACAGGCCCTTAATACGATGCCCTGACCCTTCGACCTCCGTGTGGGGATATGAGCGAGATAGAGAGGGAGAATCTTCCCAGGCACATAGCCATCATAATGGACGGCAACGGCAGGTGGGCGAAGAAGCGTCTCCTGAACCGTATCAACGGCCACCGCAAGGGCATTGAGGCGGCCAGGGAAACGGTTACGAACTGCCGGGAGCTTGGGATAGGCTGCCTCACGCTCTATACTTTTTCGAAGGAGAACTGGAACAGGCCGGCTCTTGAGGTAGACATGCTCATGAAGTTCCTCGAGCAGCACCTGAAGGGCGAGGAGAAGAGCCTGGTCGAGAACAACATACGTTTCAGGGCAATAGGCGCTATAGAGGACCTGCCCGCGGGGGTCAGGGACGTCATCTCCATGCTGGAAGAGAAGACGGGAAATAACACCGGCATGGTATTGCAGCTCGCGTTGAGCTACAGCGGCAGGGGGGAGATAACTGCCGCCGCGAGGAAGATAGCGCGCCAGGTATACGAGGGGAGGCTCCTGCCCGAGGAGATAACCGAGAAGACGGTGCAGTCGAACCTCTATACGGCCGAGGTGCCTGACCCTGATCTCCTCATAAGAACGAGCGGCGAGATGAGGATAAGCAATTTTCTTCTCTGGCAGCTCGCTTACACTGAGATACATATCGCTGACGTGCTCTGGCCGGACTTTACCAAAGAGCACCTCTACGCCGCCATACGGGATTATCAGAAAAGGGAACGCAGGTTCGGACTGGTCAAGGAGAAGGAAGCCAGTGCAGCGGGTTAAGGCTGCGTCAAAAGTCCATCTGCTGCGTTGGCCTCAAAGCGAGTCGCTGCGACGTACATGAAGAGTACGACTCGTTCCCCGGCTTAACCGGGGCCTTGCATATTGAGCTTTTTGCGCAGCCGTAAGCTGATTTCAATAAACTATTCAGGATAGAAGCGCCAGCTCATCGGAGGATAGTCTGAAAAGGGTGATTACCGGGGTCGTGCTGATCCCGTTAATAGTCTATATAGTCCTGTACACTTCTGTCTATTGGGTCCTCGGCATATCCACGCTATTGACTCTTCTGGCCCTGCGCGAGTTCGGGGGCCTCTCTCCGGTAAAGGAAAGGAACAGGATCTTTGACTGGGTCTGGGCGCTTTTGGGGGCGGCTTTCCCGCCTGTCATGTTCTTCTATGGCCCGGATATCCTCTTTCCGCTGCTCATCCCGCTTGTATTCCTCTTCTTCGTATTCTCGATGGCCGGAAGGATGGAGCTCAGGGAGGCCAGCCTCGAGCTCTCTCACAAAACAACGGGCCTCGTCTATCTGGCGGTGCCTCTTTCGTTCTTGCCGCTCATCCCTGTCCTTCCACACGGCCAATGGTGGCTCATGTTCCTGCTCGTGGTGGTCTGGGCCAATGACACATGCGCATATTTTACGGGCAAGTATTTAGGCAAGCACAAGCTCTCGCCCGAGATAAGCCCGAAAAAGACGCTCGAGGGCGCGGCAGGCGGTATTTTGGGCGGTGCCATAGCGGCCGTTCTATTCGGGTATTTTGCGATGCTTGGGCATGAGGCATGGATGATTTTTGTACTGTCGATCGTGATAGGCATTATCGCCATGATAGGCGATCTGGCGGAGTCGTTCTATAAGAGGAGCGCCGGGGTCAAGGACTCTGGCACGATATTCCCCGGCCACGGCGGGGTGCTCGACAGGATAGACAGCCTCATATTCGTCATACCGCTCCTGTTCTTCTATCTCGTCCTCTATAACCTGAACTTCAATATCCTATGAGCATAAAGAACATATCCATACTGGGTTCGACCGGGTCCATCGGCAGGAACACGCTCGATGTCATCCGCATGCATCGGGGCAGGTTCAGGGTCATGGCGCTCTCCGGCGGGTCGAATATAGGGCTTCTGAAGGAGCAGGCAGAGGAGTTCAGGCCGGTCTTCATTTCAGCCGGAAGCGTCGAGTCGGCGAACGCGCTAAAGAAGAGCCTTACCATTCCCGTCGAAGTTGGCTCCGGCGCTGAAGGCGCTATCAGGGCAGCCGCCTTCGAGGGCGTCGATATGGTAGTCTCTGCGATATCCGGCGCTGCGGGGCTCCTTCCCACAATGGCCGCATTGAAGGCAGGCAAGGACCTC
>MGPL01000013.1:5631-8631 GCA_001797415.1 Deltaproteobacteria bacterium GWA2_55_10
CCACAGGAAAGAGGATGTAAAGAGGCTCATACTTACGGCCTCAGGCGGGCCTTTCCTCACTACTTCCATCGAGAAGTTGGAGAGGATGAGCCCTGAAGAGGCCCTGAACCACCCGAGGTGGAAGATGGGCCGTAAGATATCGATAGATTCTGCCACACTGTTCAACAAGGGCCTTGAGGTCATTGAGGCAAGGTGGCTTTTCGGGCTGCCGCCCGAGCAGATATCGGTTGTAATCCACCCCCAGTCGATAGTACACTCAATGGTCGAGTATGTTGACGGTTCGGTCATATCTCAGATGAGCACGCCGGACATGCGCGGGGCCATCTCTTACGCGCTATCGTACCCGGAGAGGCTGCCAGGCGGAGTCAGGCCGCTCGATTTCAGCCGGCTAACTCTTGAATTCAGCGATCCGGACGCAGCCCGGTTTCCGTGCCTGGGGCTCGCTTACCAGGCGCTCGCAATGGGCGGCACAGCCCCGGCTATACTTAACGCGGCGGACGAAGTCGCGGTAGGTCTCTTTCTCGAAGGCAAGATACCGTTTACAGGCATATACAGGGTCATGGCAGAGGTGCTGGATGGCCATGCTTCCGGCAAAGTATCCTCGCTGGAGGACGTGTGTGATGCAGACAGGACGGCAAGGGAGGCCGCGTTGAAGGCCGCCTCTGCGATATCAAACAAGGCATAAAATAAAGGGCATAGTATAATAATAAGATGACAACCATAATATCATTCATAATAGTACTTGGAATCCTCATATTCATACACGAACTCGGCCATTTCGCCGTTGCCAAGGCCTGCGGCGTCGGGGTGGAGAAGTTCTCTCTCGGCTTCGGGCCAAAGATCGTAGGCGTACAGATGGGAGAGACAGAGTACAGGATATCTCTCCTGCCGCTCGGCGGCTATGTAAAGATGGTCGGCGAGGCCCCGGGCGAGGAGATATCGCCTGAGCTGAAGGCAAAGTCGTTTACGCACAAGCCGGTCTGGAAAAAGACGCTTATCGTGGCCGCCGGCCCGGCAATGAACCTGGTGCTCGCGATAGCTCTTTTGCCCGTCATCTTCATGATAGGCATACAGGTGCCTAAGTACCTTGAAAAACCGGCTGTGGCAGGATATGTGGTCCCGGGAGAGGCAGCGGACAAGGCAGGCATCCGTAACGGAGATACGATAATAGCCGCAGACGGCAAAGAGATAAAGGACTGGGAGGCGCTCCTCACGGCCCTTGCCATGAGCCCTGATAAAGAGATCAAGACACAGATCCTGCGCGACGGCTTAAGCGTAGAGACTTCATTGGTGCCCGTAGCCTCTGAGGTGACCGGGGCAGGCACTGCGGGCATATATCCGCCCATGGAGCCTGTCATAGGCGAGATATCTCCCGGATACCCTGCTGAGAAGGCAGGGATAAAGGCCGGCGACAGGATAGTCTCTATTAACGGCAAAGCAATAGCGCACTGGGCCGAGCTCGAGGACGTCATACACAAGAGCGGGGATAAGAAGGATGTAGTCGTAACGAGGGACGGCCAGGAGCTCTCATTCAGCATCACCCCTAAGTACAACGAAGAGGCAAAGAACTGGCTCCTCGGCATCTCCAGGCAGGAAGACTCGGAGCTCAAACGCTTTGGGTTCGTCGAATCAGTCAAGAAGGGCGTCTCTTCCGGCATAGAGATGACCTCGAGGCTCTTTGTCGTCATAAAAGGGCTTGTCATAGGTGAGTTTTCTTTGAAGACCCTCGGCGGGCCTATCATGATAGCCCAGGTGGCGGGCAAGGCCGCTGAGAGCGGGCTTGCGGACCTCCTGACGCTCGTCGCGTTCCTGAGCCTGCAGCTCGGCATAATAAACCTCTTCCCCATACCGGTCCTCGACGGCGGGCATATCGTCTTCTTCGGCATGGAGGCCGTAAAGGGAAGCCCCTTGAGCGAGAAGTTCATGACCGTCGCCCAGCAGGTGGGCATAGCGCTCCTGATAGCATTGATGGTGCTCGTCACGTACAACGACCTGTTCCGCATATTCGGCTAACGGTTGAAGATACTCTCAATCGACACCTCATCCACATCCGGCTCGATCGCGCTCCTGGAGGACAGGTCTGTTCTCTCTGAATGGACCGTAAAAGAGACCGGCACGCATTCGAACTGGCTTCACAGCGCAATCAAAGCACATCTGGACAGCGTTGGCTGTCCCATTTCTTCAGTAGACCTCTTTGCAATCGACATAGGCCCTGGGTCCTTCACGGGCCTGCGCATAGGTATCTCCACAATAAAGGGTCTTGCGTGGCCTCTTGGCAAAAAGGTCGTGGGCGTCTCAACGCTTGCCTCGCTTGCCATGAACGTACCGTATTCGTGCAAGGCCGTCTGCCCGGTGCTCGATGCGAGAAAAGGCGAGGTCTATACCGCGCTTTACGACACCGCTAAAGGCGCCCCAAGGGTCATAATGCCCGAGTCCGCCATGAAGCCTGAGGCCCTTGTACAGGAGATAACAGGGCGCGGACTTGCCGATGACGTTCTTCTCATCGGGGGCGGCATTTCGGCATACCCGGAGCTTTTTGCCGAATCCCTGCCAGGGGCTGTCATCGCTCAAAAGCACCTCTGGCAGATAAGGGCATCAAATGTCGGGCTCCTTGCGTTCGATATGCAGGATAAGGCCGTCTCTCCAGAGGAGCTTTTGCCTGTTTACCTTAGAAAATCAGAGGCAGAGATCAGGTTTGGCGGACGGGGGCAGGGTGGATAAGCGGTAACTACTCGTTTTTATTATAATTAATTCTGTTTAGCGGGGGCCTTTAGTATCAAATTGACAAGGTTTGCGCGTTGCGTTATTATAAAAAAACGGCTTTATATCCTTGAAAAATATAGGCTTTAACAGGCTTCGCGAAATTGATGTATTCTCTTTATCAGGGGGAATGCATGTGAAAAACCCGCACTAATAACTTCAAGGGGGAGGCCGTATGGAAAAACGCGACGAGCTGGTCAAAAAGCTTCTTGAAGAGGACGAGGGTTTCAGGACTACCTA
>MGPL01000013.1:8642-10109 GCA_001797415.1 Deltaproteobacteria bacterium GWA2_55_10
AGGATTACGAAAACCGTTTAGCTAAGATAGAAAAGAAGCCCAGGCTCAGCCCCACAGAGGTGCTGGAGAAGAACAAGCTCAAGAAGCTCAAATTGGCCTTGAAGGACGAGATGGAAAAGAGGATCTCCAATTACAGTCAGGAGAAGGGGGCGTAAAGACGCATTCGTAGATGGCGAACCGCAGCGACAGGATAAAAAAAGGACTTGAAAGGGTCCCGCACAGGGCCCTTCTTTACGCGACCGGAATACCGACCGGTGAGATGAAGAAACCCTTCATCGGCATTGCAACGAGCTTCAGCGACCTCATCCCCGGACACATCGGGATGAGGGACCTTGAGAGGTTCATAGAAAAGGGCGTCCATACAGGCGGCGGATATCCCATGCTCTTCGGCCTTCCCGGCATCTGTGACGGGATAGCTATGGGGCACAAGGGAATGCATTATTCTCTGCCCTCGAGGGAGCTTATCGCCGATATCGTCGAGAGCGTGGCTGAAGCGCACGCCTTTGACGGCCTGATACTCCTCACAAACTGCGACAAGATAACGCCCGGCATGCTCATGGCCGCGGCGCGCCTCAATATCCCCTCCATCGTCGTAACCGCAGGCCCCATGCTCACGGGAAGGTACAGGGGCAAAAGGACCTCGTTCATAAGAAATACGTTCGAGGCGATGGGACGGTTCAGGAAGGGCGAGATAACCCAGGACGAGCTCAACTCGTGCGAGAAGGGCGCGTGCCCTGGCGCGGGCAGCTGCCAGGGGCTCTACACCGCCAACACCATGAGCTGCCTTACGGAAGTCATGGGCATGAGCCTGCCTTTCTGCGGAACCGCGCTCGCGGCTTCGGCTGAAAAGAGAAGGATTGCCTTTGACAGCGGCATGCGCATAACCGAGCTCGTCAAGAAGAACATAACTCCGAGGAAGATACTGACAAGGGCCGCCTTCGAGAACGCCATAAGGGCCGACCTCGCGCTGGGCGGCTCGTCGAATACGGTGCTGCACCTTCTGGCGATAGCGCATGAGGCAGGCGTGAAGCTCCCGCTCGAGACCTTCGATGTCCTGAGCCGCACCACGCCGCACATAACCTCCCTTGAGCCGGTCGGCGATTACTACATGGAAGACCTGCACTGGGCCGGCGGCATGGGCGCGCTTCTCTACAGGCTCCGCGACCTTGTGAAGGACAACCCGACGGTGTCGGGCAAGAAGATAAAGAAGCTCATCGAAGAGGTCGACTTTGTCGATGAGCGCGTAATAAAGCCGCTGAACGAGGCCTACCACAAGGAAGGCGGCATAGCGGTCCTGAAGGGCAACATAGCCCCGCTCGGCGCTGTCGTAAAGCAGTCCGGCGTGAGCGATAACATGATGAAGTTCACCGGCAAGGCCAGGTGCTTCGATTCCGAAGAGGCCGCGATGAAGGCCATTCTGGCCCGTGGCATAAAGGCCGGCGATGTGGTAGTAATAAGGTACGAAGG
>MGPL01000013.1:10170-15229 GCA_001797415.1 Deltaproteobacteria bacterium GWA2_55_10
GGGTTGGGCGAGAGCGTCGCCCTTATAACCGACGGCAGGTTCTCCGGCGGGACAAGGGGGCCGTGCATAGGCCATATCTCTCCTGAGGCCATGGAGGGCGGGCCGATAGCGTTTGTTAAAGACGGCGACACGATAAAGCTCGACATACCCGCGCGCAAAATAGAATTGAAGGTAAGCGACAGCGAGCTCGAGACAAGGAAGAAGGCCTGGAAGATGCCGCCCCCGAAGATAAAGGACGGCTGGCTCGCAAGGTACGCAAAGGTAGTTACCTCGGCAAACACCGGGGCTGTTGTCAAGGGCTGACGGTGCTTCCCCCGTTCTAAAGGGGGACTGAGGGGGATTATAGATACGATTCTATCTCCCGTTACCCCCTCTTTAGAAAAGAGGGGTAACGCCTGAGAACATAAGCAGTAGACGAATAGACTAATTCAGACAGCGGTATACGAAGATGACCAAGAAGAACGGCGCTGAAATATTCATAGAATGCCTTCTGAAGGAAGGCGTTGACACCATATTCGGTTTTCCGGGCGGCGCCGTGCTGCCCGTCTACGACGCACTCTATGACTCGCCCCTGAGGCACATACTCGTGAGGCACGAGCAGGGCGCGGTGCACATGGCGGACGGTTACGCGAGGGCGTCAGGCAGGCCCGGCGTCGTCGTCGTCACATCAGGTCCCGGCGCGACCAATACGGTCACCGGCATAGCAACGGCCTACATGGATTCGATCCCCTTGGTGGTCTTCACCGGACAGGTGCCGACTGCCCTCATCGGCAACGACGCATTCCAGGAAGCGGACATCGTCGGCATCACCAGGCCGTGCACAAAGCACAACTACCTGGTCAAGGACATAAGGGACCTGCCCCGGATAATCAAGGAGGCCTTCTACATCGCCATGACCGGAAGGCCCGGCCCTGTGCTGGTCGACATGCCTAAGGACGTGCTCATGGCGACCCTGCCGGATTACAAGTACCCGGACAAGGTCTCGCTGGAGAGCTACCAGCCCAACTACAAGGGGCACCCCGGCCAGATAAAGAGGGCGCTGGAGTTCATACTCTCGGCAAAGAGGCCGGTCATATACGCGGGCGGCGGAGTTATCCTGTCCGACGCGTCTGAAGAACTGCTCTCTTTATGCGAGAAGATGGGCCTGCCGACCACGACCACGCTCATGGGTCTTGGGGCGTTCCCGGGCACGCACCCGCTCTTCATGGGCATGCTCGGCATGCACGGCACATACTGCGCCAATATGGCGATTATGAACACCGACTGCCTAATTGCCGTAGGCGCGCGTTTTGACGACAGGGTCACGGGCAAGATAGACGAGTTCGCGCCCTATGCGGGCATAGTCCATATAGACATCGACCCGACATCGATCAGCAAGAACGTCAAGGTCGATATCCCGATAGTCGGCGACGTGAAGACGGTCCTGAAAGACCTGATCAAGTGCCTGCCGAAGTCCCTCAAGGATTACAGGAAGGGGCTCGAGGGCTGGCACAACGAGGTCAAGGGCTGGCAGGCCAACCACAAGCTCTCTTATAAGCAGGAGTTCAAGGGCAAGATAAAGCCGCAGTACGTCATCGAGAAGCTCTACGAGCTTACAAAGGGAGATGCCATAATCACTACCGAAGTCGGCCAGAACCAGATGTGGGCCGCCCAGTTCTTCAAGTTCGACAAGGCGAGGACCTTTCTTACCTCCGGGGGTCTCGGCACGATGGGCTTCGGCTTTCCGGCGGCAATAGGCGCGCAGTTCGCGTTCCCTGACAAAACGGTCGTGGGCATCGCGGGCGACGGCTCGCTGCAGATGAACATACAGGAGCTTGCCACGGCGGTGCAGTACAAGCTGCCGGTCAAGGTCGTGATACTCAACAATATGGTCCTCGGCATGGTGCGCCAGTGGCAGGAGCTCTTTTACCAGAAGAGGTACTCTCACACCTGTATATCCGTCGCGCCTGACTTCGTGAAGCTCGCTGAGGCATACGGGGCAGTGGGCTTGAGAGCGACGAAGCCTGAAGATGTCGAGAAGGTCCTGAAACAGGGCCTTGGCGTCAAGGACAAGCCCGTGCTCATGGACTTCAGGGTGGACCAGTTCGAGTGCGTATATCCGATGGTCCCGACTGGCCAGCCCTTGAACAAGATGCTCCTCGTCTGATTTGTCATTGCGAGGAGCGTTAGCGACGCGGCAATCTCATAACGAATGCGTTATGAGGCGGCTGGGGCAGTATCGTGAGATTGCTTCGGGACTAAAGTCCCTCGCAATGACGGAAACTGGATAAGAATTTTTTATTGGCAGAGTTTCGGGGGTATTTGGTGCGCCACACAATTTCAGTGCTTGTTTGCAACGAGTTCGGCGTCCTCTCGAGGATCTCCGGCCTTTTCTCCGGCAGGGGCTTCAACATCGAGAGCCTTTCTGTGGCCGAGACGCTCGACCCGGAGATATCTCGCATGACGATAGTCACCAGCGGCGACGACAAGGTGCTCGAACAGATAAACAAGCAGCTCAACAAGCTCGTAAATGTCATAAAGGTCTACGACTTCACGGACGAAGAGCATATTGAGAGGGAGCTTGCCCTCATAAAGGTGAACCTCACCTCGGAGACGAGGGCAGAGATAATCTCCATCGTCGATATCTTCAGGGCCAAGGTCGTGGACGTAAGCCCCAGGACGTACACCATAGAGATAACCGGCGACGAGGAGAAGATAAGGGCCATAACCGAGCTCCTTCGCCCGTTCGGAATAAAGGAAATAGTCAGGACAGGCAGGGTGGCAATGGCAAGGAGCCCCAAGCAGAAGTGATTTCAAAGGCTGTTGGCCTTTTAACTTACACGCGCGAAAAATTATTTTTAGGGAGGATGCTGATTCGATGAAGGTTTACTATGATAAGGACGCCAGCCTTGAGAAGATAAGGTCAAAGAAGGTCGCGGTTATCGGCTTCGGCAGCCAGGGGCACGCCCACTCGCTCAACCTGAAGGACAGCGGAGTCGATGTCGTCGTCGGTCTGAGGAAGGACGGCGCCTCCTGGAAAAAAGCAGAGGCAGCCGGTATGCCGGTCAAGAACGTGGCGGATGCCGTAAAGGGCGCCGATGTCGTCATGATACTTGTCCCTGACGAGCTCCAGGGAGACCTCTACAGGACAGAGATTGCCCCGAATCTCAAGAAGGGCGCGTACCTCGCGTTTGCCCACGGGTTCAATATCCACTACGGCCAGATCGCGCCGGATAAGACAATAAGCGTCTTCATGGCCGCCCCCAAGGGACCCGGCCACCTGGTGAGGCATGAATACACCAAGGGCTTTGGCGTGCCGTCCCTCGTCGCGGTGCACCAGGACGCCTCGGGAGATACGCTTCAGGTCGCTCTCGCATACGCCAGCGCGATCGGCGGCGGCAGGGCGGGCATTATCGAGACTACCTTCAAGGACGAGACCGAGACAGACCTCTTTGGAGAGCAGGCGGTCCTATGCGGCGGCGCTTCCGCCCTCATACAGGCCGGTTTCGAGACCCTGACCGAGGCAGGCTACCCGCCTGAGATGGCATACTTCGAGTGCCTGCACGAATTGAAGCTCATCGTCGACCTCATATACGAAGGCGGCATATCCAACATGCGCTATTCGATCAGCAACACCGCCCAGTACGGCGACCTCACGAGGGGGCCGAGGGTCATAACCGACGAGACCAAGAAGGAGATGAAGAAGATCCTCCGCGAGATACAGACAGGCGAGTTCGCGAGGGACTGGCTCCTTGAGAACAAGGCTAACAAGCCCATGTTCCAGGCCCTCACGAGGCTTGGCCAGGAGCACCCGATCGAAGAGGTCGGCGCGAAGCTCCGCGACATGATGCCCTGGCTCAAGAAGGGCAAGATAGTGGACAAGGAGAAGAACTGAGGCAAGGCTACCTCTAAAAATTGTTATTTATCCTGATCTCTGTGTCAGGGCGGAAATAAAAATGCTCACATATACCACAACATATGCTGCGCTTTTTATTTCCGCGCTTCCTTGACCTCAGAAAAAATCCCTAATTTTTAGAGGCACCCGCAATAGAATAAACCAGTCGCTTCACCCCAATACCCTCCCTTTTCCTAAGGGAGGGTATTGGCTTTATAAAAAGAGAGTAGATGGGGAGGTATTATTGGGCAGGATTCCTGTTGCCAGGGAAGGTTATCCCTTTATCCTGGCAGCTTTATTTTGTATAATAATCGTATGGGCCGTCGGGTTTATCTGGCTTGAAGTCCTGTTCGTTCCGCTGGCAATCTTCGTGACGGCCTTTTTCAGGGACCCTGAGAGGGAGATACCGGCTGATAGCTCAGCCATCGTGAGCCCGGCTGACGGGAAAGTCATAAAAGTCGAGAAGATCAAAGACGACAAGTTCCTCAAGACTGATGCGCTTCGCATCTGCATCTTCATGAATGTCTTCAATGTCCATGTAAACAGGGTGCCCGCATCGGGCTCCGTTGTGGATGTCATCTATAATCCGGGGAAGTTCTTCAACGCCTCGCTCGACAAGGCGTCTGTCCACAACGAGCAGAACGCCGTAATAATGGAAGGGCCGGGAGGCAGGCGTTTTGCCTTCAACCAGATTGCCGGTCTCATAGCCAGGAGGATAGTCTGTTACGCGAAGCCCGGCATGAGCTTTGAGAAAGGCCAGAGGTTCGGCCTCATAAGGTTCGGCTCAAGGGTCGACGTATATCTGCCCGCAAAATGTGTGGCCAACGTAAAGGTCGGGGACAAGGTGAGCGCGGGCTCTTCAATACTGGGGTGCTGGGATGCTTGACAACGAGATAAACATCGAAAATCCGGAAAAGAAAAAGATTAAGAAGGGGGTCTACCTCCTGCCGAACCTCATAACTTCGGCGAGCCTCTTTGGCGGTTTCTACGCCATCATTGCCTCGCTGGACGGCAATTACGAGTACGCGGCCATAGCCATAATCATCTCCGG
This sequence comes from Deltaproteobacteria bacterium GWA2_55_10, assembly GCA_001797415.1. Lineage (GTDB taxonomy): Bacteria > Desulfobacterota > GWC2-55-46 > GWC2-55-46 > GWC2-55-46 > UBA5799. The sequence goes on from MGPL01000013.1 coordinate 15,096, forward strand.
CATACTCGACGGCCTGGACGGCAGGATAGCGAGGCTCACGGGGTCGAGCAGCAAGTTCGGGGTCGAATACGACTCCCTTGCCGACCTCATCGCCTTCGGCCTCGCTCCGGGCGTGCTCATATTCACATGGGCCC
>MGPL01000014.1:0-1876 GCA_001797415.1 Deltaproteobacteria bacterium GWA2_55_10
CGTTAAGACGCTCCCTTTCAAAAAGCCCGTCGGCAAATATAACGCGACCAACAAGAAGTTCTGAGGTTAAAGTCTTGCAGCGCGGGTCAGGCCAAAAGGCTTGACCCGCTTTTTTTATTCCGGCCTTTTCCCATCCCGCTAAAGTCTGACCATCTCTTAATCCTCAAAATCATATACTGGTCTTTGTTCCAATAATGGAAAATGTTCCTCCGTTGAAACATGGGCAGGAATAAGTGATTTTCTAAGAGACGCGGAAATCCGGCTGTGAATGTTTCAAGGCTGAAAAGGCTGCAGCGGGAGCATGGATTGCAGCAATGGCCGTAAAATCAAGGAGTTATGCGTATAGACGAGAGTGGCATGAATCTTGAAATATTCAATCAGTAACGGATTGACCAAGGCAACTCAGTAACCCTGCAATTGTAAAAGGAGGACAAAATGAAGAGAACATTGGCTGCCGCCGCGGCGGTCATAACCATAATCGGAGTTAACGCCGCTGGCGCAAAGGCCGTGGAGCCTCCTGGACGCGGAGAGGATAATAGCCGCAATGGAGGACAGCTACGACGGCTATACCTATAAGAACATCACCAGCCAGGAGAAGTTCATCGCTGCCCTGGGCGATTCGTATGTCCCGGAAAGGTATCAGGCGAAGGCGGATTCCGAGAGATACATCTCCCTCCTCGACGAGAAGCGCTCCGAAGAGGCGTTCACAGCCGGAGATGCGCCGAAGCCCGTTAAGGAAAGGGACATCTTCACAGGATCCTTCCTGGTGCTCAATTAAGATTGAACTGTATTGATAAGGGCAAACGAGGGGGGCTTTACGCCCCCTTTTTATTTGAACCCTCACAGGTATTGCGGGAAGAGCATTTCAGAAAAAAAGAGGGCCGGCTTTTTAGCCGGCCCTCTTTTGGAATGGATGATGTCAGATCTCAGTAGCCAAGCTCGTCGCAGAGCGCCATCATCTTGAGGAACCTGTCGCCCTGGATGCCGCTCGCTATGCTTATTGCCTCGGCATCCTTGCCGGACAGGATAAGCGGTACAAGCACCTCTTCGCGGGTCTTTTTAAAATCGTTCCAGGTGTCCGCAAGGAGCTTGAACCTGCTCGCCTGCGCCTCAGGCACCCTTATCTGGGCAAGCGTCGCGCTCACCGCGTCCGCGGTATCCTTCACCTTCTTCTGCTGCTCGGGCGTGCGCATGTCAGGGTGCTGGATCATCAGGGTAAGGCTGTTCCTGGCATCTATCATCTTGCCCTTCAGGTCCTGGAAAGTGGCTGCCTGAACGGCCGAGACCAGGATGAAGACGGACATCACTATCCAGGCCATCAGGCCTTTGGATTTAAGACGCATCTCACATCTCCTTTGAGTGTTGATTTGCGAAGCTGCACTCTCTGTCGGCCAGGTCGCAGCGCGCCCTCCTGAGAGCGCGCCGGCAAACCCGAGCCCGCGTCAATAGACGTCCATCGTGGTGTTGTATACGTTGAACTTGCCGGTGGGCGTATCGACCTTTATCCTGTCCTTTACCTTCCTGGTCTTGTCGTCGATGACGATTATCTCGCCCTGCCTGTCCCAGACCGAGAGCCACACCTCGTCCCCGGCCTTGTTATACTCCATGTGGACTATCTTGCCGTGGTCGGTGAGCTTGATATCTACCGGTTTGGCGTCAAGGTTCTTTTTGCTGTATACGGTAACTGTCTGGGCGATGTCCAGGTCCTTGGAGAGTGTGTTGTCGACCCAGATGTTGTCGCTCTTCGGGTGGGTCTTTATGAAGAGGCCGTTTCCGGCGACCGGCAGCTTTCTAACGACCTTCCAGGCGTGCTGCTTATGCTTCGCAGGGTCAGTGCCGATGACCGCGACCATCGGCTCGCCGAGGTGCGGGGTCG
>MGPL01000014.1:2100-10069 GCA_001797415.1 Deltaproteobacteria bacterium GWA2_55_10
GCCACCTTGCTGTAGTCCACAAGCAGCACTATGCCGGTCTCCTTGATGTTGAGCACCCACTCCGGCGCGTGGTGGGATGATACTATCGAAGCGACCCGCGGCTCCGGGTGGAACTCGTTGGTGTCATAGGTGTAGCTCCTGGTGCTCACTATCTTCAGGGGCTCGAGCGTGTCTCCCTTGAGGATGACATAGTGAGGGGGCCAGTAGTTGCCCACGACCGCGTACGTGTCCGTGAAGTCCCCGAGCTTGCCCTTGTATTTGCTCGTGTCTATCGACCTCGCGTCAAAGCCGGTCCTAATCTCGGCCACGATATTGGGCGTGGGGGCCCACAGGTCTATCATGGTGGCCTTCCCGTCGCGGCCTATGGAGTACATGTACCTGCCCGAGGCCGACGTGCGCAGTATGTGCACGGCGAAACCGGTGTTGAGGGTCACGAGGATATCCTTGGTATCGCCGTCAATTATGCTGACCTTGCCGATGTCCCTCTGTATGACGCCGAAGTAGTTCTGCCAGTTCTTGCCCTTGGGCGGCGCCGTGGGCCTCTTGTCGACCGGGACCAGGAGCTTCCACGAGTCCTTTATCTGCTCCATGCCCCACTCCGGAGGGAGCGGCGCGTCATGGTGCATGTACTTGGACACCAGCGACATCTCGTCCTTGGTGAGCACGTCCTTCCAGGGGGGCATGCCGCCCTTGGTGCCTTCGGCAAGTATTACCATGAGTGATTCGACGGGGACCGCGCGCATCTTTGCGGGCTCCAGGTTCGGCCCGGTCGCGCCTTTTCTCAGGGTGCCGTGGCATCCGGCGCAGCGGTCGAAATAAATCTGCTTTGCTTTTGTAAAATCCTCATCCGATAGTTTGGGGACCCCCTCTTGAGACGAGGCCTTGCCCGAAACCGTGAGCAGGAGGGCTGTGACTAATATCGACAGGAGACTGAGCTTACCGACCATAAACAGGTTCTCCTCTATTATGCGGGTTAAAAGGTTGGTTGTCCGGTTCAGGAGCGAGCCAGCAAGAGCCTTCCCAATAGAGCTTATTTCGGGATAGATATTTTTCGATTATTCCTGGATCAATGCTTACGGCTCAAACAGAAGGGATACTCGCGAACTTTTGGGTACATGGTACCCGGCGCGGAGGTTCTGAGGTGATGACGGAATTGACCTGGCATTGGATGCCGGAGAAGACATGGAGACCCTTGAAACATTTCGGCGAGAGCGCTGCTAATATGACCTGGTTCGATATCCCTTCAACTGCGGGCCTTGCCATGCATTCTCTTTTCCTCCGATTTTTGAGGGTCGGCTTAACGGCCGTTCGCGGGCCTTTTTAAGTCGGCGAATATCGGGATATACGGTCGAGGGCACCTCCTTTCAGGCGTTTTAAAAAGAACAGTGCGGAAAAAGAGACGACCACCCCCTTCCGGGCAAAAAAGACCATGCAGACTTAACGATTATACAAACCATATAACAACACTGGAATACTGTCAACTGGAAATGGGTGCTGAAATTGACGGTTTGAACAATATTTTTCATTATGCTGGAATGATGATATTTATCATGGAAGGCGGCTGTTGTCCGGCATTGATAACGGCAAAAAAAAGGCCGGCTCTTTCAAGCCGGCCCCATTGCCACGCGTCTCTTGAGGGGCTTACTTGTGGTGCTCGCGCTCGTAGGCCTCTGCCTCTGCCTTGTCCTTGTGGATGGTGCCGTGCGGATGGTTTGGGGGCGAGTATACCGTATAGAGCTTCATCGGCTCCTTCTTCGAGCTGTTGATGATGTTGTGTTCGGTGCCGGCCGGTATGACCACGGCCGAGCCGTCCCCGAGCTCGTGCTCAACGCCGCCAAGGAGGGCCGTTCCCTTCCCGGCCTCTATCCTTATGAACTGGTCAACGTCGTCGTGCGTCTCCATGCCTATGTCCTCGCCTGGCCCTATGGACATTACGACGAGCTGGCTGTTCGGCCCGGTAAAGAGGACCTCCCGGAAGAATTTATTTTCGAGCGACTTCTTTTCGATATTGACGTGATACCCTGCCATAGCGCCCTCCTCCTGAATAATATTTATGCGGCTTTCAGCTCACTTTGGAAATTCCGTTTTTCATGCGCGTGCCGCAAGGATAATGTTTCAGAAAATAAAAATCAAGCTGCATCTGTGCCCTTTTCCTTGCGTGCCTCCCGCAGATGTTCGAATCTGTCCGGGGCCGCGCATATTATATTGAGTCTACCCCGTAAACGGCTTTTGTAAAAGGCGCCCCTCCGGCTACAAATCTCTGTCCTTTGTGCTATATTCCTTATTTGGCCGTCACACTCCAAACTCCGGGGGCAGACATGAACGAACAGAACGTGGAACTCTATGACATGCTTGCGGAGTACAGGGGCCACCTCGAGGAGGTAGAGCACCCTGAGGACATCCAGAACGTGATAGACAGCGTCCTTGCCGCCCTTACCAATGAAGACAGCATAGACCCTGACGAGCTCGAGCTTATCGCTGCGTATATAGAGGACTTCGACCAGGGCTACTCGGATTACGAAGAGCTTATGGAGACGATAAAGGATTACCAGGAAAGGCTGCACTGAGGTTTACGCGGCCTTTCGTCTCTTTTCCCGGGAGATCTCTATTCCATTCATGACTATCTTGTGGTCGTCGGGACATATCCCGTGGGTTATCCCCGGGGGCCTCTGTGACCCGAGGAGGTCGAGCATCATTACTGCCTCGTCTATTTCGGCCCAGTCCCCTTCAGGCATCCTTACCCTCCTGCACCAGCTGCAGATTGTTACGTACTCGCCCGAGCGGTCCGCGTCCCTGTCAAGGAGCATCGCGGGGGAGCGCGCCTCTGTCCTCAATGTCGTGCACCGGAACCGGACCGAGCCGTCGGCGCTGGAAGTTACCTCCATCTCATGGAAACGCCTGAGCCCGGGTGAATCGCACCTGAAAGGGAACTTGAGAGTCGAGAGCGAATACCTTGCCTCCATGAGTATCAGCCTGTAGAGGTGCCTTGTCTCCCTGTCCTTTATGAAATCCCATAGCGGCCTGTCGAGGACGGCATCGGGCGTAAGCTCCGGGGCCTTGTTCTCGACGGCGAAGACCGTCCAATAATCGTTCAGGTCTATAAAAATATCAGAGCGGTCTATCCTGTATTCAACAATCAAGTCGTTCATGTGATGATTATAATCCCCGCATCCGCATCCTTCATCAAAGGACCCCGTTTTTTATCTGAAAAAGAGGGGCCCTCGTCCGGTTGACAGCCGGGAAAACCGCATTATAGTTACTCCTTAAAGCATTCGAACGGAATTAATCCTCGAGTTGTATCTCGCTACAAAAAACCAGGGGCCGATGGATGAGCTTTGTCAAAAGCGGGACCGTACTGTTCCTCGCTTCGATGGCGGGAAATTTTTGCAACTACCTGTTCCAGTTCTTCATGAGCAGGTCCCTTGAGCTTACCGATTACGGGGCGCTGAACGCCGCCCTTTCAGTCACTTCCATACTGGGCATACCGGCGGGTACGATAATGCTTGTGGTCGCAAGATATTCATCGACGTTCAATGCAAAAGGCGAGGCGGGCATGGTGGGCCGCCTGTACAGGAACTCTCTGCTTTTTACCTCGGGCATGGGCCTCGCCCTTTGCGCTCTTCTTGCGGTTGCAAGCGGCGCAGCAGCCTCGTATCTCAAGCTCGGGTCAAGCGCGCCCATAATAATTGTCGGGGCCGGGCTCGCGCTCTCTTTTGCCATGACGGTGAACATGGGCATGCTGCAGGGGCTTCAGAGGTTCTGGCACTTGAGCGCCGCCATCGGGTTCGGCGCCGCAGCCAAGCTGGCCCTCGGGGTCTTGTTCGCGCTTTTCGGCCTGGGGCTCAACGGCGCGGTCGCGGCGACCGCACTGCCCGGACTTTTCGTCATAGCACTGACCATCTTTCCGCTCGCGGGTTATCTCAAGAATGACCGCGGCGCAAAGGGAGTCACCCTAGACATCGCGGCATACAGCGTGCCGGTGCTCGTGTCAGCCCTTGCGTTCACGGCCATGACCAACCTGGATATGATAACAGTGAAGCACTGGGCAAGCCCTGAGGATGCCGGGCTCTATTCCGCCGTCTCAGTCCTCGGCAAGACCATACTCTATCTGCCGGCGGCCTTCGTGCTCGCGCTCTTTCCCATGATCTCCGATTCGCATGCGCGCAAGGGAGATATATACAGGGTCCTGGACAGGGCCCTTCTTATAACCGTCGGATTCTCGGCAGCCGGGGTCCTCGCGCTCGCGTTCTTCCCTGAGCTGGCGATATCGATGCTCTTCGGAATGAAATTCGCAGCGGCGGCGCCCCTCCTTAAATATTACGGCATGGCGATGGTATCGATGGCAATCGTCAGCGTGCTCATGACCTTCAATCTCGCGAGGGGCAATACCGGATTCATCTATTCCCTTATCGCGGGGACCATCGCGCTCGCGGTCTTCTTCCATATCTTCGAAGGGAGCCTGCTTTCAACTGTGCTGGTAATGGTCGCAGTCAATACGGCAGTCGCCTCGTACAATCTCTACGCCGTCATGCGCGAAAGGAAGGCGTGGGAGATCGTCAGGCTCGATGCCCGGAGCAGGAGTGCGATGTGAAGCGCTTATCGGCGAAAAAGACCAATGAGGCGGCCGCCTGCAAGTCTTGCGCGAAGGGACTTTCCCCGGGCATGGATGAGGTCAATTTCATGCGCGTCAGAACGGCAAGGGAGTTCATCCCCGCTGATTCGCCGGGCGTACTGATACTGACGCCGTTCTACGAGCCCAACATCGGCGGCGTGGAGACGCATCTGAAAGACCTGACGGATTTCCTCAGGAAGGACGGCAGGGTAAACGCTTATGTGCTCACATACCAGCCTCTTACGACCAAGGCAAGGGGCTCTTACTTTGAGAGCAAAGACAACGTGACCGTAATCAGGGTCCCCTGGATAGGCCTGGGGCTCTTCCACAGGCTGGAGAAGTATCCTCTGATCGAATTCCTTTACATCACTCCCTGGCTGCTCATCTGGACCGCGGCCTTTCTCGGTCTCAAGGGCCGCTCCATAAAGATGATACATGCGCAGGGCTTCAACGCGGCGTTCATCGCAAGGGCGCTCAAATGGCTATTCGGAAAACCGTTCATTACAAGCACTCACGCTATTTACGGGTTGAGGGCCGGCTCGTTCCCCGCAAAGGCCGTGAGATGGATACTCGACGGCGCGGATAAGGTGCTCGCCTTATCAAATGCGTCCAAAAAGGAGCTGTTGTCCATCGGCGTCAGCGAGAAAAGGGTCTCCACATACACATACTGGATAGACCAGGACAGGTTCAGGCCTGCTCGCAGGGACGAGGCCAAGAAAGCCCTCGGGCTCGAAGGCAGGTTCGCAGTCCTTTTCGTGGGGAGGCTCATCGAAGTCAAAGGCATGGACCTTCTTATAGAAGCCGCCAGGCAATTGAAGGAGATAACATTCGTCTTTGCCGGCGACGGGCCGCTCTCAGGAGAGATAAAAAAGGCCGCCGAGGCGAACCCGAACATCGTCTTCAAGGGCAAGGTCACGAACAGCATGCTTCCCGATTATTACAGCGCGGCGGATATCCTCTGCGTTCCATCGAGAAACGAGGAAGGCTTCGGCAGGGTCATAATCGAATCACTCTCGTGCGGCACGCCCGTGGTCGCTTCTAAAAGAGGCGGAATCCCCGAGGCGCTGGACAGCTCCGTCGGAGTGCTCGTGGAGCCGACAGCGGCTGAGATAGTGCGCGCGATCGAGGCTCTCTATAAATCGCCCTTGAAGCTCGCGGAGATGCAGGGGCGCGCAAGGGGGTACGCGCTCGAGCGGTTCTCAGAGGCCAACGCCTGGCAGATAGTCGAGAGCTATACGGGACGTCATGGCTGAAGCCTCTGCCAGAGGGCATTTCGAGAGCTCGTATGAGACGGAGTTCGACCCGCCGCGGGACATAGATTTCATCTTCTACTGCAGCGACACCTGGAAGGCGGTGCGCCGGCTCGCCAGAAGCGCCCGCGTTGTCATAGACCTTGGGAGCGGCGGCGGCACGCTTCTCTATAACGTAGCGAGGTCGACGGCGGGCACTGTCGCCGGAGTTGATTTTTCCTTGAAGGCGATAAAAGGCGCTTCCCGGCTGGTGCCGCGTGCGGGCTTCGCGTGCGGGGACCTCCTGAACCTCCCTGTAAGGGACAGGGCAGCGGACCTGGTATTGAGCACAATGGTCATAGAGCACCTCGACGACGAGGCCTTTCTGAAGGAGGCCTGGAGGGTATTGAAGCCCGGAGGGTGTCTGGCGATCACATCCGTAATGAAAAGGCCCTGGGCCTGGTACTACCTGAAAAACAGCGAGGGAGAGAGCGTGCTGGAAGCGACGCACCTCCGTGAGTACGGTTCAATTGAAGAGTTCACGGAGCTCCTTCGCCGCGGAGGCTTCAGGGTGGCGCGTTGCGAAGCGTCTCCTGTACGGTTCCCTCTGCTCGACCCGATGATGAGAATGCTCATGAGGCGGGGAGGCATCTCTTCACTTAAAGGATTTACCTCTTCGCAAACCGGGAATTTTTTGAGAAAGGCGGCCCGCGTGCCCGTGCCCGGCTACTATTCAATCGAGGCCCTATGCATCAAAACAGCTTGAGGAGAGAGAGCGCTTTATTTGAAAGTGCGGATAAGTGCCGCCTCTGCGGCGCCAGGGAGCATCCCCGTCCATTCATCGAAGCGCCGGACGCGCACGGGGCCAGTCTCGTATCAGACGAGACATTCACGCTCGTGCGCTGCGTGGAATGCGGCATCGTCTACGTTGACCCAAGGCCCGGCCCGAATGAGCTCAAGTCTTATTATAAAAAGGGCTACTACGGCGGCTCAGGCGTAAAAAAGGCTCTGGAGAACGCGCTCTCAAGGCTTTCGGCAGCGGGGAAGCGGCGTCTTGTCGAGAGATATAAAAAGGGCGGGAAGATACTGGACATCGGCTGCGGCGACGGCGGGTTCCTCTCGGCCTTCATGGGGAAGAAGGCCTGGAAGGTCTACGGCATCGAGCCCAATATCGAAGGCTACAGGCTCTCGAAGGAGAAGGGGGTCAACGTCTTCAGGAACGAGCTTTCAAAGTGCAGGTTCCCTGAGAGACACTTCGACGCCGTCACGCTCTGGCATGTGCTCGAGCACACGCCGGACCCGTTGAAGCTTTTGAAAGAGGCCAGAAGGGTGCTCGACACAAAGGGGATACTGGTGCTTGGCATACCGAATATCAAGGGGCTGGGTTTTCGATTGGGCAAAGAGAGGTGGTTCCACCTTGACCCGCCAAGACACCTCTTCCACTTCGACAGGAAGACCATAAGGGCCGCGCTCAAGGCGGCGGGCCTGAAGCCCGTCCACGAATCGTACCCTTTTTTGGAGTACCCGCTCGATATCTATCACAGCGTTATGAACTCGTTTGCCAACAGGTACTTGAGAATGGGGCTGGCAGTACCGGCGCTGGCGCTCTCGCTTGGGGCAAAGCCGCTCCTCTCTCTTCTGCGCTCCGGGGAGACGATTGTCATCGCATGTAGAAAGGATAAGAAAGATGCCGGCTAAGGTCTGCCTGATATCTCCTCCGAAGAGGGCCTACAACCACCACAGGCCACCGCTCGCGCTCATGTACCTGGCCGCTGCGCTGGAGAAAAACGGGATCAGCGCGTCGATAATCGACCCTGTCTCGGTCTCTGACGTATCAGGGCAGAGAAAGGTAGAGGTCGTAGACGAGATTCTGAAATCAATTGAGAGGGAGCGCCCGCAGATAGCGGGAATATCGTGCTTTACCCCTGAGTTCAACGACGCCATCGAGCTGGCGGGAAAGATAAAGGCGCTGGACAGCGGAATAAAGATCGTCATCGGCGGAGTGCACGCCACACTCAGGCCAAAGGAGTTCTTCTTTGAAGGCAGCCCCGTTGACTTTGCCGTAATTGGCGAGGGAGAGGAGACCTTCCCTGAGCTCTGCCGCGCGCTCATGGACGGGAGCAGAGAG
>MGPL01000015.1:0-5044 GCA_001797415.1 Deltaproteobacteria bacterium GWA2_55_10
TGCCGTAGAACGACTTCATCCTGCCGATGGATTGCGGCCTGTCATAATCGAGGCTGTACTTGCCGCCCTCTTTCCTTATCCTCGGCTTTGGCAGGAAGGGTTCGAGCTTTTTGCCCACGCCCACAGGGCCGCTTCCGGGGCCGCCGCCGCCGTGCGGGGTCGAGAAGGTCTTGTGCAGATTGAGCTGGACGACATCCACGCCCATCTCGCCAAGCTTGGTGAGGCCCATAAGCGCGTTCATGTTCGCGCCGTCGCAGTATAAAAAGCCGCCCTTCTTATGGACGAGCTCGGCAATCTCTCTTATGTTCTTCTCGAAGAGGCCTATTGTGTTCGGGTTTGTGAGCATGAGGCCAGCCGTGTCCTCATCCATCACGGCGGCAACGGTCTCGACGGAAAGAGCGTCCTTGCCTTCTGTTTTGATGGGCACGACCTTGAACCCAGCGAGGTGAGAGCTTGCCGGGTTTGTGCCGTGTGCAGTGTCGGGAATAATTATTTTGGTACGGGGTTTCCCAATCGATTTGTAGTACGCGGCTATCATCAGGAGGCCGCATAGCTCGCCGTGCGCGCCCGCTGAAGGCTGGAGTGTGATCGCGTCCATGCCGGTTATCTCGGCAAGATAGGCTTCGAGGGAATGCATCAGCTCAAGCGCGCCCTGCGTAAGCTCCTCTGGCTGGTACGGATGTATGAGAGAGAGGCCCGGAAGGCGGGCCGCCCACTCGTTTATTCTGGGGTTGTACTTCATGGTGCAGGAGCCGAGCGGATAGAAGCCCGAGTCCACGCCGAAGTTCCACTGCGAGAGCCTGGTGTAGTGACGCACGGTGTCTATCTCGGCAACATCAGGAAAGCCGTCGAGGTCGTCCCTCAGGAGCTTTTTGGGGATGACCTTTGCGGGGTCTGCCTCAGGCACATCGGATGAGGGAGGCTCTATGCCGATGCGCCCCTTTGAGGACTTCTCAAATATGACGGGCTCCTCAAGGAGGAGCCCCTTTATGCCGTTAGCTTCCATTTTGAATACCGTTCCGTTTAAGAAAGACTTAAGAGAGGATTCTTTGCGGGTTCAGGTTGAAAACCTGAACCCGCCGTAGAGAATTGGTGCGAGTCAGCGCACCCTACGCCCCTTTTATCGCCTCTGCAAGTGCGTCCATCTCCGCCTTTGAGTTCATCTCTGTGGCGGTCACGAGGATATGGCGGTCGAGGGCAGGGTAGAACCTCTTGAGGCCGAGGCCTCCGATAATTTTCTTCCCCAGTAAATTATTAAGTACCTGTCCGGGGTCTTTATTTACCTTTATCGTAAATTCATTGAAGGTAGGCGCGCTGAATGCCAGTTGCGCGCCCGCCTCAGAAAGCTTCTTTTTCAAATATTCGGCCTTTGAGAGGTTGAGGCTGGCTAACTTCTTAAGGCCCTGCGAGCCGAGCCCCACCATGTGGACCGCGGCAGCCAGGGCGCAAAGGCCGTGGTTGGTGCATATATTGGAAGTCGCCCGTTCCCTTCTTATGTGCTGCTCCCTTGTGGCGAATGTAAGGCAGAATGCCCTCTTGCCGTCCCTGTCCACTGTCTGGCCGATGAGGCGGCCCGGCATCTGCCGGATGAACTCGTCCTTTGTTGCCATGAAGCCGAGATACGGCCCGCCATAGCTCAAAGGGTTTCCGAATGACTGGTTCTCGCCAACGACAATGTCGCAGCCGGTCTCGCCCGGCGGCTTCAATAATCCCAATGAGATCGCCTCGTTCACTACGATGACGAGGAGCGCCTTTTTCCGGTGTACGACTTCGGCAACGGCCTGGACGTCCTCGAGGCAGCCGAAGAAGTTCGGGTGCTGGACGATGACGCAGGCGGTCGAGTCACTTATGGCGGCCTCTACGGCCCCGGGCAGCGTCACTCCGGTCTCGGTGCAGTACATTACCTCTGAGAGCTGGTCGCCTGTGCCTACGAGGTAGGTCTTCACCGTCTCTCTGTACTCTGGATGGAGCGCGCTCGATAGGACGATGCCCTGTTTGCCTGTAATCCTCCTTGCCATGAGGGCGGCCTCCGCAACCGCGGTAGCGCCGTCATAGAGCGAGGCATTGGCAACGTCCATGCCTGTGAGCTGGCAGACAAGGGTCTGGTATTCGAATATGGCCTGCAGAGTGCCCTGGGATAGCTCGGGCTGGTAAGGCGTATAGGAGGTAAAGAACTCGGAGCGGGAGATTACGCTGTCTACTATTGCAGGTATGTAATGGTTGTACGCGCCCGCGCCGAGAAAGCTCGAATAGTCCTGTACCGTCGTGTTCCTTGAACCAAGCTCGCGGAGATGGGCCGCAAGCTCCTGCTCGGAGAGCCCTGCAGGCAGGTCAAGGGCTTTGGTAAGTCTCAAAGAGGCAGGCAGCTGGGAGAGTACCTCCTCTACCTTTGAAGCGCCGAGAGCCTTGAGTATCTTCTGTATATCCTGTTCGGTATGGGGGATGTAGGGCACAGCTTCTTATTTCTCTTCCTCGATGAACTTCTGGTATTCGTCAGCCGTAAGAAGGTCGTCGAGTTCGCTGTTGCTGGCTATCTCCACTTTTATCATCCATGCGTCGCCGTAAGGGTCTTCGTTTATTGCCTCAGGGCTGTCGATGATGGCGTCGTTCACCTCTGTTACGCTTCCGCTCACGGGAGAGTAGAGGTCGGAAACAGCCTTTACCGACTCGACCACGCCGAAGGGCTCGTGCTTGGTAACGGCCGCGCCTTCCTGGGGCAGCTCGACATAGACGACGTCGCCGAGGGAGTCCTGGGCGTAGTCCGTTATGCCTACCGTGACGGTCTTTCCTTCGACCCTAACCCATTCGTGCTCCTTGGTATACTTAAGGTCCTTCGGGAAATCCATATTGTAGTTCTCCTTTCAAGCTTTAAATAAAGATGATTACTTCTTATAGAACGGCAGGGGCACTACTTCTGCCTTTGCGGCGCGCCCCCGTATGACCACTTCAACGGTAGAGCCTGCTGCCTTGAATTCCGGTTTGACAAAGGCAGTCGCGATACCGACTTCGAGAGAGGGGGACATTGTCCCGCTTGCGACCTGGCCGATAGTCTTCCCGCCAGATTGTACCTCATAGCCCTGCCTGGGTATGCCTGCATCAAGCATCTTGAGCCCGACAAGCGCCTTTGAAGTGCCTTCCCTTGACTGCTTCTCAAGGACTTCCTTACCCGGAAAATCCTTTGAAAACCTTACATATTTTCCAAGCCCGGCCTCTATGGGCGTTATGTCGTCAGCGAGTTCATGGCCGTAGAGAGGATATCCCATCTCAAGCCTCAGCGTGTCCCTTGCGCCAAGCCCAGCCGGGCGGATGCCGTGCGGCATGCCGGAGTCTGTGAGGGCCTTCCAGAGGGCAGGGGCGTCTGCGGGGTCGAGGTATATCTCGAAGCCGTCCTCGCCCGTGTAGCCTGTCCTTGATACGATTGCCTCTATCTCTCCGGCCAGAAGGCCTAAATGGAAGTGGAAATGGCGTATATCAGCCGGGTCGACATCCAGAAGAGGCCTCAGGGCGTCTATTGCCTTCGGTCCCTGGACCGCTATCTGGGCATAAGAGGCACTCAGGTCCTCTATGGAGACATCAGGGAACTTCTCCTTTGCCTGGACCTGCTGCATCCAGTCAAAGACCTTATCCTTATTCGACGCGTTAACTACAAAAAGGTAGCGGTCGATATTGAACTTGTAGACGATTGTGTCGTCGACGACCCCGCCGTCCTCCCTGCAAAGGAGCGTATACTGGCACTGTCCGTCGGCTATGCGCTCGATATCGTTTGTCATTATGAACTGGACGAAATCGATAGCGCTGTCTCCGGAGATCTCGATCTCGCCCATGTGGCTTACATCGAAAAGGCCGCAGGCACTGCGGACTGCCTTGTGTTCATCTATAACGCCGGAGTACTGCACAGGCATCTCCCAACCTGCAAAGGGGACCATCCTGGCTCCGAGCGATACGTGTATGTCATATAGGGGGGTTCTTTTAAGCACTAAGAAATAATGGAAAAACTCGCAAGATTCTCTGAATTTTCGTCGAAATCCTTCAGGCAATTTGAATATTACCAAACGGTCTAAAAATGTCAAAGAAAAAATCAGAAAAATTCTGGAATCTTCGCACTCCGCTCCCCGGCGGCCTTTCTCTGATATCATAGAACCTGTCGTGAACCTTCAAGAGGATTGGGAACTTGGAGCTCGAAAGAGAAATAATGAAGGCAATACTTTCAAGCCAAGCCAGGAGCATAATGATCGTCGGAGGGGCTGATACAGGCAAGACCAGTCTGATAGAGGCCTTGGCAGACCTCCTCTCCCGCGATAGCAGGATGGGCATACTTGACCTAGACATGGGACAGTCGCACATAGGGCCGCCGACGACGCTGGGCTGGGGGGTCGTAAGCAAAGGCTTTAAGGGATGGGAGAGGATAAAGACGGCAGGGCTCTATTTCACCGGGGCCACGAGCCCGCCCGGAAACCTACTGCCGTCGCTCGCCGGCGCAAGGCTGCTCCTGGACAGGGCATTGCAGAGGTGCGACAAGGTCGTTATAGACACGACCGGCCTCATTTCAGAGCCTCTGGGCAGGGTATATAAGCAGTACAAGATAGACCTGCTCTCGCCGGATATTGTCATAGGCATCGAGAGGACGGATGAGCTCGGCCATATACTCGACGCCTACAGGTATCAGAGGCGGCCAAAGGTCTTCAGGGTCCCTGTCTCCCAACTGGCCATCCAAAAGACCATTATCAGGAGGACCGATTGGAGGGCGCAAAAGTACAGGGAATACTTCGAGGATGTCAAAGAATTAAGGATAGATAGCAGCTCAGTGGGCCTGAGGTTCACGAGAGACATCGAGGAATATGGGCTCGAAGGCAGGCTCGTATCGTTCAGGGATAATGTGCAGAGGGACCTGGCATTGGGCTATATAACGGATACCGGCCTCGTGAAAGGCAGGATCTCTGTGCGTACGCCCCTTAAAAAGGGGGCGGCTTATACGACGGTCATTATAGGAAGGGCGAAGGTGGAATTTTAGCAGGCTGCTGAAAAAGGCCCATCTGCTTGTCAA
>MGPL01000015.1:5054-7394 GCA_001797415.1 Deltaproteobacteria bacterium GWA2_55_10
GTAGCGGCGTACGGCAAAGAGTACGCCGCATTCCTCGCTCCCCGATTTAAACTGGGGCCGCGCATCTGGACCTTTTTGAGCAGCCTGAATAACGTTCGAGTTGTTTTAGTCTTTAAACAAACCGCTGGGCATAAGACGTAAGCGAGCATAGGGCTGGGGGAGGGCGCGAGCCGGGGCAGAAGAGCCCGCGCAAGCGGGCGACATAAGGGGCGAGCGCGGAGGATGGAGGGAGTAGCTTCCAGCCGCCCAGAAAAGCGCGGCAGCGCGCAAAAGGCATTGTGCGAAAAAGCAGGTTCTTCGCTCCGCTCAGAATGACATCTCCTTCGTTCAGCGTTAATCTTGGTTTTTTAATCACCATCGCAACCCTTTCTCAAGCCCACCTCTTGTTATTGACTCCAAGACCCTTGAATGGGATAATCCCTCCGTGAGCACATCCAAAAGAAAGACCAAGATTATCGCAACGATAGGGCCTTCATCGAGCCTTCCGTCGGCAATAGAAGGGCTCATGCACGCCGGGGCGCAGGTGCTGCGCCTGAACTTCTCGCATGGCTCCCGCGCCCAACACGGCGAGGTCATTTCAATCATCAGGCAGGTCTCAGAAAAACTGAACCTCCCGACAGCCATACTCCTTGACCTGCAGGGGCCCAAGATAAGGGTGGGCCGCCTCAGAAAACCTTCCGTCGAGCTTGCTGCCGGGCAGCGCATCTCGATTGTCCCGCGCGACCCTGACGGCGACGAATCGGTCATCTCCACCACATACGGCGACCTGTATAAAGACGTAAAAGAAGGCGACAGGATACTCATGGACGACGGCCTCATAGAGGCGCGGGTGCTTGGCGTGGAGAATGATACCATCCTCTGCGAGGTGGTCTACGGCGGAGCGCTCAAGGAGAACAAGGGCATGAACCTGCCCGGAGTGAGCGTGAGCGCGCCCTGCCTTTCAGAAAAGGACCTGGCAGACCTCTCCTTCGGCATTGAGAAGGGCGTCGACTATATAGCCCTTTCATTTGTGAGGAAGGCCTCTGAAGTCGCGAGGGTCAAGGAGATAATAAAGTCAGCGGGCTCGGACATACCGGTAATAGCGAAGATCGAGAAGGCGGAGGCCATAGAGGACCTCGACGCAATATTGGAGGAATCGGACGGGATAATGATAGCCAGGGGAGACCTCGGGGTCGAGCTGTCGACCGAGGAGATACCTGTGCTTCAGAAAAAGCTCATCTCAAGGGCCAACGAGGCGGGCAAGGTGGTCATAACCGCGACCCAGATGATGGAGTCGATGATAACCAACCCGAGGCCCACAAGGGCAGAGGCATCCGACGTCGCCAACGCGGTCTTCGACGGCACTGACGCGCTCATGCTCTCTGGAGAGACTGCCGTGGGCAGCTACCCCGTCAAGGTCGTAGAGACGATGGTGAAGATCATAAACGAGGCAGAAGAGGCTGCCCTTGCCCAGAAGGCCCACCTGAGAAGGAAGCAGGGCGCGATCGGCTCGTTTGCGCAGGCGGTGGCCTACGCGGCCTCGGCGGCAGCGGAAGA
Source organism: Deltaproteobacteria bacterium GWA2_55_10 (assembly GCA_001797415.1). Lineage (GTDB taxonomy): Bacteria > Desulfobacterota > GWC2-55-46 > GWC2-55-46 > GWC2-55-46 > UBA5799. The sequence continues at coordinate 6,591 of MGPL01000015.1, forward strand.
GGTCGGCCCAAGGGCGATAGTCGTCTTCACGCAGTCAGGGGAGACCGCGAGACTGCTATCGAAACTCAGGCCCTTGACCCCGATAATCGCCTTTACCAACCAGGCGACGACACGCAGGAGGGCATCTCTCCTCTGGGGAGTCACGCCTTACCTCATTGAGTTCGGAGAGACGACCGACGAGATGATATGCAGGGGAGAGGCTGCGTTGCTCGACAACGGTCTTGCGGACTTCGGAGAGACTATCGTAGTCGTGTCAGGCACGAAGGTAGGCCTCCGCGGAGCGACCAACATGATGAAGATAGACTGGCTGGGGAGCGAAGAGTGCCGGATTTATCTTAAGAGCGGAAGGACGCCGTAGGCAGGCATGGAATGAGTCCCATCTGCTTTGTTATCTTCATCGCCTTGGCGGGTTCAATTTTATAAATTGAACCAGAAAATTCGTTAAACCGCTTACGGACTTTCAGGTTCAGGGTGCAACCCTGAACCTGCTGCAATTTCCTCTCCCCATGGGGGAGAGGATGAAGGTGAGGGGGGCTTTTTACCATTCCCTCTCATCCCAGCCTTCTCCCCTCCGGGGAGAAGGAGAAAAAGCACCTGGCGATTTTCTTATCTTATATACGCCTCCGTAACATACCTTCTCATCATCCTGTGCGAATTGAAGTAATAGGCTATCTTGCCTATCGAGTTCTCCATCATGCGCATCCATATATGGCGGTTGTCGTAGAAGGCCGGTATGACCTCTTTTTCGAGCTTGGTGTAGAGGTCCTCCGCGTCAAGCTCGTCGGTCGAGGCCGCAAGGGAGCT
>MGPL01000015.1:7401-9873 GCA_001797415.1 Deltaproteobacteria bacterium GWA2_55_10
GGCGCCGGGCCGATCGACCAGCCGGTATAGCCTTCGATGTGCCCCTCTATCCACCAGCCGTCAAGGATGCTGAAGTTCAAAACGCCGTTGTGCGCGGCCTTCATGCCGCTTGTGCCGGATGCCTCCCTGGGCCTCATGGGCGTATTGAGCCATACGTCCACCCCTGAGACGAGCTTCAATGCCAGGTCCATGTCATAGTTCTCGAGATAGACGATATTGATGTCGCCCGCTAATTCCTTTGCCTTCTTTACTATCTCTTCGATGTTCTTCTTTCCGTCGTTGTCCTTCGGGTGGGACTTGCCGGCGTATATCACCTGTATCTTCTTCTTGCCGATCTTACGGAGGCGCTCTATATCCCAGAAGAGGAGGCTCGCCCTCTTGTAGGCAGTGGCCCTCCTCGCGAATCCGATGGTAAGCGTGTTGTAGTCCATGGCAGCGTTGGTCTTCGCGTTCACGTAATCGATGAGCTTCTTCTTGGCCGCCATGTGCGCGCCCCAGAGCTCCTCTTCGGGTATCTTCGTTATCCTGACAAAGAGCTCCGGCTCGTTGGCCCAGCCGGGCAGATACTTGTCGTATAGCTTCGCGAATGGCTCCGAGACCCAGGTAAAGGTGTGTACGCCGTTGGTTATGGCCTGTATCTTGTAGCCGGGAAAGAGGACCTTCGAGACCTCGCTGTGCTTCTTGGCGACTCCGTTTATGTACTGGGAGAGGTTCATGGCCAGAAGGGTCATATTGAGCTTGCCGCTGCCGCCGAGATCTCTGAGTACGTCAAATGGTATGGGCTCGCCGAGCACCTCCCTTACAAGGTCATACGAAAACCTGTCGTGCCCCGCCTCGACCGGCGTGTGGGTCGTGAAGACGCAGATGTCCTTTACGCGCTCGATGTCCCAGACCGCTCTCTCGTCCCAAACGGCCTCGATGTCGCGCTTGTACCTCTGAAGCAGCTCGAGCGTGAGGAGCGCGGCGTGCCCTTCGTTCATGTGGTACTTCTTTATCCTGAAGCCAACGGCCCGCAGCATCAATACGCCGCCTATGCCGAGTATTACCTCCTGCTTGAGCCTGTACCTGTCGTCGCCGCCGTAGAGCTGGTCTGTTATGGCCCGGTCCTCGGGCGCGTTCTCTGGAACGTCGGTGTCGAGGAAGAATATGGGGACCTTCCACTGGGTAACAAGGCTCGTAATGAAATAGACCCAGGCCTGGACAAAGCCCTCCCGGCCTTCTATCGTGACCTTTATCTTCTGCGGGAGGAGCGTCATGTGCTCGGCGGGATTCCACTGGACCGGGAACTCTGTCTGCTTGCCGTTCTTGTCCAGCTCCTGCCTGAAGTACCCTTTCTTATAAATGAGGGAGACGGCGACCACCGGCAGTCCGAGGTCAGCCGCGCTCTTGATGGTATCTCCGGCCAGTATGCCCAATCCGCCGCTGTAGGTCGGTATGTCGTTTCTGAAGCCCACCTCCATTGAGAAATAGGCTATCTTGGGTTCAGCCGTAAGCTCCTCAATGACCTGCATTCTTTTCCCCTTCGACGGCTGCTGAAAAAGGCCCATCTGCTTTGTTGTCTTTGTCGCTCGTCAGTGCGGCGTACGGCAAAGAGTACGCCTCCTTCCTCGCTCCCCGATTTAAACTGGGGCCTCGCATCCGGACCTTTTTGAGCAGCCTATTGGTATGGTCCCATTTTTAAGGCTAAAGTCGGATTATACAACAGCAAAAATCATGATAACAGCTTTTTTACAGAGACCTGCCTCCCCATTCATTTTGAAGGCAAGTACGGCTGTGATATAATGCGCGTGCCGGAGGTACACTGTGGCACCGAATAAAAGGAGCCTTTATTTCATAGGCGCGCTTCTTTCAGCCGCGCTCGTGCATATTGCCTTTTTGGGCCCTGCCTCGGCGACCTTCGTCGAGACGCAGAGCATGGCCGTGCCCGAGGCCGGTGCACAGGCCAGGGAGATCGACCCTGAGGCGCTCTTCAGGTTTGCGCAGAAGATGAAAGCGGTCGACAGGGGTGAGGCCAAAAGGTCTTTTCTGGAGACGAAAAGGCTCTTCCCTGAAACTGTCTGGGCATCGAGGGCATCTCTTTTATTGGGCCTCATTGCCATGGAAGAGAAAGACCCCGCGGCCCTGGCCCATTTTGAAGGCGCAACAGGCCTCAAGGACATAGAGGACCATACCCTCTTCTACAAGGCAGAGGCCCTTTCTGCCCAGGCCCGATATGCCGAGGCTGCCAAAGCATATGATACCATTATATCAGCCTATCCGTCCTCCTCGCTCAAAGAGAAGGCCTCTTTTTTAAAAGGTTCCGCACTTTTCGAGGCCGGTCTCTACGAAGAAGCCTCCATTGCATTCTCGGCTTTCATCAAAAAATTTCCAAAAAGCCCAAGCAGGGCCCAGGCCTTATTGCTGCTTGCGGACTCACATATAAACGCCGGCAGGCCTTTGGCGGCTATTTCTCCATTGAAAGAGCTTGTGGCC
>MGPL01000016.1:0-9161 GCA_001797415.1 Deltaproteobacteria bacterium GWA2_55_10
CGGCGGCGGCTCCAACAACCCGGACTTCGACATCGGCGAAAGGGTGATCGCGCCGGTGCTCAGGGCCAAGGGCATAGACAAGCTGGATTATATCCTCCTGAGCCACGCGCAGCGAGACCACATGGGAGGACTGGCCTTCATAGCAGAAAATTTCAAGGTGGGTGAGTTCTGGTGGAACGGGCAGGGCAGCCTGGGCGCGCTTAAAGGGGCTCTTGAGAGGGGGGACGTCAAGGTCAGCGACACGCGCGCCATCGGCAAAAAAGAGGTCGGCAATGTCGTCCTGGAATTCCTGCACTCGTCAGACGACGCTCAGCTGGATATCAATGAAATGTCCGCGGTTATGAAGTTGAGCTACGGGGAAAAGGGCTTTCTATTCACTGGCGACATAGGCGAAAAAACTGAGGCATTGCTTGCAGGCAGGTCCATTGGGGCCGTCGTTCTCAAGTCGCCGCACCACGGGTCAAAGGGCTCTTCTTCATCCGAGTTTCTTAATTCAGTCAATCCGTCCATAGTAGTAATATCCGTGGGCAGGAGAAATGCCTTCGGCTTTCCCCACAAGGAGACGCTTGAAAGATACTCCGCGATCGGAGCCAAGGTGATGAGGACCGACCTTGGCGGGGCAGCCGTGTTCGAGACCGACGGCAGATACCTCTATTCCGGCTCTTATTTGACTGATAGGGGCCTATAGATTATACTTCCCATCAGGCTGCTGAAAAAGTCCATCTGCTTTGTTGGCCTCAAAGCGAGTCATTGCGACGTACAGAAAGAGTACGCCTCATTCCTCGCTCCCCGATTTAACCGGGGCCTCGCATACGGAGCTTTTTGAGCAGCCGGAATAAAGCGGAGTTTTTAACCAATTTTAATACCTGAGGTATTCCCATGAGGCCCTTTCTCGTACTCGTCGCCCTTTTATTCGCAGTCTCCCCGGCTTTTGCAGACCTCTACCAGTGGACCGACCAGCAGGGGGTCGTACACATAACCGACAGCCTGGAAAAGGTGCCGCAGGCATACAGGGGGAAGGTCAGGGTAATAAAGGAAGGCGTTAAAGAGGCAGGGCCTGCTCTCGAGACTACGACGCCACCCCCGCTTACAACCGAACCAGGAGCCGAGCTTTACGGCGACCAGACGCTCGAATGGTGGCGGCAGTCGTTCAACAGAAAGACGACCGATATAGACCAGCTGCAGTCTTCAATAAACGCCAAGACCGAGTTCATGACGTTATTCGAAAGCGGCAGGAGGGTCGGCCAGATTTATACGCCCGACCAGGTCGCGAGATACAATCTTTACCGGAGCGAGATGCCCGAAGACCTCCGCAGGCTCTCTGAGCTGAGGGAAGAATACGAGGAGCTCCAGAGGCGCGCGACTATAGCCGGCGTGCCCAGGGAGATAAGGGAGCAGTAAGGCTTTAGTTCGTCATTCTGAGCAAAGCGAAGAATCTGCCTGTCGGGGTTTATGCCCGGCCAGATTGCTGCGTGAGTTTGTTTCCTCTCCCCCTGGGGGTGTACGGAGTAAGGTGAGGGGGCGTTTTTCAATACCGTCCCCCTCATCCCAGCCTTCTCCCCGGAGGGGAGAAGGAGAAAAAGGCTCCTGGTGATTTCGATACCCCGCGCCTTATCGCGGTATTTTTTTAAATACGGGGTGAGCGGAGGATGGCGGCAGATAGCGGGCCAGCCTTATTCCCAGACCGCTCGGCAGCCCGTAAAAAGGCTTACTTTAAGACGTTTTAAAATGGTTTATTCCAGAGTTTGCGGAGGTGGTTTGTCTGATATAGGGGAACCGCTTTAAATCTTTACTTCTGTCCCGGCCGCCACGGCAAAGCATTCGAGCTTTGAACCCTTCTGCCTTATAACATCTTTGCAGTCCCTTACCATCTCATCGACCTGGCTGTCGGTCCTGTCCTGGTTCTGGTGGAACAGGCCGAGCGTCTTGACGTTGGATTCCAGCGCGAGGTTGAGCGTATCCAGATAGACCGAATGGCCCCAGCCCTTTGTCGCTGACTCGTACTCTTCCCTCTTGTATTCGGCGTCGTGATAGAGGAGGTCCGCGCCCGTGCAGAAGCGCTTGTAATCGTCGTAGCCCAGTCCGAACGGGTGGCGGAAGGTGAGCTCGTTGTCAGTCAGGAATACAAACGACCTGCCGTCCTCCTCGAGCCTGTAGCCCACGCCCTGGTTCGGATGGCTTAATGGGATGGTGCTTATGTTGACCGAGCCTATCGAGTAGCCCTTCAAGCCCATGCCGAGAAAGCTTATGTCCGCGCTTATGTCCTCGAGCTCTATCGGGAAGTTCGGGGCTGTCATGGTCTTGGATATTATGCGTTTCAGCGAGTCCTGGGTGGGCTGCGGGCCGTAGATGCTTATCCGGCTCTCTTTCCTGTATATGGGTTTGAAGAACGGAAAGCCGGAGAGGTGGTCCCAGTGCGCGTGGGTCAAAAGCATGTGGATATCGCGCGTCCCGTTCCGGGCGAGCCTGTTGCCCAGGCACCTTATGCCAGTGCCTGCGTCGATTACGATGAGGTCGCCGGAGTCGCTCACCACCTCTATGCATGTGGTGTCGCCGCCGTACTTCAGGAAATCCTCGCCAGAAACAGAAATGGACCCGCGCGAGCCCCAGCAGCGTATCAGCATGGCAGTCCTTTTCGAGGACCATTCAGGTTTAGGAGGATTTTCATAGGCTCAGACCCCTGGTTTGGATTCCAGGTGAAATTATAGCAACGTATTATAATGAGATGTGTGACTTTAGTCAATCAAAGATGGAAAAAATGGAACCGGGATTAAATAATGTTCGCCGTGGCCGCCGAGCGGGCAGCGTCTATGACGGTCTTGAGGGCAACGCCTTTTTTTTCCGCGACGGCGCGGCAGTCCTCGTATTCAGGCTGGACGTTTACGGCCTTCCCGGCCCGAAAAGAGACCTTGACCGGAATACTCCCGAAAGGAGTCTTGACCTTCATCATCTTCCTTTCAAGGCAGTGCCTCTCTACCGGATAGGTCCTTACGCCTATCGAGGTCGATTCTTCGAATATAAGGCCGAGCAGGGCATCTTTGTCAGAGTGCCTGCCGAGCACAGTAAGGAGCACGCCGGGCCTGGACTTCTTCATCTGCACCGGAGTATAGAAGGCGTCGAGCGCGCCCTTTGCAAGGAGCTTCTCAAGGAGGTATCCCGCGACCTGGGGGCTCATGTCGTCTATATTTGTCTCGAGCACAAGAAGCTCTTCTGTCCCTGCGGCCGGCTTTGACTTGCTATCCACGCTGCCGAGGATGGCCCTGACGAGGTTGGCCGATTCCTTGAAGTCCTTCTTCCCCGCTCCGTAGCCGATCCTCTCGATGGTCATGGCCGGCATTGTGCCGAACCCAGCTATTGTCTTCATTATGGCCGCGCCGGTAGGAGTAGTAAGCTCGAAGGCAATCGATGAGGGGGCCACAGGCGCTCCCTTCAGTATTTCCACTGGGGCGGGGGCTGGAATTGGTATCCTGCCGTGCATCGTATCTGCCCAGCCGGTGCCGAGCGGCAGAGGCGAGCAGACGACCTCATCCGGTTTCAATATGTCAATCGCGATCGCCGCGCCGATGATGTCTATAATGGAATCCATCGCGCCTATCTCGTGAAAGTGGACTGCGTCAGCGGCAACATTGTGTATCTTCCCCTCTGCCTCTGCGATTATCCTGAATATCTCCGTTGAGAGCTTCTTTACTCCGGGTTTCAACTCGCTCCCTGAGATTATCTTCTTTATGTCGCGGAACGTCCGGTGATGGTGGCCCTCATGGATTTTCACCCTGAAGGTAGTGCCGGTGATCGAATGGCGGGATTCTTTCTTTACAGCGACTTTTATTCTGTCGACAGGGAGCTTTCTGAGCTCGCGCAGTATGGCCTTGTGGTCGACCCCAAGGTCTATGAGGGAGGCCAGGAACATATCGCCGCTTATGCCCATGGGGCAGTCGAAGTAGAGGAGTCGCATTGTCACCTGTTAATGAGGCTTGCCACGAAGGCGGCGCCGAAGCCGTTGTCGATGTTTACCACGGAAATACCGGATGCGCAGGAGTTGAGCATGGCCATCAGGGTCGTGAGGCCGCCGAGGTTCGCGCCGTAGCCCACGCTTGTGGGCACGGCAATGACGGGACGGGAAACAAGGCCGGCGACGACGCTGGGGAGAGCGCCTTCCATGCCGGCGACCGCGATAATGACGTTGGCCTCCCAGAGATCGTCTTTCCTGTGGAGGAGCCTGTGGATGCCTGAGACTCCGACATCGTAGAGCCTCATGACCCTGTTCCCCATGCATTCTGCGGTAACGGCGGCTTCTTCAGCGACTGGCACGTCTGACGTGCCGGCGCAGATAACAAGCACTGTGCCCTTGCCAACGGGCTTTACGGGGTGGGATTTCACGAAAAAAGTCCGTGAGACCTCTTTGTACTCTCCCTTTGAGAAGGCCTTTTTAAGGGCCCTGCCTTTTGGCGGGTCCAGTCTGGTGACGAGCACATTCTCTTTGCGTTTCAGCATGCTCGATATTATGGCCTTCATCTGCGCGACTGTCTTGCCCTGTCCGAATATGACCTCGGGGAAGCCCTGGCGTAACGACCTGTGCGTATCGAGCGTGGCGAACTCGAGCTCCTCGAATGGGAGTCTCTTCAAGGCCTCGAGGGCATCTGCTACCCCGACCCTGTCGCTTTTTACATCCTCAAGGAGTTTTTTCAAGAGCTTTACGTTCATGCGCCTGCTGCCTTTGATATTATCTGCTGAACATCGAGAAGGAAGACCGGCCTGCCGTCGCCCATGATGGTCAGCCCGGTCGCGCCCCAGAGCTTCGAGATCGGGGGCAGGAGCGGCTTCACGTATGCGTCAATCTCGTCCCCGAAGTCGTCGACCTTGAGCGCTGCCAGATGCTGGCCCGCGCCCAAAATCGGCCCTGCGTCGACAAGGATAAGGGTCGCGCCCGGCCTTGCCTTTTCAGCTATGCCGAACAGCTCTGCCAGAGGCACCACCGGGACCTGCACGCCTTCGAATGAGAAGACGCCGCCCCCGATGTCGTCTTTGCCTGTCTCTATGACCCGTTCTATCTTTGAGATGGGAAGCAGGAACTGCTCAGGGCCGATGCTGACTATCAACACCTTTGTTATCGACGTGGTGCGCGGCAGCTCCATTATGATTTTTGTGCCTTTTCCTTCCGCTGATTCTATTCCGAGAGCGCCGCCGAGCGCCTCCACAGAGTCCTTCACGACATCCATGCCAACGCCCCTGCCCGATGTGCCCGTGACCTTATCGGCAGTGGAGAGGCCCGGCATGCAGACGAGCTTTAAGAGCTCCCTGTCGGGCATGGATGCGAGCCTCTCGGCGGAAAGACCCCTTTCAGCCGCTTTCTTCCGGAGCCGCTCCCTGTTTATGCCCCGGCCGTCGTCGGAGATCTCGATGACCGCCCGGTCCCTTCTCGTGTAGGCCTTTATCTTGATGGCGCCTACGGACAGTTTACCGCATTCCACCCGTTCCTGCGCGCTCTCAATGCCGTGGTCGACGGCATTTCTTATGATATGCACCAGGGGCGAGGCAAGCCCTTCCAATATGGCCCTGTCCAGGCTTATGTCCATGCCCTCGGATGTCAACGACACCTCTTTGCCCGAACCGCTCGTAAGGTCGCGCACGACCCTCGGAAGGCCTGCTATGAGGTCTTCCAGAGGGAGCATGCGCGCGGAGAGTATGTTTTTGTGGATGGTACTTATCGATTTGCCGAGTACGTGCACGCCCTCCTTGATCTCTATCGAGCGCGACGAATGCGAGAGCGCCTTGAATGAGGAGAGGGCCATGAAAAGGTCGCCTACAGTGGCAAGGAGGTCGTCGAATACGCTGCCCTCGACCTTCATGACCTCGGAGAGCCTCAATGCCTCTGTCTTTGGCTGAGGCGCAACGCTGGCGGCAGGCGGCTGGGTTGCGGCAGGCGCGCTCCCACCTACCACAGAGGCCGTAAGCTCATCGATAAGGGGCGTTATCTCTACATCAAGAGGCTCGTCCCTCTCTACCCTGTCGGTAAGCTCTCTCAATGCGTCCAGGCACTTGAGGAGCGCGGTAGCCATGCTCGAATTCAGGGAGAGCTTTCCTGAGCGGAGCTTGTCGAGCAGGTCTTCCTCGGCGTGGGCAAGCCTCATCACGGGCGTATACCCCATAGAGGCTGACATGCCCTTTATGGAATGGTAATGGCGGAAGAGCGCGTCGAGGACATCCTTCTGCGACGGGTCCTTCTCAAGGGAGAGAAGCCCCGATTCTATCTCAGCAAGGTGGGTCCTCGCCTCCTGCAGGTATATGCCCTTGTATTTGGAGATGTCCATGTAGGGGGTTCCAGCAGGCTGCTGAAAAAGTCCATCTGCTGCGTTGGCTTCAGAAGCTCGTCACTGCAGCGTACATGAAGAGTACGCATCATTCCTCGCTCCCTGATTCAACCGGGGCCTTGCATATGGAGCTTATTTGAAGCCTGAATAAAGTCGGGGTCTTTCAGCAAGTATAGAATGCAATCACAGGATGCTGTTGAGCGTGTTCAGGACCTTTGTCTCTGAAAGGGGTTTGATGATGTACCCTGAGGCGCCGGACCTTACCGCCTCCTCGACAATGGGTTCGTAGCCGAGAGAGGTGCACATGACTATCTTGAGCGGCAGCTTCAGTGCCGAGATGGCCTTAGCGGCATCGAGCCCGTTCATCACTGGCATCACCACGTCGAGTATCACGAGGTCGGGCTTCAAGCCCTTTGCCATCTCAAGCGCCATCGCGCCGTTCTCAGCCTCGCCTACTATGGTGAAGCCGGCCCGGCCCAGTATGTCCTTCAAGGCAAGCCTGAAAAACTCGGTATCGTCAGCTATTAGGACTCTTTTTGACATTTTCTTCCGTTGTCAGCATCCTTGATGTCTCGTTGAAAAGCGCCGGCCAGTCTATTATTTCGATAGTCGAGTCTTTCGCGTATATCCTGCCCGATGTGAAAAGGCCCTTCTCGTCGGTCGTCTTGCCGCCTATCTCCTCGTCCCAGAGAAATGAGAGAGCTGCCTCTCCGATGTCCATGCCGAGGGTGCGCCCCTTATCCCGCAGAACTATTACCTTGTGCGTGCTCCGCTCCGCCGGGGAGAAATCCCCGAGCGCCATCGCGAGGTCAACGACAGCCACGGGCTCGTTCCTGAAAGAGATTATGCCGGTTACAAAACCCGCCCTGCCCGGAAGAAACGGGAGCTTCTCGACTTCGACCACGCCCGCGACCGCGGTCGTCTGGATGGCGAACTTGCCTGCATCAAGGGCTATGATGATCTTATCCCCCTTCATAACCGATTAAAGAGAGAACCTGGCGACCACGGCCTTAAGTTCTTTAGATAACTCAGAGAGCTTCTCCGCGGCTGTAATTGTCTCGTTGATGGCTGTGCCGTGTCGCTCTACAGCGGACTCGACCCGCTCGGTCGAGGAGAGGTTCTCCTTCGCTATATGCGCCACCTGCTCTATTATCTCAACGGTCTTGCCGGCCTTCTCCTTCTGCTTGTGCGTGAGGCCGAGGATGATGCTCGCCTTCTCAGCCACTTCGGAGGTGTAGTTCGTGATGTCGACGAGTATCTCGCGTATTTTCCTCAAGTCGTCCCTGCCGCCCTTGAGGTTCGCGGTGCCCTCGCTTGCCGAGGCCACGACGCGCTCCACTTCGACTCTAAGCTCCTTTACGATGAAGGAGACGTCCTCGACGCTGTTGTTGGTGTTGTCGGCGAAGCGCCGCACCTCTTCCGCGACCATGGCAAAGCCCCTGCCGTGCTCTCCTGCCTTTGACGCCTCTATGGTGGCGTTCAAGGCCAGGAGGTCTGTCTGGCGAGAGATGTGCGTTATGACATCGAGTATCTTCGGTATGTCGCCGAGCTTCTCCTTCAGGCGTATGGCGGCTGATTCTGTGTTCTCTATCCCGTTGAAGATGGTCTCCATCTTCTCCATGGCGGACGTGGCTGCCATGGCGCCGCGCTGGACCATGGTGTTGACCTTCTGGGAGGCGTTCGCGCTCTCGGTCACCTTTCCGGCGACCTCGTCCGCGAGCTCTGCCATCGCTTTGACGGTCGACGAGGCGTCGCCCACATGATTGGCCTGTTCGAGCGCGCCGTCAAATATGGCGGATGTGCCTGATATGACTTCCTTGGAGGTCTCGTGCCCCCTGGATACGACCGAGGAGAACGACTCCTGCGCGTCGGTCAGGTCCGAAACAGTCGACTTTATCTGCTCGACCAGGGTCTTGAGGCTCTCTGACATGAGGGCGACCGCCTGGGCGAGGTCGCCTATCTCGTCCTTTATGAGCCTGGTCTGGCTGTCGCTGTCAAGCTTCTCGGCGTCGGTGAGGTCTCCCTTGCTTATTCTCCGGGCCACGCTCGTGATGCGGTTGAAGTCCCTGGTGAAGTTGCGGATGAAGAAAGAGCCGAGGATGAGGCCGACGAGGATGGCTATGAGAAAGCTTAAAGGCTGTTTCATCCACTCGGCTACATCGAGCTTCTCTACGAGCCCCGGCACGAATGCCGCGGCAGCGACTACAGCTATAAAGCCGAGTATGAACTTATACCCGATAGGTATCCTTATATTCACGTCCCGCCTTTCATTTTTTTAGAACCGGATTATTATAATTCGCTTTCAAATCCATTGTCAATTGACACTTCACCTTGAAGTTATTTCGCGTTTAAAGGGGAGCGCTTGAGAGAAAAGTGGCCCCGCGACGGCCAGGTACTGTCCCTGACAGCAGCTGTAAATCTTTTTTACTACTTTAAGACCGGACCTCAGGGAAAAAGCGCCATCATTGCAAGACCTTACAAATTTATCCGCGGGCAAGGCGGTCCCCTGCAGATCTTTTTTACAGCTCGGTCCGTATCATCTGTAAATTCATTTTTCACCGATGGAAACACCCTTAAGGCAAACAATAGAATAAACAAGAACATACGGGTGCGGCATGCCGGTTGCAAGCATCAGACGGACTATACGGTAAGAGATGATTCGGCCTTATGTACGGGGCCGGAGCGCGCCAAGTCAGGATAGGTATCCAGGCGTGAGGGAGAAGCATATTGTCCTACCAGGGGAAAGGGGGTGACAGGAGGGGTTCTTCTGCGAATAGACGGCCTAAGGATATTTGACCCGGGAAGGTTCACGATGAAAAACCCAAGGAGGACTCAAATGACATTAAGAAAGGC
>MGPL01000017.1:0-10943 GCA_001797415.1 Deltaproteobacteria bacterium GWA2_55_10
CGTTCCATACCTGGGTATTTCCGAAGAGGCACTCTGCCTCGTTCGCCTCTGTCACAGAAGAGGAATTGAAGGACCTCGCCCATCACCTCAAGAACATCCTCTCGAAATTCCACTACGGACTCGACGACCCGGATTATAATTATGTTATAAGGTCCTCGCGCCCGCAGGACTACGAAAACGTCTATTGCCACTGGTACTTGAGCCTCGTGCCGAGGATAACCATGGCAGCCGGGTTCGAGCTCGGGAGCGGCATGTTCATCAATTCAAGCCTCCCTGAAAAGAACGCCGAGTACCTGAGATCAATAAAAACAGAATAGCCGTTTAAAGGAGAGCGCATGCCCGAGTACAGGAACCCGGCGCCTACGGTAGACATCATAATCGAGCTTGCGGATGGCATAGTGCTCATCGAGAGGAAGAACGAGCCTGACGGCTGGGCACTGCCCGGCGGCTTCGTCGATTACGGCGAGAGCTTAGAGGACGCTGCCAGGAGGGAGGCGCTTGAGGAGACCTCGCTGAATGTAAGGCTGAAATCGCAGCTCCATGCCTACTCTGACCCGGGGAGAGACCCGCGAAAGCATACGCTCTCCGTCGTGTTCGTCGCGGAAGCTAACGGAGTGCCCGAGGCAGGGGATGACGCGAAGGGGGCGGGGGTCTTTACGGAGGAGAACCTGCCGGAGCCGATAGTCTTCGACCACCGGCAGATAATAACCGACTACTTCAATTGGAAGAGGAAAGGCTGGAAGGTCTTCGATTACTGAACAAGCCGCAAATACTCACCCGGGAATAAATTTTCTTAAATCCGTAAAACCATAAAAGAAAGGATGAGAGCGATGAAAAAGAGAGCAGTCTTTTCCATAGCAGTCCTTTATTTTCTGATCGCAGGTTTCACGTTCGGGGCGGGGGATTACCGGGCACCCTACGATATGAGGCTCGAAGACGTCAGGGGCGGGCAGTCCTACGCCAGGGTCGAGTTTGAAAGCATGATGTACATGCCGGGGAATCTGAACATGGGCATAAACTTCTACAGGCTTGAGCCTGATACGGTCTACACGGTCTGGTACACGAACGAGAAGAATGAGAGGGTGCCCGCTGGCGTTGACGGCAATGTTTTCAAGACAGACGGCGGGGGCAAGGGCAGGTACGTTACATCGGTTAACGGATATTACCTGGACAATTGGGACCGTATAGAGGTCTACGCGCACCCTGACGGCAACCCGGAAAACACGAGGGACATGGTCGGTGTCCTTAAAGGGGATCTGCTGGGGTGATTCTGTCTGCATGAAAAGGCCCGGCTTTTTGCCGGGCCTTTTTTATCAAAATTTTATTGAACAACGCTTAATGCAATTAGTATAATGCCCGCCTGTTTGTTAACAGCTTAAATACAAAAAAATAAACTAACCGTATTGCATTTTTTAAATCTCTTTAATTCAAACAAGAGATTATTTCAAAAAAGCCATGCAACAGGAGGAGTTATGAAAAAGGCGGTCATTGCAATAGTAAGTCTGTTTTTATTTGCGTCATGCACATCACTTAGCACATTGGAGAAGACCAAGCTCGCGGAGCTTGAGGCCAAGGGCATCAGGGTGCCTCACGAGGAGGTCAAAAACCCAGGCGCAGCCGGCGCTCTCAACATCCTTCCCGGCTTCGGGAACTTCTATCTTGCTATCGGAACGAACGAGAGCGAGCACTGGGCTTATGGGTTCATGACCCTGCTCCTCTGGCCCCTGTCCGTGGTATGGAGCGTGCCGGAAGCGGCCATCGACGCGACTACCATAAACAAGAGGAATACCGTCTATTATTACTCCTACGGCCCTGGAGCGCAGGAGATACAGAGGGCTTCGGCTCCTTCAACGCCAGCACCTGTCGTCGTACCGGCAAGCGTGCCTGTCGTGGTCCCGGCGGCAGCCCCGGCTGCAATACCTGTTGAAACGGCGCCAGCCGCTAACTAAAAACGAAGAGACCGGGGCAGCCTTTCCGGCTGCCCCTATTTTTTTGCCCTCCTCAGGGGCTTGTGCCCTTATCCCCGCCTTCAGCAAAATCATTTTCGGATTGTCCCTGTTGATGTTATAATCCGGCCTACTCCACTTCAACCACCATTACAGAGTGCCTGCTATCAGGAGCACAAGGACAGCGGAGACCCCGTAGGAATGCTATGAAGAAGGCGTCGATTACGGTCTTAAGCCTGTTGATGCTTGCGTCATGCTCTTCATTGTCCACAATGGAGACGAACATGACGGAGATAATCGATTCGAAGGGGTACAGCGCGCCGTCTGAAAAATTAAAAGACCCGACGACAGCGGCAGCCCTTAATGTGCTGCCGGGGTTCGGCAATTTCTACCTTGCCTACGGCACAAAGGACGGCGATCATTGGGTATATGGATTGGTCAATATGGCGCTCTGGCCGTATTCGATAATATGGAGCGTGCCTGAAGCCTACATCGACGCGCCGACCGTCAATAAAAAAGTCACGGTCGACTATTACGTCTTCGGTCCCGGCCGGGAAGACATGAAGGACGTCCTCGAAGAGTATAAGCCCACTCCTTCCCCGCCTCCGAGAGTCAAGACGGTCCCGAATCGAATGCTCGACAATACCAGCACATATTAAAAAAGGGCAGCCAAATGGCTGCCCTTTTTTAAATCCAAGGAAGCTCTGATTGATTCCTCATTCATACTGTCATTGCGAGGAGCTTTAGCGACGAAGCAATCTCAAAGTGCTTGATTACCTGAAAACCCGGATTGCTTCGCTTCGCTCGCAATGACGAATCAATGAATCAGCCCCCGAGCTTTTCCTTGAGGAGCCTGTTTATTACCTGCGGGTTGGCCTTGCCTTTGGTGGCCTTCATCGCCTCGCCGACGAAGAAGCCGAAGAGCGTGGCCTTGCCTGACCTGTAGCGTTCGACATTGTCCGGGTTCGCCTTTATTATATCGTCGACTATCCTTGCAAGCTCATCCTCGCCGGAGATCTGCGTAAGGCCCTTTGCCTGTACTATCCCGGCGGCGGGCTTGCCTGTCCTGTACATCTCCTCGAAGACCTCTTTGGCGATCTTGCCGCTTATCTGCCCGCCCTTGACCAGCTTTATTATTTCGGCCACGCCCTTTGGCGAGACGGGGCAGTCCTTTATGTCGCGGTTGTCTTCTTTCAAGAGCCGGAGCACCTCTCCCATGACCCAGTTGGAGGATACCTTTGGCTCTCCCGTCTCCTTTACCGCCGCTTCATAATAATCCGCAAGGTCGCGCGATGAGGTGAGCACACCCGCGTCGTATGCCGGTATGCCGTACTGCGTCGTGAAGCGCTCCCTCTTTGCCTGCGGAAGCTCCGGAAGAGTGGGGCGAATGCCCTCCACGAGACTGTCCTCGACAAGAAGGGGAAGCAGGTCAGGGTCAGGGAAGTATCTGTAGTCGTGCGCCTCTTCCTTGGAGCGCATGGATGCGGTTATGCCCTTAGACGAATCGAAGAGGCGGGTCTCCTGCACCACCTTGCCGCCTGACTCGACCAGGTCTATCTGCCTCTGTATCTCGTAGTCTATGGCCTCCTTCACGAACTTGAAGGAGTTCATGTTCTTGAGCTCCGCCTTTGTGCCGAGCTTCTCGGCGCCGACGAGGCGCACCGAGACGTTCGCGTCGCAGCGGAAGCTGCCTTCTTCCATGTTGCCGCTGCATATGCCGAGATAGACGAGTATGTCCCTTAGCGCGCGGAGGTACGCCTGCGCCTCTTCGGATGTGCGCATGTCCGGCTCGCTGACTATCTCGATGAGCGGCACGCCCGCGCGGTTCAAGTCCACGAAGCTGAACGCGTCGTCCTCCGGCCCCTCTCCGTGAAGGAGCTTTCCGGCGTCCTCTTCCATGTGGATGCGGGTTATGCCGATGCGCTTCCGGCCCGCCTCCAGGTCGATGTCGAGCCAGCCGTGTTCTGCAAGAGGCTCTGTGTACTGCGATATCTGGTAGCCCTTTGGAAGGTCGGGATAGAAGTAGTTCTTTCTGGCAAAGATGCTCCTGTTGTTTACCGTGCAGTCCGTCGCGAGCGCCATCTTTACGGCGTACTCTACTGCCTTCCTGTTAAGCACAGGGAGCACGCCGGGCAGGCCCAGGCATACGGGGTCGACCTGCGTATTCGGCTCTGAGCCGAACTTCGTCGAGCACCCGCAGAAGAGCTTTGAACTCGTCAGTAGCTGAGCGTGGACCTCGAGGCCTATTACCGCTTCGTATTTCATTTTTGATCCTTTTCAGTCATTTTATAATCAGATTCTTCGGTCGCTTCGCTTCCTCAGAATGACATGCCTGAATCAAAGCGCAGGCCTTCTCTTGTGCCACTCCGTCGCCTGCTCATACGCATAGGCCGACCTCAAGACCGTATCCTCGTCAAGGGACTTGCCGAGTATCTGCAGTCCTATCGGCAGGCCGCCCGTCGTGAACCCGCAAGGTACCGAGATGCCCGGCAGGCCCGCAAGGTTGCATGAGATGGTGAATATGTCCGAGAGGTACATCGTCAGCGGGTCTTCGACCTTCTCTCCAATCTTGAAGGCAGGCGTCGGCGCAGTAGGCGTGGCGATGACATCGCATTTAGTGAAGGCCGCCTCGAAGTCGTTCTTCACGAGCGTCCTCACCTGGGACGCCTTCTTGTAATACGCGTCGTAATATCCGGCTGAGAGGGAGTACGTGCCGAGCATGATCCTCCTCTTTACCTCAGGCCCGAAGCCCTCGTCCCTGGTCTTCTTGTACATGTCTAGGAGGCCGCCTGTCTTATTCACGCGAAGCCCGAACCTCACGCCGTCATACCTGGCGAGGTTGCTCGATGCCTCCGCCGTCGCTACGAGGTAATAGACGGCGACCGCATATTGAGTGTGCGGGAGCGTGATCTCGACAAGCTCGGCGCCGAGCGCCTTTAAGGTGTCCAGCGCCTTTTTCACGGCCGCGTCGACATCGGGGTCCATGCCCTCGATGAAGTATTCCCTGGGTATGCCGACCTTGAGTCCCTTGACGCCGGTCTTGAGCCTTGCGGTGTAGTCGGGCACAGGAGCATCGATGGATGTTGAATCGAGATCGTCCCTGCCTGATATCGCTCCAAGCAGGATTGCCGCGTCCTCGACATCTTTTGTGAGCGGGCCTGCCTGGTCGAGCGATGACGCGAAGGCTATCATGCCGAACCTTGAGACCCTGCCGTATGTGGGCTTCATGCCCACGATGCCGCAGCACGAGGCAGGCTGCCTTATTGAGCCTCCGGTGTCGGTGCCGAGCGAGGCGGCGCACAGAGACGCCGCCACAGCGGCGGCAGAGCCGCCGGAGCTTCCGCCCGGGACCCTGTCAAGGGCCCAGGGGTTAAGGGTCTTGCCGAACGCGGAGTTTTCGGTCGACGAGCCCATCGCGAACTCGTCCATGTTGTTCTTTCCCAGTATCACCGCGCCCGCTTCCCGGAGCTTTCTTACTACGGTCGAGTCATAGGGCGGGACGAATTTTTCGAGTATCTTTGAGGAGCAGGTCGTCCTCAAGCCCTTTGTGCAGAAGATATCCTTTACGGCAACAGGCACGCCGGTGAGGGGAGTGACATTATCGCTCTTCGAGAGGCGGGCGTCGGCGGCTGCGGCCTCTTTAAGCGCCTCTTCGGGCGCGACGGTCACGAATGCGCGCACCTTGGGTTCGACGGCCTCTATCCTTTTTAGATAGGCCTTCGCAGCCTCGACTGACGAGACCTCTTTCTTCCTGAGCATCTCTCTTAGTTCGTGTATGGTCAAAGAGGTAAGGTCCAAAATATTTTCTCCTGTCGTTTTTCGAACAGACTTCTATTCGATTATCTGCGGCACCTTGAAGCAGCCGCGCTCCGCTTCAGGCGCGTTCTTCAAGGCCTCTTCGCGGGGGAGCGATTCCCGAACCCGGTCCTCCCTGAGCGCGGTCTTCAGGGGCACGGTATATGTCGTCGGCTCAACGCCCGTGGTGTCGAGCTCAGAGAGCTTTTCGACATAGCCCAGAATGCGCGTGAGCTGCGTGGTATAGATCTCTGTTTCGTTTTCAGTGAGGGCGAGCCGCGCGAGATCGGCTACCTTGATGACGTCTTTTTTCGTTATCGACATTGATAAGCCCTTTCGATTTCAGTCTCAAACAATCTCCTTAACACACATGCGGAGGTGTTGCAAGCGCGATTGAAAAAAATGACGCTGAAGACCTTTTTAAAACTAAAGAAAATCGTATTGACAGCGAAATATAGTAATGATAAAAGGTAAGTAGGTTTTCTCTTCAAACACAATCCAAAGGAGGGTTTGATGGCAACCGCAAAAAAGGCTACCGCAAAGAAGAAGACCACGGCAAAGAAGACCACCAAGAAGGCCGCGCCGAAGAAGTCAGGCTGCTGCCGCTAAATTAGACCGGAACGGAAGGGGAGAGGGCCTCTCTCCCCTTCCGCAGACAAGCCCGCTGACAATACCTCGTTTCTCTTTCCCGCTGCCTTGACAACCGAACACTGTTCTCAAAACTGCGTCCCGCTCTTCTTCGCCCCTGACCTGAAGCGTATCCTGAGCGAACCGTTGATGTGGAGTGGAAAATGAAAGTTGCGTTCATACAGACGTGCCCTGAATTCGGAGATGTTAAGGCGAATGTCGAGGCAGCGGTAAAGAGGATCGCGAGAATTGATGCGGAGCTTGTCGTTTTGCCGGAGCTCTTTTCAACCGGATATCAGTTCCGGGGCAGAAAGGAGCTGCTGGACCTTTCGGAAGAGGTCTCCTCCGGCTATGCCGTAAAAAGGCTTAAAGAAGTCGCAGCCGACAAGGGGGCCTGGATAGTAGCCGGGCTTGCCGAGAGGGCAGGCAGGAAGGCCTATAATTCCGCCGTGCTCGTCGGCCCGAAGGGCCACATCGGCACCTACCGCAAGGCGCACCTTTTCTGGGACGAGAAGAAATACTTCGATAAAGGCAACACTCCCTTCATGGTCTATAAGGCCGGCAAGGCCAGGGTCGGCATGATGATATGCTTTGACTGGGTCTTCCCCGAAGCCGCGAGGACCTTGAGCCTCATGGGCGCGGAGATAATCTGCCACCCTTCGAACCTGGTCCTGCCTTTCTGCCCGGACGCGATGATAACCCGCTCGCTCGAGAACAGGGTCTTTACCATATCAGCCAACAGGGTCGGGACAGAGACCCGGGTCAAGGGGAAAGCATTGAAGTTCATCGGCACGAGCCAGGTCACATCCCCCATGGGAGAGGTACTTGTGAGGGCCGGAAGGGTCAGGGAACAGACCGGTGTGGCCGAGATAGACCCCAGGGACGCCAGGGCCAAAAATATCACCCCAACGAACCACATTTTCAAGGACAGGAGGAAGGACCTTTTCAGGCTGTAGACGAACAAAACGCAGTTAAACCACATAGTTGTATCCTTCGCTCCGCTGGACCCCTCTATTTGTATACAGTATACAATTTTCCCCTTGACAAAGATTACGAGTTGTTTTATCTTGCCTCCTATCTGGCGAGCTTAGTATAACAGTTGGAACACCGGGGGGAGTATTCTGCCCGGCGTATTTTAACGGGGTATGCATGCTTAATTATCTGCCGATACTTGTGATGATGGGGATCGCCACTGCGATGGCGCTCGGCGTGCTTTTCCTGAGCTTCCTGCTCCGCCCGAATAACCCCTACAGGGAGAAACTCGCTCCATGGGAGTGCGGCCTCGAGCCCATTGGCGACGCCAGCACCGGTCATTTCAAAGTCCATTTCTTCATAATCGCCATACTTTTCGTATTATTCGACGTTGAGACCCTCTTCCTTTTCCCCTGGGCCGTAAACCTGACGGAAGAGGCTCTTGCAATCCCGATTTTCATAGAAATGATCGTCTTCATAGTCGTTCTGGCAATAGGTCTCATATACGCATGGGCAAAAGGCGCCCTGGATTGGGTTTAAAGGTTGATGGATAATTTTTCCCGTAAAGCTCACGAAGGTGCCTTGCCGCAGTCCGGTGGAAAGCTGGAGGACTCCTTCCTTTTCACGACGATTGAGAACGTCGCCGAGGTCCTCAGGAAGAACCCGGTCGTAACAGCGGTCAAAGAGCACAACATCACCAGGAACATAGCGAACTGGGGGATATCCTCATCGCTCTGGCCGATGTCCTTCGGTCTTGCCTGCTGCGCCATCGAGATGATAGCCACCGCCTGTTCAAGGTACGACACCGACAGGCTCGGCATCGTCTTCAGGCCTTCGCCCCGCCAGTCCGACGTAATGATAGTCGCCGGCACAATGACCAAAAAAATGGCCCCGCTCCTGAAGAGGCTCTACGACCAGATGGCCGAGCCCAGGTATGTCATCGCGATGGGCGGGTGCGCCTCCGCGGGCGGCCCTTACAATACCTATGCCGTCGTGCAGGGCGCTGACCTCGTGGTGCCCGTTGACGTCTATGTCCCTGGCTGCCCTCCGAGGCCGGAGGCCCTTATCTTCGGCTTCCTCCAGCTCATGGAAAAGATAAAGAGGGAGAGCCCGTTCGTCCTCGAGCAGAAGAACATAAAGGGCTTTGAGGGGGCCGGCAGATGACCCGCTTCGATAAGAAGCCTGAGCTTACAGCCAGGCTCAAGGACACCTTTCATAACAATATCCTCGAGGTCTCTGATTTCAGGGACGATCTCACAATAGTCGTGGACAAGGGCGCGCTCCTGCGCATCATGGAGTTCCTCAAGACCGACAACGACTTCAGGATGAATTACCTGGTCGACGTATGCGGGGCGGACTATCTGACTCGCTCGCCCAGGTTCGACGTGGTATACCACCTGTACTCTATCTTCAACAGGCAGAGGATCAGGGTAAAGATCAGGGTGAACGACAAGGAGACAGTGCCCAGCGTTACAGGCCTGTGGAGCGCCGCGAACTGGCCTGAGCGCGAGACCTTTGACATGTTTGGCGTGACCTTCGAGGGGCATCCGGACATGAGGCGCATCTACCTGGCCGAAGACTGGGAAGGGCATCCTCTGCGCAAGGACTACCCCTTGAGGGGCTATAAAGACAAGTACAACCCCTTTGGGGAAGAGAAGGAATAACGAGCCGATTCCATGGCCGAAATAATCAACGAAATAGATAACGGCGAAATCATTACTAAAGAGCTCAGCCTCCACCTCGGGCCGCAGCACCCGTCCAGCCACGGCGTTCTGCACCTTGTGATAAAGCTGCAGGGCGAGAGGGTTACGGACTGCCAGCCGGAGATCGGCTATTTGCACAGGGGCACCGAGAAGATAGCGGAGAACCTCCTTTATCACCAGTTCGTCCCCTATACCGACAGGCTCGACTACATGTGCGCCATGAGCAACAACCTGGCGTATGTAATGGCAGTCGAAAAGCTCCTGGGGCTGGATATTCCCGACAGGGCCAAGTACATAAGGGTCATAGCCGCGGAGCTCTCCAGGATAGCCGGGCACCTCATGGGCCTTGGCGCGTGGGCCGTGGACCTCGGCGCGATGACCATCCTCCTTTACGCCGTCAGGGAGAGGGAGATAGTACTCGACATATTCGAACAGGTATGCGGCGGGCGTCTTACTCCCACTTATATGAGGGTGGGCGGCGTAAGGTACGAGTTCACTGACGAGGTCAAGGAGTCCTGCCGCCAGCTCGTGAAGATGCTGCCCGGCAAGCTTGACGAGTACGAGACCATACTCACGGGCAACAGGATATGGCTCGACAGGAACAAGGGAGTCGGGCGCATATCAGCCCAGGACGCCATCAACCTGGGCCTATCCGGCCCGGCGCTTCGCGCCAGCGGCGTCAAATGGGATATCAGGAAGGACGAGCCGTACCTTGTCTATGACAGGGTCGACTTCGATGTCCCGGTCGGAGAGAACGGCGACTGCTTTGACAGGTATATGGTCAGGGTCACGGAGATGAGGCAGTCGGTCCGCATCATCGACCAGTGCCTGCGTGACATGCCCGACGGGCCGTTCGCCTCGGAGAACACGGAAATAGTGCCGCCGCCCAAAAAAGACGTATACACGAACATGGAGAACCTCATCCATCATTTCAAGTACGTCTCTTCGGGCTTCAAGGCCCCCAAGGGCGAAATATATTCGGCGATAGAGGCGCCCAAGGGCGAACTGGGCGTGTATATAGTCGGAGACGGCACAGAGCGCCCCTACAGGCTTAAATTGAGGGTCCCCTCGTTCATGAACCTGCAGGCCTTGAACGACATGGTCAAGGGACAGTACCTCGCTGACGTTATCGCGGTCCTTTCAAGCATAGACCCGGTCTTCGGCGAGTGCGATAAATAATATTTATCTGAGTTGCGTGAAACGCAACCAGATAGGCAATCCAGGGAAGGATTGCCAAATTGCGAGATATGAATCGAGCAATTTGTGAGACTTATGCCGAATTCAGTTCGGCTAAGTCGTTGCTGAAAAGTCCAGGATGGACTTTTCAGCCTTTAATAGACGATTAATATGCTTTCAGCGGAAGCAAAAAAAGAACTCCAGGCGGCCTTAGGCAAGTACCACAACAAAAGGTCCGCCGTAATGGAAGCCTTGAGGATAGCGCAGAGGGAAAACGGCGGCCATCTCACCAGGCAGGCGATGGACGAGATAGCCTCCATCCTCGAGATGCGCGCCGTAGAGGTCAACGCCGCCGCGGCCTTCTATACGATGTACAACATCGACAAGCCCGTGGGCAGGTACCATATCCAGGTATGCAGGAACATCTCCTGCTCGCTTATGGGCGCGGACCACATCATAAAGCACATGGAGAAGGTACTCGGCATGAAGACCGGGGAGACTACCTCGGACAAGAAGTTCACCCTCTCCACGGTCGAGTGCCTCGGCTCATGCGGGACTGCCCCCATGATGCAGGTCAACGACGATTTTCACGAGAACCTGAACGAAGCCAAGATAGACGAGCTTCTCAGGAACATGAAATAACATGGCAAGCAGCCCCCGATGGGCTGGCTGCCGTAAACAGGCTATAAAGAATTCATAAATGGAAAAAGTACTCCTTAAAAAT
>MGPL01000017.1:11025-12090 GCA_001797415.1 Deltaproteobacteria bacterium GWA2_55_10
CGACGAGGGCGAGCCGGGCACCTTCAAGGACAGGGGCATCATGGACCATGACCCGCACCTCCTTGTAGAGGGGATGATCATATCGAGCTACGCCATAGGCGCGACAAAGTCCTACATATATATAAGGGGCGAGTTCGTCTACGGCGCGAGGAGGCTCGAAGAGGCCATACAGGAGGCCTATTCAAAAGGCTTCCTCGGCAAGAACATCATGGGCAGCGGCTTTGACCATGACATGTACGTGCACAGGGGCTTCGGCGCCTATATATGCGGCGAAGAGACCGCGCTCCTCGAATCGATCGAGGGCTACAGGGCGCAGCCCAGGAAGAAGCCGCCTTTCCCGGCGCTCGCGGGCCTCTACGGCAAGCCGACTGTCATAAACAACGTCGAGACGCTCTCGTGCATACCGGCCATCATCGAGAAGGGGCCGGCATGGTTCTCGAAGATGGGGCCTGAGAAGAGCCCGGGGCCCAAGATATTCGGCGTAAGCGGACATGTGAAGAAGCCGGGCCTCTACGAGCTGCCCATGGGCACCACGGCAAGGGACCTCATATACAACCACTGCGGCGGCATGCTCTTTGATAACAGGCCTTTGAAGGCTTTTATCCCCGGCGGCGTGAGCGCACCGATGCTCCTGCCCCAGGACCTGGATACGCCCCTTGATTTCGATTCGCTGGCCGCCAAGGGCACGATGCTCGGCTCAGGCGCTGTTATTGTGATGGACACCTCGACCTGCATGGTCAAGACCTCATACATCGTAAACAGGTTCTTCAGCCACGAGTCCTGCGGCAAGTGCACCCCGTGCAGGGACGGCACGCCGTGGCTCACCAGGGTGCTCAAAAGGATAGAGCACGGCGACGGAAGGCCCGGAGACGTCGAGCTCCTCGAAGGCCTCTGCGCAAATATATTCGGCCGCACCTTCTGCCCGCTGGGCGACGGCGCGGTGATGGCGCTGCGCGGCGCATTGAAGCACTTCAAGGCGGAGTTCCAGTACCACATAGACCACAAAAAGTGCATGGTTTCATAGCTGGTTGCGAAAAAGCGCAACCAGCTGGGCAATCCAGGGAC
>MGPL01000018.1:0-8689 GCA_001797415.1 Deltaproteobacteria bacterium GWA2_55_10
GTCCTTGCCGACATGGTAAAGAAGCGGCTCTTTTACCTGTTCCTTCGGGTAGGTGAGATAGACCCTTTTCTTCAAAACGCGCCTCCGGCTATTGCGGGGATTATGGAGAGCTCGTCGTTTTCACCGAGCTGGGTCTCCATATTGTTCTTGAACCTGATATCCTCGTCATTGAGGTAGATGTTCACGAACCTTCTCAATTTTCCCGAATCCTCGCAGATCCTCTCTTTGAGGCCCGGGTAGTTCCTCTCCAGGTCCTCGATTATCTCTGCAACATTGCCGCCCTCTGCCGTAACTTCGTCGGAGCCGTTTGTAAGCTTGCGGAGCGGGGTCGGGATCCTGACCTTAACAGCCATTTAAATAGCCCTCCTGTATCGAATTCAAGAAGAATGTTGTTGCCTGCTGCAGCCTTAGCCTCTCTGGACCTTAATCCTGAAGAAGTCCCCTTCCCTTTGGACCTCGACTATCTTGTGCCCCTCCTCCTTTATGGACTTGGGCACGTTCTGGATGGGGTCGCCGGAGTCGAGTATCACCTCGAGTACGTCTCCGGGGTTCATCATCTCAAGCTTCAACTTGGTCTTGACGAAGTTTATGGGGCAGACCACCCCGCGCAGGTCAAGCGTATCGTTAGATTCAACCTTCATATGCCCTCTCGGTCAATCTCTTTGGTATGCCGCCGAAGACGGGCTCCATGTGCTTCAAATACTTGTCCAGCCCCACCCTCTTTATGGCGGTGCCTATCCTTTCGTACCTCTTGCCGTTGGCGTTATACCACTCGACAGTAAGCCTTATGGCATCGGGGACCTTCTCGTCGGGGAGGAAGTTGCAGACCTCGACCGCCTCCATCGGGTGGCGTCCGTGCTTTCCGCCGACCCTCACGGTATGGCCGTACCTCGCGGGCTTCCAGGCCTCGGTGGGGCACGCCCTTATGCAGTCTCCGCAGTAGATGCATTTCATCGGGTCGAATATTGGCTTCCCGGTATCGGTATCGCTCTCTATTGCGCCCTCCTTGCAGGCCTCGGCGCATATCGTGCAGCCTGTGCAGTCCTCCTCGACCCAGGCAGGCTCCACGACGCCCTGGAATCCCAGGTCCATCTCCTTTGTCCTGGAGCAGTCTATGGGGCAGCCCGAAAACGACGTCTTGAACTTATGGGGCGTCGGCGTGCCGAAGAACTTCTGGTCGACCATCTCGGCCATCTTCTGCGTATCGGTAAGTCCGTTGGGGTTGTACTCGCAGCCTCCGCAGGCAGTCGGGACCCTCACCCTGGGGCCGCAGGAGGCGACCTTCTGGCCTATCTTTTCAAGCTCGGCCACAAGGTCATTGAACTCCTTGTAATCGACATAGAGGATCTCAAGCGATTGGCGGTATGATAGATGAACCACGCCTTTTTTACTGTATTTGTGCGCCAACTTTGATATCTCGACGAGCTTCTCGGTTGATATCCTGCCGCCGGGGCACCTGAGCCTCACGGTAAAGAGGTCTTTCTGCCTCTGCTTTATGAAGCCGCCGGACTTGAGGTCGTTGAAGTCCATCTTCTGTGCAGGGCTGTGGCCGTCTGTGCCGACCGTAACCTTATTAGTCTTATCCTCAATAAAATGGTCAGTCATATTCCTGAGAGGTCCTTTCCTTTCCACGCGTAAATGCCGGGCCAACCCGCCCCGGAGCTATTTCAAGGTACTATGATATCAGAAAAAAGACGAAAAATAGAAGCGAAAAATCCTACGCCTTTACCGCGTACTCCTTGCCGTTGGCCTTTACCAGGTCGTCGAACTCCTGGAGCCTGGCGTTTATGATAGTCGGCTGGTTGAGCTTGCCCTCGAGCGCCTCCTGGGTCTTGAGCCCGTTGCCGGTAATACATATCACGAGCGATTCGTCCCTGGATATCCTGCCTGCCTCGATGAGCTTCATGGCAGAGCCGAGAGTGACGCCGCCGGCGGTCTCGGCGAATATGCCCTCTGTCTCGGCCAGGAGCTTCATGGCGGCGATTATCTCCTCGTCGGTCACGGACTCGCCCCAGCCGCCGCTCTCCCTCATGACCTTGGCGGAATAGTAGCCGTCAGCCGGGTTGCCTATGGCAAGGGACTTGGCTATGGTGTTGGGGCGCACCGGGCGTATGAGCTCGCTGCCCTCTTTTACGGCGTTGATTATGGGCGAGCAGCCGGTGGCCTGCGCGCCGTAGACCTTTGTCTTGTTCTCGGAGACGAAGCCCAGCGTATGGAGCTCCTTGAAGGCCTTGTGTATCTTGGTTATGAGCGAGCCGCCAGCCATCGGCACGACGATGTTGCCGGGGAGCTTCCAGCCGAGCTGCTCGGCTATCTCGTAGCCGAAGGTCTTGGAGCCCTCTGCATAGTACGGCCTGATATTGATGTTGACGAAGGCCCATCCGTATTTTCCCGCTATCTCGGAGCAGAGCCTGTTGACCTCGTCGTATGTCCCCTTTATGCCGATGACTGTCGCGCCGTAGACGAGGGTGCCCATTATCTTGGTCTTCTCAAGGTCATAGGGGATAAAGACAAAGCTTTCCATGCCGCAGGCCGCGGCGTTCGCCGCGACCGAGTTGGCGAGGTTGCCTGTCGAGGCGCAGGCGGCAATTTTAAAGCCAAGCTCCCTTGCCCTGGAGAGCGCGACCGAGACCACCCTGTCCTTGAAAGAAAGCGTCGGGTAGTTAACGGCGTCGTTCTTGATATAGAGCTCTTTTACGCCGAGCGCCTTTGCCAGATTGTCAGACTTTATAAGAGGCGTGTACCCGACCTGAGCGCCGACTGAAGGCTCGCCGTCTATGGGGAGGAGTTCCTTGTACCTCCACATGTTCGGGGGCCGCTTCTCTATAATGTCCCTCGTGAGGACGCCTTTTATCTTATCGTATTCGTAAACGACCTCGAGAGGCCCGAAGCACAGCTCGCATACGTGGAGCGCTTCCTTGGGGTACTCCTTGCCGCACTCCCTGCACTTTAACGCCTTCATGTAGCTCATCTTCCGTTTCCTCCTCTTTTATCCGCTCAGCACAGTCAGCACGTGAGAGGCAAAAAAAAACCCCTTCTTTATGATAAGAAGAGGCTCCGCTAAAAACCTTTTCTTATCTTCCAAAGCCCAAAGGCCTTGCTGGAATTAGCACCTGTCGTCGCGCCAGAGGCGCTACCGGTTGCTGTGGCTTCATAGGGCCAGTCCCTCAGCCACTCGTGATAAGAGCGTCGATATTAAATTGTTGTCCTGATTTATAATACAACAAAGGCAGTGTGTCAAGGGGTTTTTACCCCTTTACTTGTTGTGGCACGCGGCGCAGAGCGCGCTCCCCGTGTTGTCCATCGAGAGCATGGGGTCTGGCTGCGAGCCGTCCCTCATGGCAGCGGTCGCCTCGTGCTCGTCCTTTTTATAACGCGTATGGCACGACGCGCAGGTTATGCGCCCGCCAGGCAGGAGTACCGCGGGGTTTACCGAGCCGGGGCTCACAAGGCCCGCATTTTTAACGGCGGCCCCGGCATAGTCAATGCCTATGGGGTGGTCGCAGACATCGCCGTGGCAGATCCGGAACTCCCGTACAGCCACCTCATCCTCGTGGCAGGTCACGCATTCCCTCGATTCCTCATCGAGGAGAAGCTCCAGGCCGGAAGAGACTTCAGGTAGAAGAAGAAGAAGAAAAACGGAAGCTGCCAGGATGAACCTCGCCATATCCCCTCCATATTAGATTAGCTGCTTCTAAAAATTAGGAATTTTTTCTGAGGTCAAGGAAGGATGGAAATAAAAAGCGCAGCATATGTAGTGTATATGTGAGCATTTTTATTTTCGCCCTGACACAGAGATCAGGAAAAATAACAATTTTTAGAGCAGCGTCAGAACTTGTAATTCACGCCTAACATCACAGCCTGCGATTCCCAGTTGACCTCGTTTAAAGTGGTATCCGCCGCGCTACCGTCGGAGAAATAGGTCCTGTCAGTGCCGTCCGTCGCCCTGAAGTCGTGCATGTCGTAGGCGCCGCCCAAAGACCAGTTCTTCCCAAGACTATACTCCGCGCCGAGCGAAATGACAACCCCTGTGCCGGTCGCCCAGTGCTCGAAGCTGACGGGATGGGCGAAATCGGTCCTCAGGTTCCAGTCAGCATCTGCCTTGAAGTACGCGATATGGTACTCGAAGGAGCCCAGAAGGGTAAGGTCCCTGAAGACGTATGACAGGTCCGCGCCTGCCCACGGCCCTGCCCAGCGGCTGGCATAGGAGCTGTTGAGGCCGGAGAAGGGCCCGGTCGCCGGTATTGTCTGATAGCCGTCTGTTATCTTGAGGTTCTGCTTATGATAGGAGATCCCGGCCATGGGGATGAGGTTCAGCCGGTTGCCCTTCGGGCCCGTGCCGAATACATACCCCAGGCCACCTTCGACGTCCCAGACCGAGCCGTCGTTCGAGGCGTTATTCGACCGGGAGTACTCAAGGGTCCTGTTGTTGCCCCTGTAATCGGAATCCTGGTTGGAGCCGCTCGTTATGAAGCCGTACCCGGCGCTGCCCCGGATGTAGAAACGGTCGAGAAAGATCCTGGTCCTGGCCTTGAGGTAGTTGCTCTCCAGGTCCCTCCATTGCAGCTCCGAGAGGACGTTCACAAAATTTCCGTACGGGGAAGTTCCGGCGATGTTCCAGTCAAGCTCGTCGGTCCTCTTTCCGGCCGACAGGTTGACCTCTGATATTTCATTCGCGGCCTCGGCTATGCTCGGGATTACATATAAAGCCGCGGCGATAAGAAACGGGCCTTTCTTCATCTATTGACCTCTGGTTTACTGTTGGGTTCAGCCCTTTACCTCGATGCCGAACCTGGTCTCGGTTATCTCCTCGGACCGGCATACAGGGCATTTGGAGGGGGTCTTGAGCCGCTCCCTTTTCCTGAAGACGAACCCGCATTCGAGGCACCTCGAAGGCTCGGTGACAAACGCCTCGTCCCCCTTGTTTGTGACAGAACGCGCGATGTGGGACAGGTGCTCCGATACATCCTTTTCGCTTATGCCGACCGCCCTGGAAATATCCTTTGCGGTGAGCATATTGCCTTTCAGGGCCTCGGTTATCCTCTGGCGGATTGTAAGGTCAGTGTGGTCCACGGGGATGAGTGAGTTAAGAGATTGAACAGGGTTAAACGACAGAGGTTAAGGCCTTCTCTAAAAGCCTTTTTTCGGCTGCTCAAAAAGCTCCTTATGCGAGGCCCCGGTTAAATCGGGGAGCGAGGAATGAGGCGTACTCTTCATGTACGTCGCAATGACAAGCGACGATGACAACAAAGCAGATGGACTTTTTCAGCAGCCGAAACGGAGTATACCATCAGAAACGGTAAGTATCAAAGGAATTCTGGATTTTATTTCGGCTTGGAAATACAGAAAAGAAGAAAAAAGTCAATGACTTGGGTGGAGAAATGAAGAGCGGGCATCAGGTTTTGCTCCCTGATGCCCGAGACTACTCAATAAATCTCATTGAAAAGGCCAAGGATATGCGGCACTACCTGCTTTTTCCTTGAGATGACGTTCTTGAGCTCGTAGACGCCTTCCCCGAGTCTGGGATAGTCGAGCTTATAGAGCACCTCTTTGTCTCCGACCGCGAGCAGGAGCGAGGTGCCCTGGGTTATGTCGGTGACGAGAAGGGCTGAGAGCTTGAGCTCCTTTTTGTCCCTTGCCTTTACAAGCTCGGCAGAGAGTTTCAAGGCCTCATCCCTGAACTCATCGAAGCCTATTGTCTCGACCTGGCCTATGCCGAACTTCCTGCCCTTTGTCTCAAAGACCTTGAAGTCCCCGCCCACGACCGCCTCAGGCCCCCTGCTCTTGAGGCTGGCGGTAGAGCCGAAGATCTCCTTGCCCAGAATCAAATGGTCGAGACCCGAGCGTTCCTCGAGCCAGCCGACTATATCCTTGTCCCTTGCCGTAGTGGTAGGCGATTTGAGTATCACGGTATCGGAGAGCACGCCGGAGAGCATAAGGCCAGCGATCTCCTTCTTCAGTGGCGCGCCCGTCCTCCTGAAGAGCTCTGCAACCAGCGTAGAGGTGGAGCCGACCGGCTCGCAGATAAACGGTATTGGCAGGGGGCAGGTAAAGTTACCTATCCTGTGGTGGTCGACGACCTCGACTATGTTTACCTTCTCGGCCCCGTCCACCGCCTGGGAGAGCTCGTTATGATCGACCAGGATCAGGTTCATCCCCGATGGCTTCAATATGTCGGTCTTCGTTATTACGCCCTGCATGATGCCGTTGCCGTCGAGCACTATAAGGCCCGCGGATACGGCTGCCTTGAATTTTATGTTCTCAACCAGGTCGTCGGGGGAGACCGTCTCAAAACTCCGTTCGCATACCATCGAAGCCGGGGTGGAGACCCTGACCAGTATCGAGGTCGTGGCCGAATCAAACGGCGAGACGATTATGCTTACGCCCTTTTCCCTTGCCGCGTCGAGGACGCATTTCTCGATGTCAAAGCCGCCGGAGATGATAAGGAGGCCCACCCCCTTTTCCACGGCCCTCTTCTGAATGTCCTTCCTGTCGCCGACGATTATCGCGCACCTGGCGGGGTCTTCCTGCCCGAGGATATAGAGGAAGGCCTCCTCTGACATGGCGCCTATATAGGCGGTCAGTGTGATCTCCCTGCTGCCAAGGGTATCGTGCTTTACCTTCGCGCCGAGTGTCTCGACGATATTCCTGAGCGAGGTCGTCACCTCGATTGAATGCTCGGCCTCGAGATAGCGCTTCGCAAGCTCCATCAGGGTAAGGACGCCCTTGGGCCTTCCGTCAGGGTCGAGGACCGGCATGAACCTTACCTCCTCTTTCCTCATAAGCTCGAGCACCTTATGAAAAGGGGTCTGCTCGGTAACGGTTACAACGCCCGCTGACATGATGTCCTTTGCCCTGGGGTGGACATCAGAGATGTACCTGGGCGGCTGGATATTGAAGTGATTGAGTATGAACTCGGTCTGGGGGTTCAGGTCGCCTGCCCTGGCAGGGACAAAACTCCCCTGTCCGAGCGCTCTCTTGAGCTCTGATAGGGCGATTGCGGAAGCTATCGAGTCTGTGTCAGGGTTCTTATGTCCTATTACGAAGAACTGCTCTTTGCCCATTTTGGACTCCCGCTTCCTCCACGTTCTAAAATATCAGATTATATAGGGATTTTACCCCTTTGTACCCCTGCTATCAACAGAAAACGTCCGGCCTGCAGCATCCCCCTCGCCTCGATCCCCGCAAAACGGGAAAGGAAGCTCATTGATCATGCGTAAGCTGTCGCGGATTTTTTCAGACAGACCTCAGGAGCTGTGCTCTTTGGTCCTGTGGAAGGCTATGTCAGGCCATTGCTCTATCGTGTAGTTGAGCTGCCATTCGCTCGGCGAGAGGAAGGTAAGGTTGCCTTCGGTGTCCCGCGCGAGGCGCTGCGCGTTCTTCTTCTCGAACTCCTCGATATTCTTTCTCTCACCGTCTATCCAGCGCGCCCTCTGGGCGCCGTAAGGCTCGTAGGCGGCCTCCACACCGTACTCGTCCCTGAGCCTCGCCATGGTGACGTCGAACTGCAGGGCGCCCACTGCGCCGAGGACGTAGTCGTTGCTCGTAACCGGCCTGAAGACCTGTACTGCGCCTTCTTCGGTAAGCTGCTCGAGCCCCTTCTGGAGCTGTTTGACCCTCAAGGGGTTCTTAAGTATCACCCTTCTGAAGTGCTCAGGCGCGAAGCTCGGTATGCCGGTGAACTTCAAAGGCTCCTTTTCGGTAAAGGTATCGCCTATCTTTATCGTGCCGTGGTTGTGTATGCCGATTATGTCGCCTGAGAAGGCCTCTTCCACGTTGGTCCTGTCCTGGGCCATGAATATCGTGGCGTTGGAGAGGATCATCTCCTTGCCTATCCTGTGGTGCATGACCCTCATGCCCCTTGTGAACCTGCCCGAGCATATGCGGATGAAGGCAATCCTGTCCCTGTGCGCCGGGTCCATGTTGGCCTGTATCTTGAAGGCGAAGCCGGTGAAGGGCTGCTCGTACGGAGATACTATCCTCTCGACCGCGGCCCTCGGGCCGGGGGCGGGCGCGAGCTCGACAAAGGCGTCGAGCAATTCCTTCACGCCGAAGTTATTTATGGCGCTCCCGAAGAATACCGGGCTCTGGCTGCCCTTCAGGTAATGTCCTATGTCAAATGGGTTTGCCGCGCCTTCGAGAAGCTCTATGTCGTGCCTCAATTCCGCCGCCTGTCTGCCCAAGAGCGTGTCGAGCCTCTCATCTGACAGGTCGGTTATGACCATGCCCTCGGTGTCCCTCGTCTCCTGCCCCGGGGTGAAGAGGTGGAGCTCTTTTTTATAGAGGTTATATACGCCCCTGAAGGCCTTTCCCGAGCCTATGGGCCATGAAAGGGGCGAGCATTCTATCTGTAATTTATCCTCTATCTGGGCGAGTATGTCGAGGGGGTACATGCCCTCCCTGTCCATCTTGTTTATAAATGTGATGACAGGGGTGTTCCTCATGCGGCACACACCCATGAGCTTCTCTGTCTGAGGCTCGACGCCTTTGGCCGAGTCTATGACCATGAGGGCGCTGTCTACCGCGGTCAATACCCTGTAAGTGTCCTCGGAGAAGTCCTGGTGGCCCGGCGTATCGAGGAGGTTTACCTCGAAGTCCCTGTAGTTGAACTTCATGACGGAGGTCGTCACGGAGATGCCCCTCTCCCGCTCAATGGACATCCAGTCGCTCGTGGCGTGGCGGGAGGCCT
>MGPL01000018.1:8705-9731 GCA_001797415.1 Deltaproteobacteria bacterium GWA2_55_10
TTATGCCGAAGGTGCGCCGCCTGTCGACCTCTTTTTGAAAGTGCTTGGACATTTTTCTTTCTTCTTCGAAAAATAAAAAATGGGCCTGGGACGGCCCATTCAATTAAAGATTATACAATATTCCGGGTTACTGGGTCAACAGATTAGGCGGCATCACTTCATCAGCAGCAGGCTAAGCGCCATCACGGCCATTCCAGTGACCAGCCCCAAAATGCTGTCGTGGCCCTTTCCGTAGGCGCGGCTTGTCGGCAGTAGGCCGTCAAGGCTTATATAGACCATGACGCCCGCTATGCCGCCGAAGAGAACGCCCATGACCTGGGGCGGCACTGCCCCGCCGTCTCCGAGAAAGAACAGTATCAGCAGGTACGCTATCATCGCGCCGACGGGCTCCGCGAGGCCGCTCAATACGGAATAGACAAATGCCTTTGTGCGGTTGCCTGTCGCGTAGTAGATGGGCACCGAGACGCTTATGCCCTCCGGGATGTTGTGGAGGGCAACGGCGACGGCGATGGCAATGCCCAGGCTCGGGCTCTGAAGGGCCGCGAGAAAGGTGGCGAGTCCCTCGGGGAAGTTGTGTATCGCTATCGCGAGCGCGGTAAACAGGCCCATGCGAAGGAGCTTGGTATCGTGCCTGGCGTGGTCGTGGAACTCCGAGCCGTCCGTCTTTGCGGAGATGGCCGCGAAGTCGGGCACAGGGGCATGCTCGTTGTGCAGGGGCGCTGTCTCAGCCCCGGGATGGGTCTCGTGCGGGTTCCTGGCGGCAGGGATGAGGTTGTCGATGACGCCGATAAGGACTATGCCCCCGAAGAAGGAGGCCGCGTTGACCCAGTGTCCCCAGTACGGGCCGTATGCCTCTACGAGGGCGTTGGTCCCCTTCAATAATATCTCGACGAAAGAGACATAGAGCATGACGCCCGCCGAAAAGCCGGTCGAGACCGAAAGGAAACGGTAATTGGTCCGTTTGGCGAAGAACGCGATGGCGCTGCCTATGCCTGTCGCCATGCCTGCTATGATCGTGAGCCCGAG
>MGPL01000018.1:9755-10082 GCA_001797415.1 Deltaproteobacteria bacterium GWA2_55_10
ATTGCCCTACTCCTCCCCGCCCTTTCTTCTCATCTTCTTAACGCCAGCCCTCTTTGACTTCTCCTTCAGACGCCTCTCCTTCGAGGACACCGAGGGCCTGGTCTTTCTCCTTGCCTTCGGAACGATTGAGGCCTGCCTTATGAGCTCAATGAGCCTGTCGAGGGCCTCATGCCTGTTATCTTCCTGGCTCCGGGATGCGCGGGCGACAATGACTATCTCGCCTTCCGCGGTCATCTTCTGCCCGGCAATCGCCCTGAGCCGCGTCTTTACATAGGAGGGCAGGGCTGACGATATCACATCATATCTCAATTGCACGGCTGTCGCGGC
>MGPL01000019.1:0-9318 GCA_001797415.1 Deltaproteobacteria bacterium GWA2_55_10
CCCTCTGCGCCTGCGTATAGTCGCCGTGCATGGCGTCCGCGCTGTAGCCCCTGAGCTTGAGATGTGAGGTCACCTCGTCGACCTCACGCTTGGTATGGCAGAAGACGAGGAAGGTGCCGTCGGCGTCGAAGTCGATGAGCCTTGAGAGCGCGTCCATCTTATCGGAATTGCGCACCTCGTAGACTATCTGGCTTATCTTCGCGGCCGTAAGCGTGTCTGTCGCAATGCGGATGCGCTCGGGCGTCTTCATGTAGCGCTTGGAGATCCGCAGGACCTCTTCCGGCATGGTCGCCGAGAAAAGGAGCGTCTGCCTACCTTCGGGCGTCTCCTTCAATATCCTGGTGATATCTTCGACGAAGCCCATGTCGAGCATCTCGTCCGCTTCGTCAAGGACGACTATCCTTATATCCTTCAGCTTCAGGGTCTTTCTCTCGATGTGGTCGAGCACCCTGCCCGGAGTTCCGACGACCACCTGCACGCCCTTTGCAAGCGCCTTTATCTGCCTCTCTATGGAAGTGCCGCCATAGACCGGCAGGGCGAGCACCCTCTTGTACTTGCCGAGCTTGTTCATCTCCTCGGCAGCCTGTACGGCAAGCTCCCTCGTGGGCGCAAGTATTATGGCCTGGACGGTGTTGACGCCCTTGTCTATCTTCTCTATTATGGGTATGCCGAACGCCGCTGTCTTGCCGGTTCCGGTCTGCGCCTGGCCGATGACGTCCTTTCCCGCCAGGAGCACGGGGATGGTCTTTGACTGGATGGGTGTGGGCTCCTCGAAGCCCATTGAGGTCACTGCCTTCAAGACGTCGCTCGATAAGCCGAAATCACTGAAACTCTTCTTTTCCTTGCTTTCCAATTGCTACTCTCTCCTTTATCCAACTTGGGATTCTAACTTAATACGATAATATAACACAAAAAGAAGGCGTTTGGAAAAAAAATCCCCTTTTGACAAGGGGATGGGTTCAGACCTCTTTCGGCGTGCGCAGAGGCTCCTGGATTGAGAGCTGTCAGATGATATTCGACGAGGCTGCCGCAAGGAGCAATGCGAAAAAGGGCTATTGTCTCGCCTATGAGTGTTCTTCTGCCCATAAAGACCTCCTTCAGGCTGATGAGTCAAGTCATCAACCGTCATAGGTTTTCATACCAGAACCGCCATTACCACCACGGCGATAACTGCAGCGTTCGCGGCTAAATCGAGAATTGTGCTCATATTCTATTTCCTTTCATCAAGCGTGGTTTTTCCCCTTATTCACGGCCCATTATACATTGCAGGAATTAAGGGAATATTAAACCATTGGGCGTACTGCCCCCGGGTCCAGGCCTGATCTTTCGACTCTTCAACTGGCGCATGTGGAATCATTCAGGGATGCGAGAGGTACTAAGAGCTTTGACGCGGTACTTTGGAGCAGGCTTTTAAAAAACGGCCTTGAGCGCGGTCGATATCACGAGGGCTGCTATGGCCAGGTTGACGCCTATCTCCAGCATATTTTCAATTATCGGACTTTTCATATTTTCTTCCTCCTTGCCGATTTACGCCTCCCATTATACAGCATCGCCATTAAAGGGGGATTAACCCTTAAAAAAACAACGGGGGCCTCAAGGCCCCCTGAGTCGTTCTGTTTAATCCTTAAGCTTAACAGAGCTTTTGAATCTGTCAAGCAGGATGAGGACTATTCTGAACAAGATTGCGTAAGTGGCGTAAAATCCTACAAATTATTAATGCTCTTGCGCCGGGGGCGGCTGTTCAGCAGGCTCCTGCTGCGGAGCTGCGTCAGCGGGCGGCGCCGATCCATCATCAACTTCCAGGGGAGCGCCAGGAACAGAAGGCTGGGCCTCATCCGTCGACTGCTCAGCCGGGACCACATCGGCAGCAGCCTCGGCCTGGACCTCTTCGAACTCAGGTATTACAAAGCCGCGCCTTACCATGATGTTATAGATAACATTGGACCGCCTCTCGACGTAGCCCTGGCTGCCAGAGGCGTTGAGCCTCCTGGGGTTTGGCAGCACTGCCGCCAGCCTTGCGGCTTCCATTGGCGAAAGCTCAGCGGCGGATTTGCCGAAGTGGTGTCGCGCGGCAGCCTCGACCCCGAATATCCCCTCGCCCCATTCGGCCACATTCAGGTAAAGCTCCAGTATGCGCCGCTTTGAGAGCGTACGTTCGAGCTTCCAGGTGATGATGGCCTCCCTTATCTTCCTGATGGGGGACTTGGCGGGCGAGAGATAGAGGTTCTTTGCGAGCTGCTGGCTTATTGTAGACCCGCCTGCCTTGAACTTCCCGGCCTTCAAGTCCTTCTCAATGGCCTTCTGCATCGCCTCGACGTCAAAGCCCTCGTGGCTCCAGAACTTGTCGTCCTCGGCTATGATGACCGCCTTTGCCATATATGGAGATATGCGCGAATACGGCACCCAGACCTGGCGGACCTTGCGCTTCTTCTTTTTCGCGGCCCACTCCGCCTCACGGTACTCCATCATGGCGGTCTTCTTCGGGTTCTCTTTTTTTAATTTGGATACGCCTGGGACGAATGCGAGATAGAGGACCGCAAGGATGGACGCGAATATGAGAATGGCGTAGATGGATTTTTTCATACGGCTCTCAGGTGCCTGAAGACCTGGGGGAACTTTCTGTAGAAGGTTTTAAAGTCTGCGCAAACCCATTCGCAACTTGAAACCATTGTGAATGTTTTGCCCATTGTGGTTACAATCAACTCTAGCCCCCTCAAAGACTTTTAGTTCCCGTGCTGCCCCCGGTAGTGATTGGGGGTCAGCACGGGAAGAACTGAAAGTTTTTGGAGAGAGTTTGAGAGAGAAACTTTTTTAAATTAAAGGTTCTCTCAAGTTTTCGGCAGTACGTAAAAAGCCCGCAACAAATGTTGCGGGCTTTTATTAATTAACGATAGATCAGGCCAGCGCCTTCTCTGTCTTTCCGTAGAACTCCTCTGCAAGGGCCTTGCAGTCGTCCGCGACGAGGCCTGTTGCTTTCGCGTTCTTCTCGCAGTATTTCACCGAATTGCCATTCTGGCCGTTCCTGTAGAGGACGAACGGGACGGCATCGCGCGTATGGGTCTTGATGGCAATAGGCGTCGGGTGGTCGGGAAGTACCATGACGCTGAACTCGCCGAATTTCTCCAGGCCCTTCAAGACAGGGCCGACTATCCTTGCGTCAAAGTCCTCTATGGCCTTCATCTTGTCCTTGAGGTTGCCGTTGTGGCCTGCCTCGTCCGGCGCTTCGACATGGACACAGACAAAATCTTTTGACTCAAGCGCCTTCAGCGCGGCCTCTGCCTTGCCTTCGTAGTTGGTGTCTATGTAGCCGGTCGCGCCGGGTACTTTAATGACTTCAAGTCCCGCGTATATGCCTATGCCCTTCATGAGGTCGACCGCCGAGATTATCGCGCCCTCTAAGCCGAACCGCTCCTTAATTGTGGGCATCGCAGGGGCGCTGCCCTGCCCCCAGAGCCATATCGATGTCGCGGGCTTCTTGCCTTCGGCCATCCTCTTCCTGTTAACCGGGTGGTCCTTGAGCACGCCCTGTGAGAGCTTAATGAGACGGACGAGCTTATCGGCCCTTTCACCCTTCGGAAGGTAATCGTCGATGGCCTTATCAGAGATGTCGTGCGGAGGCGTCGTCTTAAGAGATTTTTCTCCGTCCTTCCATACCATGAGGTGCCTGTAGCTCGTGCCGAGATAGAAGCGCACGCCCTCGGACTGCAACGCCTTGTCGAGGTCGGGTATTATGCCGGCCGCGTCTTCGGTGGTGATGTGGCCGGAGCTGTAATCATTCATTATGGTCGAGCCGTCCTTGTCGACCAGCGTGACCAGGTTGCACCTGAATGCGATGTCGGTCGGGCCGAGCTTTACGCCGATTGACGCCGCCTCGAGCGGGGCCCTGCCAGTGTAATACTTCGCAGGGGAATAGCCGAGCACGCTCAAATTGGCCACATCGCTCCCCGGCGCGTAGCCGTCCGGAACGGTCTTGAAGAGGCCGTAGCTGCCCGCACCCGCAAGAGAGTCCATGTTCGGGGTATTTGCCGCCTCAAGCGGGGTCCTGTTGCCAAGCTCCGCAATGGGGCTGTCGGCCATGCCGTCGCCTATGAGGATTATATATTTCATCAGAAGCCCATCACCTTCAGTATCTTCTTTGTCTCCGCAGGGACCTTTACAGGCTTCTCGGACGACTTCAGCGCAATATCCGGGTCCTTGAGGCCGTGGCCCGTAAGCGTGCAGACAACGGTGTCGCCGTCGTTGAGGACTCCGTCCTTTTTCATCTTTATCGCTCCCGCAAGGCTGGCGGCTGAAGCGGGCTCGCAGTATACGCCTTCGCGCGCCGCGAGGAGCTTGTAAGCGGCGAGTATCTCTTCGTCTGTCACGGCCTCTATCACGCCGCCGCTCTCGTCCCTTGCCCGGAGCGCAGAATCCCAACTCGCCGGGTTGCCTATTTTTATCGCCGTCGCTATGGTCTCGGGATGCTCGACAGGCCTGCCCCTCACTATGGGGGCTGCGCCGTCAGCCTGGAAACCCATCATCTTGGGCAGGTGCGTTATTATGTTCTCGTGATGGTACTGTTTGTATCCCTTCCAGTACGCGGTTATGTTGCCCGCGTTGCCCACGGGCAGGAAGTGATATGTCGGAGCGTAACCGAGGTGTTCGCAGACCTCGAACGCGCCGGTCTTCTGCCCCTCTATCCTGAAGGGGTTTATCGAGTTGACCATCTTTACGGGATAATCGCCTGTTATCTCTTTTACAATCGTGAGCGCGTCGTCGAAGTTGCCCTTAATCTGCAGCACCATCGCGCCGTGCATTATTGCCTGGGAGAGCTTGCCCATCGCTATCGCGCCGTCCGGCACGAGCACGAACGCCTTCATGCCCGCCTTTGCCGCGTATGCCGCGGCTGCCGCCGAAGTGTTGCCTGTGGAAGCGCAGATGATGGCCTTAGCATTCTCTTCCCTGGCCTTTGACACGGCCATGGTCATGCCCCTGTCCTTGAAGGAGCCCGTCGGGTTCAATCCCTCGTACTTCAAAAGAAGCCTTATGTCCCCGAAGATGTCCTTCAGGTTGTCGCACTCTATAAGCGGAGTGTTCCCTTCAAGAAGGGTGGTTATGGCGTCATCGGATATCTCAGGGAGAAAGTCCCTGAACTCTCTTATTATGCCGCCCCAAAGCCCTTTCCTAGTTAGCTGCACCAAGGTTCTCCTCTATCCTGATATAGACTATTTTGTCGTGTATTATATCCATGGTCGATATCTCGGCGATCGCGGCCCTCAGTTCCTTCTCAAGGGCGTTGTGCGTCAATACTACGAGCGGGACCGCGCCGCCTATCTTCCTGTCCCTCTGTATGACCGATGATATGCTTATGTTGTGCTTGCCAAGCACGCCGGATATCTTCGAGAGCACGCCCGGCTTGTCCATCGCGAGGAACCTGATGTAGTACGGTATCTCGAGCGACTCTGGGTCGCGAAGCTCCACGGCCCTGACCGCGTCCTCGGGGCATGAGAGGGGCGGCACCCTGCGCAGAGCGCCCGTGTTCATGTTACGGGCTATGTCCATTATGTCGGCCACGACTGCGCTCGCGGTGGGCATCATGCCCGCGCCCATGCCGTACAGCAGCACCGAGCCCACGGCATTGCCCTTCAAATAGATGCCGTTGAACGCGCCGTCTATGGTCGCGAGCGGGTGATGCGCCGGTATCATCGTTGGGTGCACCCGTGCCTCTATCCTGCCGTCGACTGATTTCGTTATCGCAAGGAGCTTTATCCTGTAGCCGAACTCCTTTGCGTACTTGATGTCGAGCTGGCTGATGCTCGCTATGCCTTCCGTGTAGATGTCCTTGATATCTATATATGTGCCGTAGGCCAGGTTAATGAGTATCGCGAGCTTGTGGGCCGTATCTATGCCCTCTATGTCGTACGTCGGGTCAGCCTCCGCGTAGCCCTTCTCCTGTGCTCTCCGCAGCACATCCTCGAACTTGCCGCCCTCGTTGGTCATCTTCGAGAGTATGTAGTTCGCGGTGCCGTTTATGATGCCGTAGATGGACTCTATCTTGTTCGCGGCAAGGCCTTCTCTCAGCGCCTTTATCACAGGGATGCCGCCGCCCACGGATGCTTCGAATCCGATATCGACTCCCTTTTCAGCGGCCTTTTTGAATATGTCCTTGCCGTGGGTCGAGAGCAGCGCCTTGTTGGCGGTAACGACATGCTTGCCCTTCTCAAGGGCTTCCATGATAAATTCCCTGGCAATGCCCGTGCCGCCCACGAGCTCGATGACGATGGATATATCCGGGTCGTTCAAGATATCCTTTGCGTCGGTCGTAAGCACGCCGTCGTCTACCTTGACGCCCCTGTCCCTGTTAATGTCCCTGTCAGCGACCCTCTTTAAAACCAGCTCGCAGCCGAGCTTGTCGCAGATGACAGAGGCGTTCTCCTTCAACACCTTTACAACGCCCGTGCCTATGGTGCCGAAGCCGATAAGCCCGACATTGATGCTGCGGACCGCTTTTGTATGGGCTATCTTCACGGATTCTTTTTCAGAGGTAATCATCCGGCCACCTTGTCGACAGACGTCTCCAGAGCCTTCTTTATGCACTTGGCCGCCTGGCGTATCCTGTGCTCGTTCTCGACGAGGGCGAGCCTTACGTATTCGTCCCCGTACTCGCCGAAGCCTATGCCCGGAGAGACCGCGACCTTTGCCTTGTTCAGGAGAAATTTGGAAAATTCAATCGACTTCATATCGCGCAAATGCTCCGGTATCTTCGCCCATACGAACATGCTGGCTTTGGGCTTCTCAATCTCCCAGCCTGCCTTGCCGAAGCTCTCGATGAGGGCGTTCCTGCGGAGTTCGTATGTCCTGCACATCTCGGTCACGCAGTCCTGCGGCCCATTGAGCGCGATTATGCCCGCTATCTGAATGGGCTGGAACATGCCGTAATCGAGATAGCTCTTTATCCTCGTGAGCGCGGCGATGAGCTTCCTGTTGCCGACCGCGAAACCCACCCTCCAGCCGGGCATGTTATAGCTCTTTGAAAGCGTAAAGAACTCTACGCCTACGTCCTTTGCTCCGGGCACCTCGAGGAAGCTCGGGGCCTTGTAGCCGTCGAATACTATATCGGCATAGGCAAGGTCGTGGACGACAATAAGGTCGTTTTCCTTTGCAAAGTCCACTACCTTGACGAAGAAGTCCTTTTCAACGACCAGCGTCGTCGGGTTGTGCGGGAAGTTCAATATGAGGAGCTTGGGCTTGGGCCAGGTCTGCTTCACGGCCTTCTGAAGCTCGTCAAAGAAATCGACGCCCGGAAGGAGCGGTATGCTCCTCAAATCACCGCCAGCGATTATTACCGAATATGCGTGGATCGGGTATGTCGGGTTCGGTACGAAGCAGACGTCTCCGGGACCGACGATGGCAAGGGCAAGGTGCGCTATGCCTTCCTTTGAGCCTATGGTGGCTACGGCCTCTGTCTCGGGGTCGATGTCGACGTCATAGCGCCTCTTGTACCAATCCGCTATGGCGCACCTCAGCTTGTATATGCCGCGGGAAGCCGAGTACCTGTGGTTCCTCGGGTTGTGCGCCGCCTCTATAAGCTTGTCCACGATGTGCTTTGGCGTGGGCTGGTCAGGGTTGCCCATGCCGAAGTCTATTATGTCCTCGCCCCTTTTCCTGGCAGCGACTTTAAGCTCCGTGACTATGTTGAAGACATAGGGCGGAAGCCTTTTTATCCTGTGAAACTCGTCCATTTAAGGGCACCTCAATATTAGTTGCTTATCTCGCCTGAGAGCAACTCCGCGTTATAGGAACTTCTTACAAACGGCCCGGAATAGACGTGACGGAAGCCTATTCCCCTGCCGAACTCCTCGTATTCCTTAAAGAGGCCGAGGTCTATATACTCGACGACCTCGAGGTTATCCTTCGTAGGCCTCAGGTACTGCCCGATGGTGACCGCGTCGCAACCGACTGCCAACAGGTCCTGAAGAAGGCTTTTGACCTCTTCGACAGTCTCGCCGAGGCCTACCATTATGCCGGACTTGGTGATAATCCCCGGCCTTTTCGCCTTTCGGATGACCTCAAGCGACCTCCTGTAGTCTGCCTGGGGCCTTACCTTCGGGTAAAGCGAAGGAACCGTCTCAAGGTTATGGTTGAAGATATCAGGGCGGGCCTCGAGGACGGTGGAAAGGGCCTGGTCATCCCCGTTGAAATCAGGGGTAAGCACCTCTACTAAAATGCCGGAAATGTTATCCTTTATAGCCTTGATTGTCAAGGCAAATTGGCCCGCTCCGCCGTCCGGAAGGTCGTCCCTGGTGACCGAGGTTATGACCACATGCCGGAGCCCCATCTCCTTTGCCGTAAGGGCGATATTCTCCGGCTCATGGGGGTCTACGAGGAGTGCCGTGGCCCCCTTATCGACCGAGCAGAAGCCGCAGGTCCTGGTGCAGACATCCCCGAGGATCATGAAAGTTGCGGTTGGCTTTGAAAAGCACTCGCCTATGTTGGGGCAGCGGGCTGATTCGCATACCGTGTGCAGACCGCGAGAGCGGAGTATGGATTTTAACTCATGGAGCCGGCTGGCCGGCCCAAGCCGCTTTTTCGCCCAGGGAGGAAGTCGTTTCATTTTTGAAATGGTGGTCAATATCCTAAGTGATTAACTTAGAATATCATTTTAGGATAAGTTCTGCAATACAACAACTCAGGATTAGTTTTTAAGGCCTATTCTAACTCAGAACGCCTAACCTCCTGCCATAAGGCCTTTTGCGCGCTGCCGCGCTTTTTTGGGCATAAGGCTCCGCTCGCTTTCACCCCCCTTCTTCCTCGCTCACCCGACTCCGTCGGGCTCCTACAACCCCGGCTCGCTCGCCCTCCCTCCAACCTTATGCTCGCTACGCATTATGCCCCCTTGTTTAAAATATAACGAGGCAATTCTGTCATGAGTTATTGAAAAAAGTGATAGAAGAATTGCTGGATCAGGGCCTGATAGACCTTAGCTCTACTGCAGCCTCTTTCAGGTCAGGATCGAGTTTCAAGGCAGCTTCAAGCTCTCTTTGGGCCTCGGGCAGCATGCCTTTTGCCTTATAGACCACGCCAAGGCCGTAATGGGCCATCTCGTAATCAGGTTTAAGGCTCAGCGCGGCAATGTACTCCCGGAGGGCCTCGTCGAGCAGGCCGAGGTACTGGCAGGCAAGGGCAAGGTTATAATGTCCCAGAGATTCTGAGGGATTGTAGAGGACCGCCATTCTGAACTCCTCCAGACCTGCCTCTTTCCGGCCTGCCTCGAAATATATGCGGCCCAGGTTCAGGTGCCCCTCTAAGCTCCTTGGGTCCTTTGAGACAACATCCTGC
>MGPL01000019.1:9334-9578 GCA_001797415.1 Deltaproteobacteria bacterium GWA2_55_10
TTTTCCAGACCTGGTTTCTCGCATAGGCCGCGGCCCCGAGCGGGATGAGCGCGGCAGCAAGTACAAGAACCGGCAGAGACATATATCTCAGCCCTGCCCTCTTTGATATCCAGAAGACGCCAGCGCTGAATGCCCCGAAAGCCCCTATACTGGGCAGATATACCCTGTGCTCGAAGATGAGGTCCTTTATGGGCAGGAACGAAGATTCTACTGAACTTGTGATAAAGAACCAGAGGACTCCGGA
>MGPL01000019.1:9609-10897 GCA_001797415.1 Deltaproteobacteria bacterium GWA2_55_10
TTAAGCGACCTGAAAAAAACGAGTAACGAAAAGACAATCAGGGACAGCAGAAACAGGAAAGAGGCCAGGACACCCGGCTCGAAAATGGAACGCGATAGAGGCCAGTCATACAAAAGCGTCTGGCCTGTTGGAAGGAAAAGAAGCCTTATGTAGTGCGTCACGGCCTTGAACTGCGTCAAAAGATAATCATACCTGGAGAGGCCGAAGAAGTCCGCGCCCTGGGCCTCGGCGACACGCGCGCCTACGCCCACGCCCCTGAAGAACAGGAACGAAACAGGTATTATCAGGGCGGTCGCCAAAAGGGGCGCCATCCTCAGGAGTCTTGACTTTAATCCCTCTCTGCCGAAGAACGCAAGCTCGTAGAAGAGGACGACGAAGGGCAGAGTGAAGCTTATCTCCTTTGTCTTCATCGCGACGACGGCTGATGTGATGGACAAGGCGTAGAACGCAGTGGCGCCGCTCGTCCTCCATCTTATGTAAGAGACCAGCGACAGCAGATAAAAAAGCGTCGCCAGAGAGGCGAAGCGCTGTGTTATGTATGTGACTGCCTGTGTATGTATGGGGTGGACCGCGAAAAGCAGGGCAGATGAGATGGATACAAGCTCTGCCGTGAGCGCATCCACCCCGCAGTTCTTCATGATTCCTGCCCTGAACGTAACCCTGAAGAGGAGATATACGAGTATGGAATTAATCGAATGGATCGAGACATTGACCAGATGAAAGCCGAAGACTTCAAAACCGCCGCTGGCGTAATTCAACGCAAAGGAGAGGAAACCGAAATACCTGCTCCCCGTCGGCGGCCAGAAGTTTGA
The DNA here is from genome assembly GCA_001797415.1 of Deltaproteobacteria bacterium GWA2_55_10. Lineage (GTDB taxonomy): Bacteria > Desulfobacterota > GWC2-55-46 > GWC2-55-46 > GWC2-55-46 > UBA5799. Next base: position 10,422 of record MGPL01000019.1, read on the forward strand.
CAGATCTTTTATCTCGCCGTTATAGAGTATGAAGTCCTCGTCGTCGAAGACAAACGGGGCATTCAGGATATCGGAGTAGATGGCCAGGACCGAGACGATAATAAGGACAAGCGCAATAAAGGGGCCGTATCTCTCGATGATGGAGTTCCTGGTGTTAGAAATACCGTTCATGCTAAAGGGCAAGCTTTCTTAGAAAGGCCGAGCTCTCCGGCGCGCTATTACTGCCCCGCAGATACTTGAGGTCTTCCGGCCTGTCGATGTCATGCCAGGGGTCGAGAAGGCTCGTTGAAATCCCTTCCTGCCGCGCCTTTTCAAGGGAATCGGCGAGGACCGAACTGCTCCCCCATTTAATGCCTTTGAAGAGGGCGTCAACCGGGTTCTTGAGGGCTATGAGGTAATACCCGCCGTCTTCTGCCGGGCCGAAGACCGCGTCTGCCTTGTCCAGTTTTTCAAAAGAATCAGATATGAGCGATACA
>MGPL01000020.1 GCA_001797415.1 Deltaproteobacteria bacterium GWA2_55_10
GTTGTCTCCCTATTCCCTCTGTTTCCCTTAAGTCCCTCTATTCCCTCCCAGTCTGCAACAGTTTTGCAACAGTGGAGTCTTTGAAAGATCATGATGAGAGACAGTAGCCGACTGCCTCGAAAAAAAATAATACAAAATTAGTACTGTCTGGCTGGGTGAACCTGCACGGCCTTGCTCCCACGGGATTTTGAGGGCAATAAAGCCCCAAAACGTAACTCCCTGATATAAGGCTTGTTTTCCCGTTTTGCCTTATGAAATAGTTGGTTAGGTGGCTTTCTTTGTAGTCTTTAGAGTCTCTGGAGTCTCTGGACTGGCGCCAATTCTAATACAAAATTAGTACAATTCCCAGCACAGCTTCATTTTCTCATTGTGTTTTCCATCCTTCACCAAAGCTTCTGTGCTCTCTATCAACGCAAGCCCTAAAACTCGTACCGCGCCTGCATATACAGATTATCGTTCCGGTCGAGCGACCCGAACTGGGTCGTATCATCTTCACCGCCGAAGATGTTGGCGCCAAGGGCCGCCCAGAAGTTGTCCGAGAAGTTATACCTGGCCTCTGGATTAAAAAGGTAGTCCCTGTCAGCCGGAGACCAGAAGGAAAACCACTGGAGCCTCAGGTTCTGATGCAATAGCAAGTATGTCAGGCGAAGCGACGTGAGGTCCCTGTACCTCGGTTTTTTCGGGAAGGACACTATCCGGGTCCTTTCGTACTCCGAGTAGTCGTGCATGTATTCGCCGTAATACTGGACCGTGGCGCTCAGGTCCTCTATAAGCTGTCTCTGATAGCTCAAGAGAAATCGGGTCTGAGAATTGGGGATTAGCGGGTCTGACCCGCTCCTGTCGTCAAGTGAATCGTAATAGCCTGCCTCGAACCCCGCGACCCCGTCCAACGCGCTCCTTTGCAGGCTAATTCCGTAAACCGCGAGATCAGGATAGATGAGCTCTATTCTTGTAGGTGAGGAAAGGCTGTCCGGCACCATCGAGGGCTCCCTGTGAAAGCCCTTATAAAGGTATATGGATGTATCGAACCCGGCTATGTCGCGGTAAACCCTCAAAGCCACCTCCGTATTCTTGAGGGTCGAGGTCGGCTCTTTTTGTGTCCTGTTTGTCACGCTCGACAAGGGGTCGAACATCCAGAACCTGTCAGCGTCCGGAAAGTTGTTCGGCTCAAAGAACGGGATTACGACAAGCTCAAATGAGGCGATGTCCGGGTAGAAACCGGCTTTTATCGCGTCAACGCCCTTTTTCAGGTACTCAAGCGGCCTTCCGGAGAAGAACGCCTCATAGTCCTTCGGGAAGATGTCGTTTATGAAGATAAGGTCGCCGAGACCCCATGTGATTATCTGCCTGCCGGCCCTCAGGTCCCAGTTTTCCCTCGTGAGGTCGATGTAGGCTTCCCTGAGTTCGACCTCGGCGTCATTGTCAATGTGGTCGAATGAGATATCGGCCTTGAGAAAGAGTCGCACCGGCTCCTGGGTGGCTTCGACTTTTAACTGCGTTCTTTCCTCGGCCCACTTGAGGTCGCCACCGTCAGGGTTCGAAGTCTCTGTCCCGAACGAATAATTGCCCTGGACAAAGCCATTGACCGAGTAATCAACGGCATACGCATCAAGAGTAAGGCATGACGCCAGGATGAGAAAGGCATGAAGGATTCGCTTCACTATGAGCCTGTTCCTTAAGATGTATTAGTCCAGCCACTTCTTAGGCGGCTGTTTCAGATATCTTTCGGTAAAGAGGCTGTCTTCTATGCCGATGTTATAATCCACCTTCGAGAAGACCGTTTCCGTGGAGTGGCCGCTCTGGAGGTTCTTCATCGTTCTCTTCACGATAGTCGGGAACCCCTTGATCTCTTTTATTTCCTCGGCGGTGAATACTTTATAGAGCGTGCCCCTCTTGTCGAAGTACTCTTCCTTCAGTGGCAGGAAGGTCTTTTTGTCTATCCACGAGAGCTTGTGGCCGTAATCGGTGTCCCCGGCCTTTGGCGTGCTCTTGACGACATAGCTCTCAGAGCCTCCGAATTTTTCTTCCTTTGTTATCTCGTGCGTGTCATCGGCTATGTCCCTGCCGGATACGTCTTCGTAGGTGAAGTCAGAGCCAACAAAGCTCGAACGCCTGTCCTGGGCCGCGATCCTCCTTACCATATTGAGGGCCGGGACAAATAGCCACCTGTCGTCGTCTTTGCCCGGGTATTTATAGACCATGAAGGCCATGTCCTTGACGTCCGCGGGCCGTAAAAAGTACATGAAGTACTTCTGGTCGCCTCCGGTCTCCCCATAGTTCTTCCTGAGCATGGTAAGCTCCCTTGCCCTCTCGGAGCCGGATTTGCTCACAAGCCGCATGACGACCCTTGCCTTGAAGTCCTTCCCGGGGTAGAGAAAGGCAGCCTGAGAGCTTTTCATCACCTCCTCAGGCGTTATCGCGAAGGAGTTGAGCGGCAAAAGCAGGGCTACAAGTAAAAGCAGGTATCTCAGCATGGCTGACCTCCATTTCATATGAATCGGATAACGGCTTATTTTCAAAGGATACATCAATTCCCTCCAAAAAGGCGGCTTCTGAACAAGACTATAAGGGCAGGGAGACAGATTATGGTGAGGACCGCGCTAAGGAGCATCATGCTCACGATAAAAGCACCGACCGTTATATAGGGCGTAAGCGGGGCAAAGAGCATGACTGAGAAGGCCGAGGCGAAAAGGACGGCGTTGCGCATTATGCCTTTTCCCGGCCTTGCCGCCGTCCAGAGGAGCGCGTCTGTGAGGGATTCATTGGAGGGCGTCCCTGCGGGTCCTTCCTCAGAGAGCCTCTGCCTGAGCCTGCTTATGAAGTGTATCGAGAAGTCAACCGCCATGCCCAGAGACAGGCAGCTCAGGACTGCAATAGGCATGTCGAAGTCCTTGCCCATGAAGCCTACCACGCCGTAGATGATGAGTATAGTGAACAGAAGCGGGATATACCCTATGGCCGCCCATTTGGCTGAGCCGAAGTTGAAGGAGAGTATGACGAATATCACTACGAGGGCTATGATGAAACCCTTGAGCATGTCCCAGAGGACTTCGTCGTTCCAGATGAGGTTGAAGTACGCTATCCCGGCGGGCTTGAACTCCAGTTTCCCGGGGTTTTCCAGCTTGTACTCGTCCACAGCTTTCATTACGGCGCGCATGGCCTCTGCGTCCCAGGTCTTGAGCTGTACCCAGATGTTCGCCTTCTGGAAAGGATAGTCAACCACATTGTCGAGGTCGGAAGGCTTCGCCGACATGCTGAACAGGAACAGGTACTGGCCTATCTCCTCTTTCGATGACGGGACAGTGTCGTATTTCGGGTCGTCGTCGTGAAGGACCCTGTTTATCCTCTTTACATAATCGACGACCGAGCTTGTCTTTCCCACGACCGGCAGTTTTTCAAGGCGTCTCTGGAGCCCCTCTATCTGCCTCATGGCTTCAGGGTCCTTGATATATTCTTCCTCGTCTGCCGCGGCTACTATGTAACCGAGCGAGGTGCCGCCGAGAGCGGCGTTCAGTGCGGCGTCCGCCGAGCGGACAGAGCTTCCTGCCTTGAACCACTCGACCATGTTGTTGTTTACGACGATCCTTGATACGCCGAAGACCGACAGGGCGAAGATGACGATGCATATGAAAGCAGTGGCTTTGGGGCTATGCGCCCCGGCTGAGGCAAGGCCGCGGAGAAAGCCGGATGCCATGCCGGTTGACGCGTCCTCTCCTGAAGCAACCTTCTTGAGCTTTTCTTCTTTCACGAAGGTGAACATCGCCGGGATGAAGCTGAAGCTCAGGAGTCTCAAGGCCACGGTGCCGAAGGCCACCACAGCTCCGAAGACCTTGACCGGGACGATATCCATGAACATGAGCACGGCGAAGCCGACGGCTGTAGCAAGCGCGGTATAGCGCACGGGCCGTCCAACGGCGCGCATGGTCTCGATGATGGCCGCCTTTTTGTCCTTTTTTTCCCTGTAGCGGAAGTAGAACTCGTTGAAGATATGCATGCTGTCGGTCGCTATGGCCATGAGGAAGACAGGGGCCATGGAGGTCATGATATGGACAGGGAAGCCGAGCGCGATGAGAAGGCCCATTGACCAGATTATGCTCATCATGGCGTCCATCATCAAGGTGACCGAGAGGAACAGGTCCTTGAACATGAGATACCTGATAAGGAGCATTACCGCGCCTGCGATCGGGGCGAATATCGCCATGAGCTTGAACATCTCAGCGCCGAAGGTGTCTCTCGCAACCGGGTCTCCTGCTACATAGTATCTTTCCGGGCCGCCCTCTTTCTTGACGACCTCTTTTATCCTGTCGGCGATGGCCTTGCCGTTCGCGCCTTCCTCAAGCGGGATGTATATCGCGGTCGTCTTTCCGTCAGCTGATATCACCCTTCCAGTGAAGAGCGGGTTTTCCGTAAGGTCCTTTTTGAGGCGCTCCATTTCCGCCACGCTCTTCGGGAGCTCGGCCATGAGAGGGGCGACCTTTAATGTCCCGGCCTCGGCTGTGACGTTCGTAATGGTCGGCAGCCCGTTCAAGTCCCTCGCCGCCACGCCCTCTATGAGGAGGACCTCGTTGGTTATCCTCAAGACCTTGCCGAGCGTGCGCTCGTTCAAGACCCCTTCATCGCTCGTTATGCCAACCGCTATTGTATCCTCATAGAGGCCGAAGGTCTCATCGACCGAATCGTTCCAGACCCTTACGTCAGAGGTCGGCGGGAGCATGTTTTTGGGGTTCGTGTCAGTTTTTATCTTGGGGAATTGCGTGAGGAAGCCGAGCGTGATCAGCACCGCTATGACGACGACGAGCTTCGGGTGGTTTACTGAAAATTCTACGAGGGAAAATTTTTTCATGACGGCTCTCGATAAATGGATTTTATTTGATTCAGGCTTACGGCTTTGTTGCGACCGTAACAATAAACGCTCCGGCCTTTGGGAACAACCTTCTCCCGAGCCGTTCCTGAACCCCTGAGAAGGAGAGATATGTTTTTGAGTTTAAGGGCAGAAAAAAGAGGCAGGTCCTCGTCTCTATCTCCTTGAACCCCGCCCTTTTGAGTTCAGCCTCTATGGCGGCCGGGGATAAGAATTCCGCGCTGTTGTAAACAGACTTCCTGAACAGCCCCTTGGCCCTTCTCAAGAGAGCCCAGGAGGAGCGGCTGTTAAGGAGGGCTATGACAACCCTGCCGCCCGGCCTCAAGACCCTCTTCATCTCAAGGAGCGCGGACCGCCAGTCTCTTATGAAGCAGAGCATGCAGACAGAAAGCACGAGGTCAAATTGCCCGTCCGGGAACGGGATTTTCAGTGCATCCGCTTGGATGAAATCTATTTTCAGGCCTGATCTTCCGGCCTTGTCCCTTGCCCATTCAAGCATCCCGAGTGATGCGTCCAGCCCGGTTACCTTGGCCCCTTCTTTCGCGAGCGCGATGGAATATCTCCCCGTGCCGCAGCCAGCGTCCAGGACTTGTTCACCTTCCTTGACGCCTGCCATAGAAAGGACAAGGTCCTGCTCGAGCCTGTCGGAGGGCTTCCCGAGCGGGGTCTCATACCAGGCCTCGTATTTTTTCGGGTCCCATGCTGCCATGCTTTATTCGAGTTTCTTTATCTTCAGGGCACTGAGGACAGTGTTTTCATAAAAAGGCTCGCTTATGCCCTTTTTCATTTTCCTGAGAAAATATTTTTCAAACCCCACTTTCGCGAGATGCACCCAGCGCCCTTTTTTCGCCCAGGTCACATCCCTTGGCGGCATTTGAGGGATAGCCACGAACGCCACACCTGTGTCACCCATATCCGCGAGGCATATGGCGTTCCATGTCGCGACAGCCGATGCCTGTCCGCCCTCGATTGAGGCCTTTATGTTCCGGATCACGGCTGTAACCATGCTTTCTATCATGAAGCCGGTTTTGGGTACGCCCGTCGGGACCTGGGTCACCTCCGGGGGAGCTATCGCTATGCAGACGCCGACGGCGTAGATGTCCGGGTACCTTGGAGACCGCTGGAATTTATCGACAATAACAAAGCCTTTGGGGTTGCAGAGGCCCTCGACGGCGGCTACGGCGTCCACTCCCTTGAAGGACGGGATTATCATCGAGTAACTGAAAGGAAGCTCCCGTTCGCCTTCGTTCAGCGCCTCGACTGCCATTTTTCCGTTTTCGACATGCTTTATCTTCGTATTCGTATGCCAGCTTATGTGCCTTTCCCTCAGCTCGTGCTCAAGAAGGCCCTTCGAATCTCCGACGCCGGAAAGCCCCATGTGGCCTATGTATGGTTCCGGTGTGATGAAGGTAATGGGGACCTTCCTGCGAATCTTTCTCTTGCGCAGGTCGGCGTCGAGTATAAAGGCGAACTCGTACGCCGGGCCGAAACATGAAGCACCCTGGGCCGCTCCGATGATAACCGGGCCCGGGTTTTCGAGAAACCTTTTATATCGCTCGAACGCCTTTTCGGCATGGTCGACTGTGCAGATAGATATGGTGTGGCCCTCAGGCCCAAGGCCTGGGACATCGTCGAACGCGAGCTTAGGGCCTGTAGCGATAATGAGGTAATCGTAAGGTACAACGGTGCCGGATGAGGTTTTTATGTCCTTTTTGACCGGGTCTATGGCAACAGCGCCATCGGATATGAGTTTAATCCCTTTTTTCTCAAGCGGCTCTCTGAGGGGAAAGCTTATGTCCTTCCTCGTTCTCCAGCCCACGGCGACCCACGGGTTTGACGGGACGAAGTGAAAGATATCCGTATTCGAGATTACGGTCACACTGTGGCCAGCGCCGAGAGCGGCCTTCATCTCGTAGGCCGCTGGAAGCCCGCCGGTGGATGCGCCTATTATTACGATATTCGCCATAGCTCCTCCTGAGGCGGTTCACTTTCAGGTCAGGTTAAATCAAGCGCGTTACGGAAGGCTTACATGGATATCTTGTACTTCAAGTAACACTCGCCTACCGGGCCGGGCTTTTCGCTGCCCGTAAGTTCCACCCCGGTTTTCAAGGCCTTGCCCATTGCGGATTTGACCATCTGGCTTATCGGGCAGGAGCCCTTCTTGCCGCTGCTGCGCAAAAGTTCATTGCCGTTGCAGATGTCGCAGCCCTTGACATACAGGCAGGCCGTGCCGTCATTATTGAATTCAAATTTAGCTATGTCGGAGAACCTGAATGGCCCGCTCATGTAGGCTTCAATGGCTTTTTTGAACTCTGCCGGGTCCGCTGGCAGCTCACTGAGTTTCTTTTGCCAGGCATTGGCAAGTATAATCCCTATCTTGGCGTTATATCTGGCCGCGTCATCGCCGAGGGCCTCAATGACCGCGGCATGGTAGGCTGCGAAGAACTCCTTTGAAAAATCATGAGACATAAAAACCTCCTTCATTAAAAGCTGTTCGCTATCGATGCAGCTGACGCAGTTTTTGGCGTACAGGTATACTGTGCCTTCATCTGTAAATTCGAACCTCACGATATCGGAAAAACTGAAAGGCCCGCCCGTGTATGACTCTTTGGCTTTTTTAGATCCCGCCGGGTCTGCTGACGATTCAACCCTCTTATACCACGCGTTGGCGAGTATGGCCCCAATCCTGGCATTGTATTTGGCTGCGTTTTCGCCGAGGGCCTCGAAGACCGCGGCATGGTACATGTCGAAAAACTCCCTTGAAAAAGCGCGAGACCCGAAAGCCATCAGATCTTCACCTTTTTTGTAAGCGACTGCTTTTCGTTGAGGTATTCGAAAAGCACCTCCCTCATTATGTCGCACGCCGTGATGACCTTGGGGTTGGCAAGGGAATAGTGGATGCTGACCCCTTCGCGCCTGCTTTTGAGTATCCCTTTGTTGCGCATTATGGCGAGGTGCTGGGATGCGTTAGCGTTGGAGATGCCAAGTTTTTCGGCGATCTCGGTTGCCGACAGCTCGTCTTCCCTCAGGGTATTTATGATCTCGAGGCGCTTTGGGTTCGCCAGGCACTGGCAGATGCTTGCGTGTATCTCGTAGATCTCTTTGGATATCATGCTCACGCGTCCTGATTAATTGTGTTGAGCCGTTATGATGCGCTTATTGTTTTACAGATTCTAAAGCCGATGCCTTATTTAAGGAATTGCTTAATTAATAAAATAATGTATTCACATGGAAATGTCAAGACAGCGATTGACAAGCAGGACTGGTCGGAGTATATTAGTAGCTGCTTAAATACTTATGAAAAACGCAGCCTACTTATTCAAGATACTGTCGGTAGACAGAAGGGTCGACATCATCGAGCTCCTCAAAAAGGAGCCTATGAGCGTTAATGCCATTGCCGAGGCCATCGGCATATCTCAGTCCGCGGTTTCGCAGCACCTCAGGGTGCTTAAGTCTTCCGGCCTCGTAAACGATGAGCGCAGGGGCTACTGGGTCTATTATTCGCTCGACAGGGAGGCCCTGGAGATGTGCAGGCAGCGCCTGAACAGATTATGTTCCTGCGGCTGTCAAAGCGGGAATGCCGCCGGGAAGAAGTAGCGGTCTTTTTTTGGGCCTTGAATATAAGAGTATGCTTATATACTTAAATTAATTGACGGCTGCTTCCACCAGGGGCGGCCAAAAAAAACAGGAGGGAGTTATGTTTGATTTTGCTTTGAATTCCATCGTTTTTCTGCATCTTGTTTCGGCAGTTCTCTGGATAGGCGGGATAATATTTATCCTGTTTGTAGCTATCCCGGCTTCAAAAGAGGTCATGGGAACAGAAGCAGGTAAAATCATGGGTGTGATCTCAAAAAGATTTACGCCTTTCGCGAATTACAGTATTTTGCTTCTCGTCATAACTGGGGTCTTTTTATCGTTCCTGCACAAAGGCTCTTATATGAGTGCGCCATTTTATTTTAAGTCGGCGCTGGCCGTAACTATGATAGCTATCCATTTTTACAGAGGCCTTCTTCTGGCCCCGAAGATAGCAAAGTCAGTGCCGGCAAAGAAAGCATCCCTTCAGAAGCTTTCGCTTGCTCTGGTAAGGCTTAATCTGGTTCTCGGCGTTTGTGTATTGTTTTTGGCGAAGATGGTCTAATAGTTTTCGAGAGGAAAAATATTGTGTTCGAGAACGACATAGAAAGGCTTCGAATTAGGCTGCTCAATAGCAATAGGTGAGAGCAAGTTGCCTGACAGGGAAAGTGCACGGCATAAAAAATCCCGCGCGGGAAGAAATGGGTTGAGAATAACTCGTTAACTTTAAAGAGAAAAAATTGGTGCCGGAGGTGGGAATCGAACCCACACACCCTTGCGGGTACGGGATTTTGAGGGCAATTAAGCCCAAAAACGCAACTCCCTGATATTCGGCTTGATTTCCCGTTTTGCCTTATATAATAGGGGGTTTGGTGGCATTCTTTGTAGTCTTTAGAGTCTCTGGAGTCTTAGGACTGCCGCCAATTCGAATACAAAATTAGTACAATTTCCCAAACCTCATTCTTCAATTACTTCCCTCACTGCTTTTTTAAGTACATTTGTAATTTATCACATGTTTTCAATAATTTTGTCAAGTCCTCACAGATAAAACGCCGCTCTTGTCAATAACAGGTTATTCAAGAATTTTGTTGACGGCTCCTGAGAAAAAGGTATATTGGAATGTATAGGACAGTTCTAAAAATGACCCGTATCGGTAAATTCATAGGTTTTCTCCTCCTGATCGTCTTCACATTGCAGGTGACTGACCTTGCTTGTGTTGGAGAAGATTTGCCTCGGAGCGTCCCTGGAATACAGGGCAGTGTACAGTTTGTAGCTGCTGACCTTGATGATGGAAAGCGCTCTTATTCCCCTTCAGGCATTCTCGACGAGTGCCATTGCCCCTGCCACCTGAGCTTCACGAACACCCCATCCACTGAAGTAAGCTCTGTTCAAACAATCTCCTTATCCTTATTTGCCGCCGCCGATTTATCTCTCAAGAAAATATCTGCAGACATCTTTCAGCCACCCAAAGTCCTTATCTAAAACCCACTCTGATACACAGCGATAAGCCAGGCCTGGCCTGAAGGCCAAGCCGTATGCTCTATCTCCTGTTGTATTTCCGTAATCTTTTTACGGCGAAAATTCTGTATCTAAAAAACGCAGGGAGGCTTGTCCGTTGAAAGGATTTAGACCATCCGTTTCTGTTGTCTTTTTTTTCATGATTTTTCTAATTCCCGGGTTTGTGACCGCTGAGGAAAAGAAAGTCTTTACTCTGGACGCCCTGCTTTCCATGGCAACTGAAGCGAACCCGGCAGCCGCGGTCTTCAGGGCCAACATCGAGGCGAGCAGGGGAGAGGCCGTCTCGGCTGGTGCCTATCCCAACCCTGAAGTCGAATTCGAGGTGGGCAGAGGCAAATCCATCGAGACAGGGGAATCGAAAGGCGAGTACTCCCTTGGCATCGGCCAGGCGATTGAGTGGCCTTCCAAGAGGCATTTCAGAAAACAGGCCGCGAAGGCCTCCGTTGAAGCCACTGAAAATGAACTGGACGATTTCCGCCTCCAGATACGCGCTGAGGTCAAAAGGGCTTTTTTCAGGCTTTTGGCGGACAAAAAGATTCTGGAGACAGCCGGGGAGAATTCAAGGATAACCGGTGAACTCCTCAAGACCGTAGAACTCAAGGTAAAGGCAGGGGAGGCGCCTGAGTTCGAGTTGATAAAGGCAAAGGTTGAGGCGCTCAGGGCGGACAAGGAATTGAAGAGGGCTGGTAACGCAATCGCCGTTTCAAAGGCGGTTTTGAACGGGCTTTTAGGCAATGCCATTAAAGGCGATTTTGATGTGGAGGGGGTGTTCAGGTCGCCTGAAAAGAAGTACGAGCTTCAGGCGCTTTTGTCGGTCGCTCTGGAGAAGCACCCGCTTGTCTTGAAGGCGAAAAAGGACGCCGAGGCAAAGGGCTATTCGCTCGAAACGGAGCGAGCATCAGTCTTCCCTGATGTGACTCTGAGAGGCTTTTTCAGCAAAGAGTTTGACAAGGACTCATACGGGGTCGGCCTGTCCGTACCCATCCCTTTCTGGTACCAGAGGAAAGGGGAGATAGCGGCGGCTTCCGCCGGGAAAACAAGGGCAGAAGCTGAAGTCTACAGGACAAAGGTGGAACTGGCAAAGTCCATAACCGAAGAATACCAGAACTATACGACTGCCATTGAGCAGATAGAGGTCTTTGACAAGGGGCTCCTGAACGAGGCTCAGGAGGCGCTAAGGATAGCGGAGTTCTCATACAGGCACGGTGAGTCCGGGCTTCTCGAGTACCTTGATACCCAGAGAGTATATCAGTCGACCTTTGTCGAATATTACCAATCGCTGTTCGAGCTTGAATCGTCCCTGGCGGCGCTTGAGAGGGTGGCAGGCGGCCTGCCGCAATAAAACGAAATGAAAGTATGGAGGAGATTTTAATGGTTTTCAGGAAAACTTTATTTGTCCTGTTCGCTTTGGTTTTCTTTTTAGGATGCGGAAAATCAGAGGAACCGAAAAAGGAAGCCGGGCAAGGGGATAGCCATGCCGAGGAAGCTGGCAAGCATGAAGGCGAGCGTCCAGGTGTCATAGCCCTGAGCCCCGAAGCTGTTGAGAGCGCTGGCATAAAAACCGAGGCACTCTCCTTGAGGCCCGTCAGTGTGGAGTATTCCTTTACCGGAAAGGTATCCGTGAATGAGACAGCGCTTGCCCATGTCGGCCCGAGGATACCTGGGAGGGCGGTCGAGGTGTTCGCGAATGCCGGTGACTATGTGAAAAAGGGACAGCCGCTCGCGATAATCGACAGTCCCGAGCTTGGAGAGGCGCAGAGCCAGTACCTCAAGGCAAAAACGGCCTACGAGATAGCGGAGAAGTCATTCGAGCGGGCAAAGATAGTCCTTGAGGGCAAGGTCATATCAACAGGTGAATTCCAGAGGCGCGAGGGTGAGTACCTTTCGGCGAAAACGGAATTGAAGGCGGCGGAAGACAAGCTTCATCTGCTTGGGATGACTGAAAAGGAATTGTCAGCGATAGGCAAGGAACATACCATCAATTCGAGGGTCGCCATATATTCGCCGATCTCAGGCGCGGTCATAGAAAGGCATCTTACGCTCGGCGAGGTAGTGGAGCCAATAAAGCCTCTTTTTACGGTGGCGAACCTCTCTAATCTCTGGGTCATCGCAGACGTTCCTGAGGCCGATGTCCCCAAGGTAAAAAAGGGACAGTCCGTTGCGATAGTTGCATCAGCCTACCCTGAAAAAGTT
>MGPL01000021.1:0-300 GCA_001797415.1 Deltaproteobacteria bacterium GWA2_55_10
AGACCATATCTGTCACCGCCACCCTGCCCGACGCTATAAGGTCGAGCGCGACCTGAGTATCGTACGGGGGGGAGGCATAGGAGTTGATTATCGTGATGTTGTCCCTCCACAGGTCAAAGAGCGGCATGGGATAGGTCGCTCCCGGCTCCTTGGGCGCGAAGAGTATCACTGTGCCGCCCCTGTCAACGCTCTTTAAGCCCTGGCTTATGGCCGAGTCGCTTGCAGCGCATATAATGACAAGGTCTGCAAAAGAGCCTAAGGCTGCCTTTACGCTTCCGGGTACATCCGAATCAGCGCGGA
>MGPL01000021.1:430-7760 GCA_001797415.1 Deltaproteobacteria bacterium GWA2_55_10
TACAAGGACGCTCATGCCAGGAGAGAATCGCGCCATGCGGAATGCCCGGACAACGCAGCCGAGGGGCTCCACGAATGTGCCCTCCTCGAAGCTGACGTTATCGGGAAGGATGAACGTGCCCCTGTCGACATTTATTGCAGGCACCCTCACGAACTCGCAGAACCCGCCCGGGTCGAAATTCGTCGTGCGGAGCGTATCGCATACGGAGTGGTTCCCGGCAAGGCAGTATTTGCAGGTATTGCAAGGCACATGGTGCGCTACCGTCACCCTCTCCCCTGCCTTGAAGCGTGTAACGCCCGCGCCTGTCTCGACTATCGTGCCTGCTATCTCATGGCCGAGCACGATAGGGGCCTTCTTAATCCTGTACCACTCCATTACGTCGCTGCCGCAGATGCCGCTCGCTTCAATCTTGACGAGCGCCTCGCCAGGCCCGATGGATGGCCTTGGCCTATCCTCGACCCTGACATCTTTATTATTATAGTAGACAGCTGCCCTCAAGATCCAAGCTCCTGACGGTTAGCAGGTTGTTGAAAAAACAACCTGCTTGGCAATCCAGGGATGGATTGCCAAATTGCGAGACTTGAAAGTCGAGCAAATTTGTGAGGCTTGGCCGAATTCACTTCGGACAAGCCGTTGTTGAAAAGGCCATGGATGGACTTTTTCAACATCCTGTTAGACCTTAGCCTTCTTCTCGTTCGCAAGTGTGTTGAAGAGGTCCCATGCCTTGTCAGGCGTGAGGTCCTTGTGGACTATCTCCCTCACGGTCTTTATCATTGCCACCGGGTGATCTGACTGGAATATGTTCCTGCCCATGTCAACGCCCGCGGCGCCCCTGGTTATGGCGTTATATGACAGATCGATAGCTTCCCTCTCTGGAATCTTCTTGCCGCCGGCTATGACGACGGGCACCGGGCAGCTCTTTACGACCTTCTCGAACTCGTCGCAGTAGTAGGTCTTCACGATATGCGCGCCAAGCTCGGCCGCTATTCTGCACGCAAGGCTAAGGTACCTCGCGTCCCTGTTCATCTCCTTGCCGACGGCAGTGACCGCGAGCACCGGGATGCCGAACTCCTCTGCCTCGTTTATGAGGTCAGCCAGGCCCAGGAGGGATTTCCTTTCAAGCTCCGCGCCGACGAAAATTGACATCGCCACGCCTGATACGTTCATCCTCATTGCATCCCTTATCGACACGGTCGTGCCCTCATCGGAGAGCTCGCCGAGTATGCTCCTGCCGCCGGAGACTCTGAGCATTATGGGCACATTCACGCTCGGGTCGACGCAGGCACGGAGTATTCCGCGGGTGAGCATCAGGCAATCCGCGTATCCGACAAGAGGGGCTATGGTCTTCGCAGGCTCCTCAAGCCCGCTCGTGGGCCCGAGAAAATATCCGTGGTCAACGGCAAGCATGACGGTGCGGCCTGTCTCCGGGCGTATTATCCTCGAGAGACGATTACTCATTCCCCAGTCCATAGTGCCCTCCTTGAAAGGTCCTCGTAATTTTTATGTAAGTCAAAACTCTTTTTAAAACAGGCAGTTCCAGTCAAACTTGCCCTGGATTCCAAAAAATCAGGATAACAAGCAACTTGCCCCGCGTCAACTTAATTCAAGCGGGCTTTCTATGACGACGACCCGGCTTTATCCCGGCACTCCTCGGAGCAGAAATAGGCCCTTCTGCCTGCTGATTCCGACACTATCGCAGCGCTAACGGGCACATAGCTGCCGCAGACCTGATCGAGCACCATCTCCTCGCTCTCGCCCTTTGCCGACGGCTCCCTTTTCTGATAGTTCGCCTGCTGTCCGGCTATCCTCTGCTTGCGCTCCCGCCTTGCAACGAGGCTCTTTCTCAAAGCCCTTATAAGGAAAAAGATTATCAGAAGAATGATTACGTTCTTCAATCGCCTATCCTCTTGAGGCCCGTCTTGTCGATCCGCCGGGCTATCTCCGAGACTTTCAGTCTCAAGACAGGGTGCACCAGATCAGGCGCAATCTCGGAGAGCGGCGCCATCACAAAAGAACGCTCCTGCGCCCTGGGGTGCGGCACCTCGAAATCCGCTTCCTTTATGACCCTGTCTCCATAGAAGATGATATCCATGTCTATGAGTCGGGGACCCCAGCGCTCAGTCGGCAACCTGCCCATCTTTGCCTCAATCCCCTTCAGATATCCGAGAAGCTCTCTCGGGCCAAGGACTGTACGCGCCTCAAAGACAGCGTTCACAAACCTCGGCTGACGTGCCACGCCCCACGCCTCTGACTCGTAAAAAGAGCTAACCCGCACGACAGAGAGCCCTTTGCCATCCTCCGCCAGCCGGATGGCCTCACTCAGGTTCCCCTCCCTGTCACCAAGGTTGGAACCGATGCCTATGAATACCCTGTCTGCCAAACGTATCCCAGATTCTAACAGATTGCCTAAAATCACGAGGTTATTTCAGGCTGCTCAAATATAAAAGGCCTGAACCGCTCTTTGATTAGCGGCCAGGCCCGGTCAAGTCGCCGTGCAATGGCATAGTTAAAAGACCAATTCCAGGCCTTTAAGTCTCTTTTTCATCTCCTCTATTACCCTGTACTCTTCGTCCTTGTTCTTGGCGATGAAGGTGGCCGAGAAGCGCAGGTACTGGCCCACGTCGTCCCAGGGCACGGTCGAGATGTGCGCCTCTTTAATGAGGTACTCGGAGACGTCCTCCGAGGAGTTGAATACGGCATTGGTCTTCTTCGCCGATTTCGGCGCGCCGACATAGAGGTAGAAGGAACCTTTTGGCATGGTGGCGGAGAAGCCGCAGGAGTTGAGGGCTTCGACCATGAGCTTCAGCCTTCTCTTGTACTTCTCGGATATCTTCTCGGTTATCTCAGGGTGGTCCAGGGCATAGATGCCCGCCTTCTGTATTGCAATGAACTGGCCTGAGTCGTAGTTGTCCTTCACATGGCCGTAGGCTGAGACGACCTTCTCGTTTCCGGCGACGAAGGCGAGCCTCCAGCCGGTCATGTTGAAGGCCTTTGAGAAGGAGTGTATCTCTACGCCTACATCCTTTGCGCCGTCGACAGAGAGGAAGCTCAGGGGCTTGGATTCGAACGAGAGCGCGGCGTAGGCCGCGTCGTGCACGACGATTATGTTATTCTTTTTGGCGAACGCGACGACCTTCTCGAAGAATTCCGGGGTGGCCGTTGCGCCCGTGGGGTTGTTCGGGTAATTGAGGTAGAGGAGCTTGATGCCTTTCAAGTCCGCAGGGGTCAGGGCATCGAGGTCGGGCAGGAAATTGTTCTCTTCTTTAAGAGGGAGCATCACCACCCGGCCGCCGTTCCACTCGGTGTGGGTCGCGAGGATGGGATAACCGGGGACCGTCATTAGCACGCCGTCGCCGGGGTTGATAAAGGCGTCCGGCAGCATTGCAAGCGCGGGCTTGGAGCCGATGGAATGGATTATCTCCTTCACCGAGTCGATGCCGGCAACGCCGTAGACCTTCTCAATGTACCTTGCCGCAGCATCTTTCAATTCAGATATGCCGTTATCGGAATAGCCCCTGTTCTCTGGCTTCGCGCACTCCAGCTTCAACGCCTCGACGACAGGCGGGAACGCCATCTCATCCGGCTCACCTACGCCGAAATCAAGGAGCTCGGTATTGGGGCTCTGCTTCTTGGCCTCTGCCTTTGCCCTCTTTATCTTCTCGAACTTATAGATCTTCTGGCTCTTTCCGAAGAGCTTGCCGCCGATCCTCTCCGCAAAAAGACCCTGGATGAAATCCTCAGACATCGTGGTTCACTGCCTCCTTGTTCCTACTGGTAGACCCGGTATAATAAATCAAAACGCCTTCCGGCGCAAGACCAAGGATGTTTAAATCGGCCATCTGGCGATTAAAAAGCAGATTTCAATGCCCTGTTAAGAATGTGACCAGATCTTGCGAAAGGCTTTTCCTTCTGCAATGGTGTTCCTGAGAGAGCCTATCCCCTCTATCCTGACCTCGACCACATCCCTGGGCCTCATCTTGCCGACGCCTGGGGGCGTGCCGGTAGAGATGACATCGCCGGGCAGCAGGGTCATTACATGAGAGACGAAGCTCACGAGCTCGTAGACATTGAAGATCATGTCTTTTGTAGATGTATTCTGCCTGAGATCTCCATTAAGCCAGGTCTGAATCGTGACATCGAGGGGGTCGATATCCGTCGCAATGCAAGGCCCAAGCGGGGCAAAGGTATCGAAGCCCTTTGCCCTCGTGTACTGTATGTCCTTGCCTTGCAGGTCGCGGGCCGTTACGTCGTTGGCGCAGGTATAGCCCAGGATATAGTCCCTGGCGTCCCTTGACGAGACCTCTTTCGCGGTCCTGCCGATCACGACGGCGAGCTCGCCCTCGAAATCGACCCTGTGAGACATGTGTGCCGGATATATGACCTGGTCATCCGGCCCTATGACCGCGGTCGATGGCTTCATGAATATCATCGGCTCCTCGGGAAGAGGCTTGCCGAACTCGGCGGCATGCGCCTTGTAGTTGAGTCCGATGGCGATTATCTTCGAGGGCGCGGCTGGAGCCAGGAGCTTTACATCGGTCAAGGCGCGCTGCCCGGACTTCTTTACGCTTCCGGCAAAACTGCCTGAAAAGGGGTCATCGCTTATCTCAAAGACGCTCTCGCCTTCGATTATGCCGTAATGGACCTTTTCAGAAGCCAGGAACCTGCAGAGCTTCAACGCCTGCCTCCTTTGGCTGATACTGCCGCGGCCTTCAGCACCGCAGCACCTCTTTTAACCTTCTTTGCCTTTGCTTTTGCCTTCGGCCTGGCTTTCGATGAGGCAGCCCTGTCTATCATGGACTTTATCTTGAGCCTCAGGGCATTTATCTTGATGAAACCTTCGGCGTCCTTCTGGTCATAGACCGTGTCTTCCTCGAAGGTGGCAAAATCAGGGTGATAGAGCGACTGCTCGGCCTTCCTGCCGACGACCGCGACGCTGCCCTTATAGAGCTTCATCCTGGCGACACCCGTTACGCCGGATGTGGCTTCGTCTATGAGGGACTGCAGGGCATTCCTCTCAGGCGAGAACCAGTAACCGTTATATACGAGGGTCGCGTACCTCTGCGAGAGGCTGTCGCGCAGGTGCAGCAGTTCCCTGTCCATCGTGAGCGACTCAACGGCCCTTCTCGCGCCGTGGAGTATCGTGCCGCCCGGGGTCTCGTATACGCCCCTGGACTTCATGCCCACATAGCGGTTCTCGACCATGTCGACCCTGCCCACGCCGTTGGCTCCGCCAATTTCGTTCAGGAGGGCAAGGAGCTTTGCCGGGGAGAGCCTCTTTCCATTGACCGATACCGGGTTGCCGTTCTGGAAGCCTATCTCGACATAGGTGGCCTTCGCAGGCGCCCTCTCAGGAGAGACGCTAAGCGTGTACATGCTTTCCGGCGGCTCTGCCCAGGGGTCTTCGAGTATGCCGCCTTCGAAGCTTATATGGAAGAGGTTCCTGTCAGAGCTGTAGGGCTTCTTCTTGGTGACAGGGACCGGGATGCCGTGTCTTTTGGCATAGGCCACGAGGTCTGCCCTGCCCTTCATATCCCACTCCCTCCAGGGCGCGACGACCCTGATGTGCGGGTTCATGGCATAGTACGCAAGCTCGAACCTTACCTGGTCGTTGCCCTTGCCGGTCGCGCCGTGGGATACGGCGTCAGCCCTCTCCTTTGCCGCAATCTCCATCTGGGCTTTGGCTATAAGGGGCCTCGCTATCGATGTGCCGAGGAGGTAGGTTCCTTCATAAACGGACGAGGCCCTGAGCATGGGGAATACGAAGTCAGTTACGAATTCCTCTCTAAGGTCTTTTATAAAGACCTTCTTCGCGCCTGTTGCAAATGCCTTTTTCCTTATGCCGTCTATCTCGACGTGCCCCTGTCCGATATCGGCTGAAAAGGCGATGACCTCGCACCCGTAGGTCTCGATCAACCACTTCATTATGACCGAGGTATCAAGCCCCCCGGAATAGGCGAGAACGACCCTTTTTACACCCTTTGCCATCTTCTGCTCCTTCTCCTTCATCCTTTATCTGGTAGCGCCTTCGACCAGAAGCCATTCAAGTATCGCCTTCTGTATGTGAAGCCTGTTCTCTGCCTCGTCCCAGACGACCGAGTTCGGCCCTTCGAGCACCTCTTCGGTTATCTCCTCTTCCCTGTGCGCAGGAAGGCAGTGCATGACTATCGCGTCTTTTTTCGCAAGGCCGAGCAACTTTGAATTTATCTGATAACCCTTGAAGGCCTTTCTCCTCTCAAGAGCCTCTTCCTCCTGCCCCATGCTGGCCCATACGTCGGTGTTGAGCACGTCCGCGCCACGGGCAGCATCTTCGACGCTCTCGATGACGCGTATCTTCGGATTGGCGGCAACGGCCTTCTTCAATATCATCTCATCCGGCCAAAAACCCTTCGGGCAGGCGAGCGTAAGCTCAAAGCCCAATACCATCGCAGCCTCTATCCATGAGTTGGCCATGTTGTTGCCGTCGCCTATCCAGCAGACCTTCATGCCCTTGTATCCGCCCTTCTTCTCGACGATAGTGAGGATATCCGCCAACACCTGGCATGGGTGGTGCGTGTCGGTAAGGCCGTTTATCACGGGGATGGTAGAATACTTCGCGTACTCCTCTATTATCCCGTGTCCGAAGGTCCTTATGACGATGGCGTCGACATACCTCGACATCACGCGCGCGGTGTCCTTTATGGGCTCGCCGCGGCCAATCTGCGAATCCCGTTGGCTTATGAATATGGCGTCACCGCCGAGCTGGTACATCGCGGTCTCAAAGGATACGCGCGTCCTGGTCGACGACTTCTCGAATATGAGCCCGAGCGTCCTGCCCCTCAAAGGGTTGTGCGGTATGCCCTTCTTGTGCCGCGCCTTCAGGGTGGCGGCAGTATCGAGCAGATGGTCGATGTCATTTTTAGCAAGGTCGGAAATTGTAAGGAGGTGCATTGAGATTCCTTCTATCTGAGATTTATACCTTTGCCTGCGCCCCGGCCTGAGCCAAAAGCGGCTCGAGGATGCCGAGCATCTCGTCCACTTCCTTCTCGGTCACGACCAGCGCCGGGATAAAGCGCAGCACCTTGTCGCCAACGCAGTTTATGAGAAGGCCTTTGGCAAGACATTCCTTGACGATATCGCCGCCCTTTATGTCCTCGGCCAGTTCCATACCGATGATGAGGCCCTTGCCCCTGACCTCTTTTATGAAGGCGTACTTTGCCTTGAGACCGTTAAGCCGCTCAGTAAGGTACGCGCCGGACTTCCTGCAGTTATCAAGAATACCTTCATTGATGATCGTCTTTAACGCGGCAATGCCTGCCGCAGTTGCAAGCGGGTTTCCGCCGAAGGTCGACGC
>MGPL01000021.1:7780-8426 GCA_001797415.1 Deltaproteobacteria bacterium GWA2_55_10
CAGACATGATCTCTTCCGTAGAGAGCATCGCGCCTATGGCGACCCCGCCCGCAAGGCCCTTCGCAAGGGTCATTATATCGGGGGCCACGCCATAGTTCTCATAGGCGAATAGCGTGCCTGTTCGGCCGACTCCGACCTGCACCTCGTCGAATATGAGGAGAGCGCCCGCCTTCTTGCAGACTTCCTTCAACTCCCTTAGATAGCTCTCAGATGGCACATTGACCCCGCCCTCGCCCTGTATGGGCTCGACCATCACGGCGGCGGTCGTGCTGTTCACAGCCCTTTTGGCGGACTCTATGTCGTTGAACGGCACATAGACGAACCTCTCCAATAGCGGCTCGAAACCGGCCTGGTACTTCTTCTGTCCAGTGGCGGCAAGCGCGGCGAATGTGCGCCCGTGAAAGGACTGCTCCATCGTGATTATCTGGTAACGGCTCTCGCCCTTGTTGCTGAAGAACTTCCTGGCGAGCTTCAAGGCCGCCTCGTTCGCCTCAGCTCCCGAGTTGCAGAAGAATACCCTGTCGGCAAACGAGTTGTCTGTAAGGAGCTTAGCCAGTTCCGACTGTGTCTCTATATGATAAAGGTTCGATACGTGTATCAGCTTCTCGGCCTGCTGCTGTATGGCCTTCACCACATTCGGGTGGCA
>MGPL01000022.1:0-1900 GCA_001797415.1 Deltaproteobacteria bacterium GWA2_55_10
GTATCATGTGTATACCGATTCCTTGTACGGAAGGGGGCTTCTCCTGGACGCATCCGCCTACGCGACCGGGTTCAGGAGCAAAAGCAGCGGCATTGACGCGTTTGGAAAGGCTTTCGTCGGTCTTGCCTTTGCGGGCGGATGCACTATTACGGCCCTTTTCTTCCTGCCCTCCATCCGGGGCCGCAGGGCGGTTGCGGCCGGGGCCGCCCTCTCCGTCCTCGGCGCCTTTTACGTCTACTGGAAAGGGACCCTGGGCAGCGCCGATATCATCCAGAAATACGGATGGTGGTACGTTCCACAGCTTGCTCTCTACGCCTCCGCCGGAGCGGGCATTATCGCGCTCGTGGCAGGCGACCTGATAAAGAGGAGAAACGCAGAATCAGCGCTCCTTGCGCTCTGGGTAGCAGGCACCCTCGTCTTTGCCGTGTATATGAACTGGACCATAAACGCCAGGTCCTTGCTGGCCCTGGTCCCTGCGGTTTCCATCCTTATAATGAGGGACGCGGAAGGCAAGTCGCGTGCGGCGACGTTATACGTACCGTTAATTCTTTCTTTTGCCGTATCCTTCATGGTCGCAAGGGCCGATTACCTGCACGCTAACAGCGCGCGCGAGGTCTCAAAGAGGATCTTTGAGACCTATTCCCAGCAGGGAAAGAAGGCCGTCTGGTACCGGGGGCACTGGGGCCTTCAGTACTACATGTATGGGCTCGGGGGCAGGCAGCTTGTCTTCAGCAGCATGGCCGGTGAAGGGGATCTCATAGTAATCCCGAGCAACAATACGAACATCGGAAAAAAATACCTCCAGGAGTCCTTCTACCAGATCGACGAGATAGGGGTAAAGCCGAGATTGCTCAATGTCATGAATCATGCCTGCGGCGCAGGTTTCTATTCGAACGAATGGGGCGCGCTGCCGTTCGTTATCCATCCCGATTGCGCTGAAAATTACCGCATATTCCTGAACGCCTCGTGAGCCGATTCGACCGTAGTCTCTGAAAACCTGCCACCGCCCTATTTGCCGAACCTGTCCTGACAGGCTATCTTAATCACATGAGGATATGGGACATAGATCTTGTCTTTTGAAACGCTCAGCCCCATCCTTTCATAATATCCTTAATATTTTCATGGAACGGCCGAAGAACTTAAAGGGTTACGGCATCATGTTGCCGTTGTGATTTTAGTCACATCCTGATGCCGTAACTCCCAAATATACCTTGACTTTTCGGGACGCAAGGGGTAAGTTCTGGAATGAATACCCATAGCAGAAAAGGGGGCCTGTGATGGCAAAAAGGATACTTCTGGCAGATGATTCCATAACCATCCAGAAGGTCATCTCGATAACTTTCGCCGCTGAGGATTACGAGCTCGTGGTAACCGGGGACGGAGAAACCGCTCTGAAAAAGGCCAGGGAAGCGCGGCCGGACCTTATCATTGCCGATGTAGCCATGCCGGGCAAGACCGGTTACGAGGTCTGCCGGGCCGTGAAGGAGGACCCTGCCCTGAAGGGCGTGCCAGTGCTGCTTCTTGCGGGTACCTTCGAACCATTGAACAAGGACGAGGCAATGAGGGCCGGGGCCGACGAGAGTATCGTAAAGCCGTTCGAGTCTCAGGAGCTTCTTGATAAAGTGAGGGAGCTCCTTTCACGTTCCGAATCGGCCTCCGCGGCTGAGGCCCCGTTGGCTGCAAGCGCGGCCACGCAGGCAGCATCGCCTGACCTCGACGCATCCGATATATGGTCTGCCGGGGACTTTCTGAGCGCGCCCGAGGAGTTTGAAGAGAAGAAAGAGGATACCGGCTCCGTTGACCTGGATTTCCTTTCTTCAGGAGGCCTCTTTGAAGATGACTTGAGCAAGGGGCACGATTTTACGCAGGCAAGCGGCTTTACAGACCTTGTCATAGGCGA